>CAZXPK010000040.1:0-22875 GCA_964642565.1 uncultured Anaerolineaceae bacterium
CGCGAGCGCCGGCCAGCCCGCTTGCGATAGAGCTGATCCAAATTGGTATTCAGATTACGCGGCCGGAAAGATTCACCAACCTTGACTTTTTCTCCCCCATCCCACCAATACGCATTCCCGACGTCGAAGACACTCTGTCGGGTAGGCTCACTCTGGTTCGGACTCGTTTGGTCTTGTTCCGAGGTGAGGTTTAGGTCTTTTTTTTTTATCAAAGTGTGGAGTATGATCTTCGTCCTCCGCCACTGGTTCTGGCTCCCCGCTGCTTACTGATGAGCCTTGCAGTTGTTCGATACGTTCTTGAAGCTCATCTTCCGAGACAACTGCTTGTTGGAATGGCCCTTGCCGGATGCGATGAGGTAGAGCCAGCTCGGCAGCCAGGGCAATATCACGCTCGGTGATGGATTTTCGTCCTTCGAAGGCAGCCTGGGCACGCGCCGTCTTGAGGATCACCAGGTCTGCCCGGTGACCTTCTACATTGAGCGAAGCAGTGAGAGCGGCGATCGAAAGCAAGTCACGGCTGCTGTAGGTGACCTTATCCACCAACACACGTGCCATCTCGATCTGGTGGGAAAGCTCTTTTTCCTTATCGAGCCACTGTTTGCGGAATTTCTCCGGGTCTTCTTCGAAGGCCAGGTTGCGCTCCATGATCAAAACACGCTCACGGGCTTCGCGGATGCCGTAGATCTCGGCTGAATGGGCAAAGCGGTCTAACAGCTGTGGGCGCAGGTCCCCTTCCTCGGGATTCATCGTCCCCACCAGGATAAAGCGTGCCGGATGGGCAAACGAGATACCTTCGCGCTCGACCACATTCACACCCATAGCGGCTGAGTCCAGCAGCAGGTCGACCACGTGGTCATCCAGCAGGTTGACCTCGTCAATGTATAACAAGCCACGGTTGGCTGCGGCCAGCACGCCAGGCTCGAAGATACGCTCGCCTCTCTGGATGGCGACCTCGATATCCAGAGTGCCTACCACACGGTCTTCAGTGGCGCTGATGGGCAGGTCGATGAAGGCAATGCGGCGCTTGACCACTTTCAAGTCAATGCCTTGGGATTTACGTTCCTTTACCCAGTCGGACCAGGTGAGGGGTGCGTCAGGATCGTCGTTAAAGGGTGAATCGACGAAGACTTTAATTTCGGGTAACAGGGCTGCCATAGCGCGGGCAGCAGTAGATTTACCAGTGCCGCGCTCGCCGCGGATAAGCACTCCACCAATACGCTGATCCACTGCATTCAAAACCAGGGAGCGCTTCATGCGTTCCTGACCGACGATGGCTGTGAAGGGATAAACGGGTCGCATTAAATTGTTAGGGTATGCCTCCTACCCGGCAAGCGTATATTATACTCTCATGTGAAAGTAATGCAGTGGTACATTTAAGCGGGATATACCCGATTTTATCTATGGTTGATTACGCAGCGTAATATCCCTGAGCTCCATCCAGGCAGGCTCTGGATTAGGCAAGGTTCCATACTTCAGCCTGCCCACGGGGGGTAAAGCGGCATACTGGTTATCGACCCAGATCACCAGGCTCAAGGGACCGTGGGGCACGGTATTCGTTTGCAGGAGTCCTGCCCCATCCAGGCTGATCCTGACCCGACCGGCATCCCATTCCAACATGTACTCATGCCAATCTGTTACGTTGGTATGGATCAAGACAGCATCCTGGTGGATCACTCGCTGCAGAAGCCTGCGGACAACCTGAGCGGCCCCCGGGATAAGGGTTAGCGCCAATATTGGAGAAGCCAATGCCAACAAAGCAGCAGGTACTTTATTCGAGCTGAAGGTGGCTGCCAGGAAACCATTGGCCGGCAGGTCATCCCTGAAAGAGAGGTAATTCTGGGGCGAGGCATGGAAAAACCAGATGGCATCTGGCAGTGCCGGGAAACGTGGCACCACTCGGTTAGAGGCAAGCATGCAGCTAAAAGGGTCATTCCATAGGCCAAACCCCCATGTGCCAGGCAGATCTTCGGCGGAAACGCGTGCTTGCAGGCTCAACGTGAGGGGAGGCTTCCACAGGAAATCACCCCGCCGCAATGAACCATGATCATCCAGCTGTGCCAGGCGATACCCACCACTCACCTTGGCTGGGATTTCCAGGTGCCAACTGCCCTCCCCCGTTTTCACCACCCGGGCGGTTGGTGACTTGCTGATATGCAGATCAGGTGGATTGTGGTTCATATCAGAGCTATCATACCATGCATGGCGCCCCGAGTTCTCATCCGAGTGAGAGATCCCACTGGAGTGCCAATGATATAATTTACCCATCATTGGAGGTTGCATGGAAATTACCTGGTATGGTCTATCCTGTTTTCGCCTGACTGAGCGCAATCTAGCAACAGTCGTCACAGACCCCTACGATAGTCATGTGGCGGGTTATGAGGCCCTCAAGTTGAGGGCAGATATTGTTACTGTGAGCCATGAGGCACCAGGGCATAGCTACACCTCCGGAGTTAAGGGTTATTCACATCTGATCAACACCCCGGGTGAATTCGAGATCGGTGATGTATTTATTACCGGCATCCAGACCAATGGGTACGGAAAGAATGAGGTGGAGGAGCCGCGCAACACCCTGTATGTTTTCGATTATGAAGGAGTGACGGTGGCACACCTTGGAGACCTACGGCGCGTGCCCACTCAAACAGAAATCGAGGCCTTGGGCACGGTGCACATCATTCTGGTGCCTGTGGGGGGTGGAGGAGGGCTCAATGCTGCCAAAGCAGCTGAAGTCGTTAGCTTGTTGGAGCCTGGTTTCGTCATCCCCATGCATTACGGCACCTCTATTTGTAATTTCAAGCTGGCGCCACTGGGTAAATTCCTTAAAGAAATGGGCCTGGGCACGATCAAACCCCAGCCTTCACTCAAAGTCACCAAAAGCATGATTCCTGAAGAGACACGTGTGGTCGTGCTGGAATACCAGCATTGATCGAATTGGAGTAGCATCGTGACCGTCAAATTAATCATGACCTGGGATATAGCCCCTGGCCGCGAGCAAGAGTATTTTGAATTTGTGGTGCGTGAGTTCATCCCCCAGGTGCAGCAGCTTGGGATGGAGCTAAAGGATGCCTGGCTCACGATGTATGGCGACCAACCGCAGATCATGGCCTCCGCACAGATGCCCGATCTGACTGCAATGCAGGGCATCCTGGACACAAAAGAGTGGCAGGGGCTGATCAACCGGTTGTTGGACTACGTCGAAAACTACCAATATAAAATTGTCCCAGCAAAGACCGGCTTCCAAATGTGAGATTTGTAACCATAAGGGGTCTTTCGTGGGTGTTTTATTCTGGGTTGACCTGGATCTTAACTTTCAGTGTAGAGGAATATGACAAACATGGTATTGCTCTGGCAAATTTTCATACTCTTCACCCGCGTGGCAATGTTCTCGTGGGGCGGAGGTCCAGCTTCACTCGCCTTAATGCAGCGTGAAACCACCAATGCCACCTGGACGCCCCCAGGTAGGACTGACCCTGTCCCGTGGATCACACCGGATGAATTTGCAGATGCTGTTGCGATAGGTAACGCCATCCCCGGGCCGATCGCTCCCCAGGTATCTGCCTATGTAGGTTACAAGCTGGCTGGCGTACCGGGGGCTGTCTCTGCCGCGATTGGGACGGTCATTCCGACCACCCTGCTGATGCTCATCCTGATCGTTTTCTTTTTTGGGATTAAGAATAGCGTTGCAGTTAAAGCCATGCTCCAGGCCGTCAGACCAGTGGTGGTTGGTTTGCTGCTCTGGACGGCTTATGATATGGCGAATACCGTCTTTGGCGCCAAGAAGCTGGGTTGGGGTCAGGCGTTAGCCCAAGGGTGGGATAAGCTGCTCTTCGTAGCTGCCGCGTTCGTATTATTGACCTTCACGAAAATCAATCCCGCCATCATCATCCTGTGCACTGCTGTGCTGGGCTTCATCTTTTATAGCTGATTCCGCTTCAGTGGTAGCTTTACCTCCATAAAAGGACTACAAACCCTGGATACCGACCTGTTCTCCACGCGTTTGCTCGCCTGGTATGCCGGCCATGCTCGTAGGCTCCCCTGGCGAGGCCATCCCGACCCTTACGCCATCTGGGTCTCTGAGGTCATGCTTCAACAAACACGAGTAGAGACGGTCATCCCATACTTTGAGCGTTGGATGCAGCGTTTCCCTAGGATCCAGGCATTGGCAGCTGTCTCGCTGCAAGAGGTGCTATCAATATGGGAGGGCTTGGGTTACTACGGACGGGCTCGCAACCTACACCGGGCAGCTCAGATCGTGTGGCAAGATTATCATGGTAAGCTTCCTGAAGACCCGCGCTTACTACGCAAGCTGCCCGGAGTGGGGCGTTATACCGCTGCCGCAATTGATTCAATTGCTTTTGGTCGCGATGAGCCTACATTGGATGGTAATATTCGCCGGGTGCTGGCACGTTACTTCAACGTAGGTATAGATGCCCGTTCAACAGCCGGGGAGCGAGAATTATGGAAACTGGCAACTCAACATTTGCCGGTTGGTCAGGCTGGGGAGTATAACCAGGCCTTAATGGATCTGGGAGCCTGTCTATGTACCCCAAAATCCCCCGATTGTGTTCACTGCCCCCTGGAAGATGCCTGCCAGGCGAGGGCACTAGGAATTCAAGCACAGCGACCGGTGTTTCTTCCCAAACCAGCCATCCCACACCATGTTGTAACGGCTGCAGTGATCAGGCAGGACGAGTGGGTACTGATCACCTGCCGGCCTCCCCATGGCTTGCTCGGAGGCTTGTGGGAATTCCCGGGCGGCAAGCAGCTGGAAGGTGAAGACCTGCCCACCTGCCTGCGACGTGAAATCTGTGAGGAGCTTGGGGCAGAGATCGAGGTCGGTGCGCAGCTGGGGGTATATCGGCACGCGTACACCCATTTTCGAGTCACGCTTTACGCCTTCCATTGCACACTGCTGAAGGGGGAACCGCGGCCAATTCAGGTTGCAGACCTGCGCTGGGTTTCATTGGCTGAGTTATTAAAGCACCCAATGGGAAAAATTGATCGCCAAATATCGCAAACCCTGTTATCCTCAGTGTCCCCATGAGCACCCCACTCTTAATTGATGCCCATCAAGACCTGGCCTGGAATATGCTTACCTTTGGGCGGGATTACACCGTCTCAGCGGCTGAGACGCGCCAGCGTGAACAAGGAACGATTGCTCCCCAGGTCAATGGGGATACCCTGCTTGGCTGGCCAGACTACCAACTCGGAAAGGTTGCAATCATATTTTCCACAATGTTTGCTGCCCCGGTCAGACGTAAGCTGGGTGAATGGGACCAGCAATGTTATGCCTCAGACGACGAAGCACATATGCGGTACAGCATCCAGCTGGATGCCTATGATCGACTGGTCAATGAACACCCGGCGATGTTCCAGAAGATCGAAAAGCGCGCTGACCTGCAAGCCATCCAGGCCCATTGGCAGCGTGAAGATACCGAGGAACATCCAGTAGGCTTAGTGATTTTGATGGAAGGTGCAGAAGGCGTGCGTGAGCCGGCTGAACTGGAGGATTGGTACCGGCGGGGTGTGCGTATCATTGGGCCAGCCTGGGCGGGGACGCGCTTCTGTGGTGGGACGTGTGAGCCAGGAGGACTCACCAAGGAAGGATACGCCCTGTTGGAGCATATGGCTGAATTCCATTTCACACTCGACCTCAGCCACATGGATGAAAAAGCTGCATTGCAAGCGTTGGATGCCTATCCTGGTGCGATCATCGCTTCACATGCCAATGCTCTGGCTTTACTGAAAGAAACAAGCTCCAACCGGCATCTGACTGACCGGGTTATCCAGGGTTTGCTGGAAAGGGGCGGTACGATTGGTATCGTACCAACTAATAGCTTCCTGCGGCCCAATTGGAAGGAAGCAGGAGGGCGAGCCAGTGTTACATTGGATTACGTCGTTGGACAGATGGATTATGTCTGCCAGATGGCAGGTGATGCCTTGCACGTTGGCATTGGCAGCGACTTTGATGGTGGGTTTGGCTTACCATCGGTCCCTATAGAGATTGATACCATTGCTGACCTACGTAAAATTATTCCAATTCTGATTCAAAAGGGGTATACTGAGGCTGATATAAGCGCCATCCTTGGCGAAAATTGGCTGGTTCATCTTCAAAATACCTTACCGGAGGTCTTATGACAGAAGCTCTGCCTGTTCGTAAGACGAACGGGAGATTCCGCATCCGTCTAGGTTTGGGGGCAACCATGCTTGGTTTCATCGTTTACTTGCTGGGTGCTGAGCCGGGACTGTTTGGATTAGATCGCAGTCCGGTGGTCGGTTTTGTTCAAATTGCCACTTTTCTTGTGGGGCTAGGCATCATTTGCCTGGGGGGATATATCAGTCTGGCAGCATTATGGAACGGTGGACAGAAATCAATCGCCTCAGATATCGGCTTGCGCCTGGTAGGTACAGGATACGTCATCGCAGTCGCCTGTGGCATGGCAGATATATTCGGTTTCGGAAGCAATAATTACCCCACCGTACCTATATTTGGTCCCTACCAACAGATTGGTTTTATCATAGGTGAGGTGGTTATCGCGATTGGTCTGCTCATGCTGATCCCATATAAAAAACCTCAACCCCACATAGGCGACCTTAAATCGTAAGTATTGTCTCAGGAAAGAACCCTTAGCCCGTAACGGGCTTTTTAAACCCCATTGCTGCCAGCATTTCATCGTTGGTTGGGAATTTATAGGCTGGCAAGCCTGATTTTTCGGCTTCCATAACCTCAACTTCAACCAGCTTTTGCAAATTAGATTTACGGATGATGGGCTTATTCAGCTTATCCAATTTAGCTGTAAATTCGTCCAGGATGCTGGTTGGATTCACCAAACTTGGTGCGGTTTGGAGATAATCCAATACGGCCTTAGCGCCATTCTCACCATCCTTACGCGCCACACCCACCAATCCGCTGCTGGCCTCGCGTGACCAGCCTGCCACAAACACACGGTCAACCGGACGGTTTAGATCTGGATCATAGGCTTCGAAGGATAGACCATCCACAGGGTGAACGGGGTTGGGGTGCTTAACAAAAGCATTATGGCGAACCGGTAAGCCAAACGATTCATCCACCTTGTCACCGATGCAGAATATCACTGTGTCCACATCCAGGATACGCTTTGTACCCAATCTCTTAGCTTGCACTTCCCCTTCTGAGCACACCAGAGTGGTATCTTCTACTTCCAGGCCATTGACGTATCCGTGCTCATTTCCCACAATGCGGTTAGGCGAAGCCAAAAAGTCGAAATAAAAGCGGGTCTTTGAGACTGCAGGCAGCCCTTTGGGTAATGCGGAAAGGATATAGTCTTTCGCTTCATCCACATTCTGACCTACTTCATCTGCGATGGGCCGGGCACGTTCGATCTCTGAGAACAATTTTGCCAGGTCCAGATTGTGCACTACGATTTTTAGCTCTTCTTTCGAAAATTTAACTTCATTTGGACCTCTGCGTACCACGGAAATGACTTCATCCACCTTCAGCTCACGGATCAACCAATGGGCGATATCCAGCATGACATTCCCTGCACCGATCAGTGCC
The DNA here is from genome assembly GCA_964642565.1 of uncultured Anaerolineaceae bacterium. GTDB lineage: Bacteria > Chloroflexota > Anaerolineae > Anaerolineales > UBA4823 > FEB-25. The sequence continues at coordinate 7,535 of CAZXPK010000040.1, forward strand.
ACACGCTTGCCTATCCGGATATCTCTGGTGCTGAATGGGGGTAATAAATTGTAGTGAAATACCAGGTCCTTGGCATGATAAACCCCTACCAGGTTTTCGCCAGGCAGACCCAACCACTTGGTCCCTTGTGCGCCTACGGTCACCAACAATGCCTGAAAGCCCAGGGCACGCAAATCTGGCAATCGAAAATCCCCATGGTCACCTACGATGACGTTGCCATAGTAATCGATGGTGGGGAGATCCAGGATCTGTTGGAACTGTTTGCGCAGACCTTCTTTCATCTTATACTTGTCAAAATAAATGCCGTACTCTGCCAACCCGCCTGGAATAATATCGCGGTTCAGGAGCACAACATGTACATCGTTCATCGCAAGGAGTCTGGAGGCAAAGAGCCCAGCTGGACCGGCACCAATGACTGCAACGAGGTATCTCCCGAAAGTTTCCTCTGCCAAATTCTATTCTCCTCAAAAAGACGGCTTTCGCCGTCTGAGTAATTTACTCTACCTCGCCTGCAAGATAGATTTACATGGCAAGTGTTCATTCCCGCCAGAGCAGGCGCCCCTCAATATTTTAGCTTGAGGGGGTTAATTTCACAAGAGAAAATCACGAATTCGTTTACCTCATTTGCTCCATGCCCATCCAGGATAATAAGCTTTCCTAATCAGCCTGTTTGTGCTATATTCAGCTTAACATGTTCAGGAGGTAACTCATGGATAATTTCAAACCGGACCGACCGGAAACTGAATTCGAACCTCAGCCAGAAGCTCAGGCTGAAACAAATACCGAGTCTCTACCAGGACCAGAGACCGTATCCGAGAGTTATTTAAACGAACGGATCCAACAAGCATTCGATCGAGTTAAATTGTGGTTTACGAATGCCAAAGATCATTACCTCCGCACCCCACGCCTGCAAAAACTCATCTATCAAGGCAAATATTTACCTGCCTTCTGGACGGTGGCGTGCATTTTTTCGTTGATGGTAAATGCACTCTTACTCGCAATACTGATCTCATTCGGGCACAATTTCTTCGAACTTAAAGCTCTCGTCGCAAAAGGCCTGGTGAATGGAACATCCGATAGTCTAGCACTGATGGATAAAGCACATATTGTCACCACGGTCCCTGTTCAGACGACGGTGCAGTTACAGGATAATCTACCGGTGGTCTTTGATCTGCCGATTAATCAGAGCACGCAATTGTCACTGGCACAGGACACCCGAATTCCTGGTGCTGTTATCTACTTGAATAATACAGCGGTAACGACCGATCTCACCATGCCGGCAGGCACATCCATCCAAGCCGACTTTAATATGACCATCCCTGTCAACACTACTGTTCCTATAAGTGTAACGGTTCCTGTCGCTTTGCAGGTTCCAGTGGACATTGCCATTGAACAGACCGATTTGCACCAATCCATTATTGGTTTACAAGGAATAATTGAGCCCTATAAGACCATAATGGGTTCGGCTTTCAATTCTCCAAAAGAATTTTATTTATGCAACCAATGGTGGTCTGGTTGGATGTGTAGCATCTTCTTTGGCAAACAATAATCCTGAAAATTATCGACGGCTGGATTTCTACCCAAATAAAACCACAATCTGAAGCTATGATCTAATGAATGAATCGCTCACCAAATTAACGCTGTCCAATGGCTTACTAGTCTTGTTGAAAGAGATACACACCTCACCCATCATCAGCCAATGGATGTGGTACCGTGTTGGCTCACGTGACGAGGTGCCCGGGCAAACCGGTGCTTCACATTGGGTGGAGCATATGATGTTTAAGGGCACGCCTGAATTCCCGCTCGGTGTCTTGGATAAGGCGGTATCACGCGAAGGTGGTTATTCGAATGCCTTTACTTTTTTAGATTGGACCTCATATTTCGAAACCTTACCCGCGGAAAAGATTGACCTGGCATTGCGACTGGAAGCTGACAGAATGTTCAATAGCCTGTTTGATCCCAATGAAGTCAGCTCTGAGCGTACCGTGGTCATCTCGGAGCGTCAGGGAAGTGAAAACGAGCCCCTTTTCCGACTGAGCGAAGAAGTGCAATCCGCGGCATTCCGGGTACACCCCTACCACCATGAGATCATCGGGGATTTGACCGACTTGTATTCGATGCAACGTGAGGACATATACCGTCACTACCGGAATTACTACGTCCCTAATAATGCAGTCCTTTCCATCGCGGGAGATTTTGAGACCCAGAGCATACTTGAGCACATACGGGAGCTTTATGAGCCACTTGCTGCTGGTCCACAGCCGCTGCGCCTGGTACGAATTGAGCCACCACAAGCAGGCGAACGGCGCGTGTCGGTGGAGGGACCTGGTGAGACGGTTTACCTCCAAGTTTCGTATCGGGCTCCTAAGGCAGATGATCCTGATTTCTTTGCCCTAAACCTATTGGATAGTTTGCTCACTGGTCCCACCAATTTAAATATGTTCGGGGGTGGCGTGACCAATAAAACCAGCCGCTTGTATAAAGCGCTGGTGGAGAAAGAGCTGGCGGTCAGCGTAAATGGAGGATTGCAAGCCACGATTGATCCATACCTTTACACAACGGTGATCACCGTTCATCCCAAACATACTGCCAGTGATTGCATCGCCGCTATAGAAGCAGAAATCAAGCAACTGCAGGATGCTCCTCCGCCTATCGTAGAGCTTGAGAGAGCGTTAAAACAAGCACGCGCCATCTTTGCCTATGGGAGCGAGTCAATCTCTAATCTAGCTTACTGGATGGGATTTGCGGAGATGTTTGCCACTGTCGACTGGTTCACTGCATACCTCGAACGCCTGGCCGCGGTCACTCCAGCAGATATCCAGCGACTTGCCCAGACTTGCCTGCGACCCCAGAATCGCACCCTGGGTGTGTACCTACCCAATGCGACCAGTCAATAATGACTGAAAGCATTTGTTACCCATGCTTGTATCCAACAGGAGTATTTGACCCTTGACCATCCATTCACTCCCAGGCCCTGATGATATCGTCCGGCGAGAACTCCCCAACGGCAGCGTAGTCCTCTTTCGCCCCAACCTCAGCAGCCTCTCTGTGGTGGTCACGGGTTACCTTTCTGCCGGCGCCATTTTTGAACCAGACGAAAAGCTGGGTTTGGCTGGTTTCACTGCCCTGGCTCTTATGCGTGGAACTACCCAACACGACTTCCAGCAAATCTATGACGGTCTAGAATCAAGTGGTGCCAGCCTTGGAATCGATGGTGGTACCCATTCAATTGGGTTCTATGGTCATGCTTTAGCAGAGGACCTGGATTTACTCACTGGAACCCTGGCAGAAGCTTTACGCCAGCCAGTTTTTCCAGCTGATCAGGTGGAACGCTTGCGTGACCAACTCCTCACCGGCCTGGCGATACGCGCTCAAGATACCGCTGAACTAGCTTCGCTTGCATTTGATGAAATGGTATATGCCGGGCACCCTTACAGACGGCCCGAAGATGGTTACCCGGAAACAATTCGCTCGATCAAGCGTGAAGACCTGGTTGCATTTCATGAGAAGTATTTTGGACCGAGGGGAATGGTCATTTCCATTGTCGGCGGTGTTGGTATGGAGCGGGCGCTAGAGTCGGTCACCCGTTTTTTGGGCGATTGGGAGAATTCAAATCAGCCCATCCAGCCTGAGCTTCCATTTTTGAAGCCATTGAGTGGCACGATTTCCCGCCAGGTGAACATTCCTGACAAGTCTGAAGCGGACATTATGATAGGTGTGGCAGGACCTCCCCGTCGCTCTCCCGACTTCCTGGTGGCCTCACTCGGGAATAATATTCTGGGTCAGTTCGGAATGTACGGACGGATTGGTGAATCGGTTCGGGAGAAATCAGGGCTGGCATACCATGCCTCATCCAGCCTCAGTGGTGGGATTGGTCCGGGACCCTGGCTTTTTCTTGCCGGGGTTGACCCGAACAACATCGAAAAAGTCATTGAGCTGATGCGCCAGGAGATCGGCCGTTTTATACGGGAGCCAGTCACCAATGAGGAGCTGGCTGACAGTCAGGCAAATTATATTGGTCGTTTACCCCTCTCGCTTGAATCCAATGCAGGGGTCGCATCTGCCCTGCTAAACCTGGAGCGCTACAGCTTAGGTCTGGATTATTACCAGCGCTATCCTGATCTGATCCGCGCCATCACCCCGGCAGAAATCCTGGAGACTGCCCAACGTTATCTCCACCCAGACTGTCTGGCGATTGCTACAGCGGGATCTTTTGATACACCAAGAGAATAAACCGGTGATAGTATGCCAAGCTTGAGAACGGGCGTAGACTTAATCGAAATCGACCGTTTTACTACTGCTTACCTCCAATACGAGCAACGATTATTGCAACGCATATTCACTTCCATCGAGCTAGCTGAAAGTGGTAAGAACATGGCCTCTCTGGCAGCCCGGTTTGCAGCCAAGGAAGCGGTTGCAAAAGCATTTGGCACAGGCATTGGCACGATCTCGTGGCATGATATTGAGATCTGCCGGGGTGCCTTAGGTGAGCCGGTTCTGAACCTGCATGGTCCAGCGCAGAGATTGGCAGAAGAGCAACACTTGAATACGTGGTCGCTAAGCTTGAGTCACACCCAACACCATGCCATCGCATTTGTGGTGGCGATGAGCGAGTAAGTGGAAAATTCATCTGTTCGCTGATTGAAAATATATCATTCTCTCTGTGTGATACTAAAACAAGGCTAGCCCCCTGAACCATAAAGAAAGGATTGAAGGATGGAACAAGTAATCACCCCCTTCGAAAGATTTCTCCAACTGCTCCCCTTTATCATCCCACTTGTCCTGCTTCAGCTAATCCTGATGATCGTGGCTTTGGTGGATTTGAGCCGTCGTGAAAAAACGCGTGGACCCAAATGGCTGTGGGTAATCGTGATCGTATTGGGTGAGCTCATCGGTCCCATTGTATATTTCATCGTTGGGCGGGAAGAATAGAACCATGATCACCATTCGCACTGAGGAGCTACGCAAAGTTTTTGGGACAGTGCTTGCATTGGACAGATTGAACCTGAGCGTGGAAGAGGGCACGGTCTTTGGCTTCCTCGGGCCCAATGGGGCAGGTAAGACCACGACCATTCGCATCCTCACCGGTCTGGCACATGCCACAAGCGGGCAGGCCTGGGTGTTCGCTAAAGAAGTGACTGCTAACCGGCGCGAGATCGCCCAGCAGATCGGTTTCCTACCCGAAGAGCCAGCATTTTACCCATGGATGACCCCACGCGAATTCCTGGAGTATGTGGGACATGTATTCGGATTGCCAACCACAGTGCGTTCCGCCAGAACCAAAGAGCTCCTGGAGCTGGCTGGTCTGGAGGAGGCAGCTAAACGGCGGATTGGAGGGTTCTCACGCGGCATGCGCCAACGGCTGGCATTGGCACAGGCGCTGATAAACCGCCCTAAGGTGCTATTCCTGGATGAGCCAGCCAGTGCTCTAGACCCGGTAGGACGTAAGGAAGTGCTGGATTTCATCGAGCAGCTGCGCGGACAGTGCACTGTGTTCATGTCCACCCATATTTTGGCAGATGTGGAACGGGTATGCGATACGGTGGGCATCATCAATCGAGGCAATCTAGTGACTGCTGCTCCGCGTGAGGCACTCTTGGCACAATATGCCGTTCCCGCCTTTGAAGTGGAGGTGGATGCGCAGAGTGAGGCATTATTGACTCCCTGGAGCAAAGTATTGCAGCAGGAGACTTGGGTGAAAACCATATTAATTCAAGGGCTCGATGCCCGCGTGGTTGTGAAGGATGTTGAAACAGCTAAAAGGGAGCTGCTGGCTTCAATCACCCACGCGGGACTGATCCTGACCCGGTATGAGGTTGTACGCCCCTCATTGGAAGATGTTTTCCTTCAGCTAGTCGGGCAGGAGGAGGTGGAGAAATGAGTTTATTCATCGCATTTCGCAAGGAGTGGCTGGAATTAATCCGTAGCTACCGGCTTTTGGTTGTGGCGATCGTGTTGGTTTTCTTTGGATTAACTTCTCCATTGCTCGCCAAATTGACTCCAGAGATCGTCACTCTCATCCCGGGAGGTGCAGAAATATCCAAGGTAATCCCAGCCCCGACGGTGTGGGACGCCATTGCACAATATGTAAAGAATATGGGACAATTTAGCATCATCCTGGCGTTGCTGCTCACCATGGGAGCCATTGCACAAGAGAAGGACAAAGGCACAGCTGCCATGATGTTGGTGAAACCGTTGCCGAGAGGTGCTTTTTTATCCGCCAAGTTTGCTGCCCTGGCGACCATGTTTGCGGTTACATTAGTTGCAGCTGGTATTGCTTGCTACTATTACACCTTGCTCCTGTTCGAAGCGATGGATATCCTGCACTGGCTGGTTTTAAACGCGCTGTTGATCGTTTATGTGTTGGTTTTTGTAGCTCTGACCTTATTCTGCAGCACCATCACCAAATCTCAAGCTGCAGCAGGTGGTGCAGCGCTGGGTTTGATGATCTTCCTTGGGCTGGTAGGGGCCATCCCAGGGTTAGGTAAGTATCTGCCAGGGGAATTGATCACCTGGGGTACGCGCCTGATGCACGGAGATACAACGGCCTCCTGGACCGCTTTTGCGGTCAGCTCAGGATTGATTGTAGTTCCCCTGTTGGCGGCCTGGCTTATTTTTAAAAATCAAGAATTGTGATCATTCTGGATTGAGCTCAAATAAAACCGGCGGATGCCGGTTCTTTTTTGTAAACAACAGCTGATAGAAGGATCCGCTCATATTCTCCCTTGCGAAATCCTATATCTTGACGGATAATATCCACTCAGGCGGGTCTTTTTATCCATTCCCGCTCCCGGACAACTGAATAGTGGAACCCAGTAATACCACTTTCCTTGCCAAAGGAGGCGATATGAAATCAAAGTTCCTGCGTGTGCTGATTACCATCATCAGCATTTTGGTTGTGATTGTCATTGTTATGGGGTCGGTTGGTGTTTACCTCGCACGAAGCTCATTCCCAAAAACTACCGGCGAAGTGAAACTGAATGGTTTAAGTTCCCCGGTTGATATTTACCAGGATAATTATGGTATTCCCAATATCTACGCCCAAACTACCCACGACCTATTCTTTGCCCAAGGATATGTCCATGCTCAGGATCGTTTCTGGCAGATGGACTTTTGGCGCCATATTGGCTCGGGCAGGCTGTCTGAGATGCTTGGCAAGTCGGTGCTGGAGACAGACACCTTCCTGCGCACACTGGGTTGGGCGCGAGTAGCTCAGAAAGAGCTGGAGGCGATGAGCGCTGATGAACTGGCGCAATTGCAGGCTTATGCGGATGGGGTGAATGCTTATCTAACAGACCATAAAGGCGCGGCACTCAGCCTGGAATATGCAGTCCTCAAGCTGCTCACCCCTGGTTACTCACCAGAACCTTGGCAGCCACTAAATACCCTCACCTGGGGAAAAGTCATGGCTTGGGATTTATCCAGCCAGGGGGCTCCAGAGATAGAGCATGCGATCTTATTACTGACTCTCACCACTGAGCAAGTTGCTGAACTTTTCCCAACTTACCCATCTGATCATCCGCTGGTGGTACCCAATTATTCAATCAGCGTCACTCCCAGCAGCTCGTCGAATCAATCGCAAGGAATAAGGACATTGGTTGATCTGGCCCCAGTGTTTCAAATTCTTTCTGTGAGAATGGCGAAAATGGAATCTACCTTGGGTCCATTCGGCAGTGGCATCGGCTCCAATAATTGGGTGATTGCGGGGGGTCGTACATCTACGGGGAAACCCTTCCTCGCCAATGACATGCACCTGAGTGAGCAGATGCCCTCCATCTGGTACGAAATAGGTTTGCATTGTTTTCCAAAGAATTCCAGCTGCCCCTATAACGTGACAGGATTTTCATTTGCTGGTGTTCCTGGAGTAATCGTGGGTCACAACGACCGAATCGCCTGGGGATTTACCAATGTGGGGCCCGATGTGCTTGACCTGTATATCGAAAAAATCAACCCTGATAACCCCAACCAGTATGAGGTCAATGGTCAGTGGCAAGACATGACTTTGGTCCATGAGACCATTGAGGTGGCAGGATCTTCCCCTCTCGAGCTTACCGTGCGATATACCCGACATGGTCCGATTGTTAGTGATGGAACTAATTCTAAGATAATTGAACAGGAAAAATGGGGGGTTGAGCTTCCCACGAACTTTGCCATCTCCATGCGCTGGACAGCCCTAGAGCAGACCAATATCTTTAAAGCTGTTTTTGGGATCGACATTGCCCAAAACTGGGACGAGTATCGTCAGGCTGCGTCTTATTTTACCGTCCCAGCTCAAAATATGGTCTTTGCGGATATTGATGGCAATATTGCCTATCAAACACCCGGCAATATTCCCATCCGCTTACCTGGTAATTATGGTGACTACCCCGTACCTGGTTGGACGGACGAGTATGAATGGCAGGGATATATCCCATTCGACCAGCTTCCCAATGCTTTTAACCCACCTGAGGGTTACATCGTCAGCGCTAACAACGCAGTGGTTGGTGCAAATTATCCCTATTACATCACCAATGAATGGGATTATGGTTACCGCGCCGCTCGCATCGTTCAGCTGATTGAGACTGCCCCTGGGCCGATAGATGCAGCATACATCCAAAAGATGCATGGGGATGACTATAATGCTTCGGCTGCTTATATGGTGCCCTTGCTGATGCAGCTTTCGCTTCAAGATGAACATCTGATTGAGGTGAGAGACCTACTAAATGGTTGGGATTTTCAGGACCAAATGGACCTGGCTGCACCTGCGGTTTACAATGCTTTTTGGAGGGCGGTTCTTGCGGGTACATTCCATGATGAGCTGCCCAAAGATTATTGGCCGGATGGTGGTTCTACCTGGTTCGAGATCATGCGCCATCTTGTCCAGACCCCTGACAGCGCGTGGTGGGATGATAAGAATACCGCCGCTGTTGAGACGCGTGACGATATCTTTGCGCAGGCATTCTCAAATGCTGTGGCTGATTTAGATCAATTACTCGGGAAGGATGCCTCGCGTTGGACGTGGGGTGACCTGCACACCGTTACTTTCCATAACCAGTCTCTGGGTATATCCGGAGTTGCTCCCATTGAAGCCATTTTTAACCGAGGCCCTTATCGGACCTCGGGCGGCAGCTCTATCGTCAATGCCACTGGCTGGGATGCAGCGGAAACTGATCCCGCCATGGCTTTCCAGGTCAACCGGCTTCCCTCGGAGCGGTTGATTGTTGATTTGAGTAACCTACCCCTATCCCTCTGGGTGATCACAACCGGCGAGTCGGGTCATGCATATCACGCCAATTACACGGATCAGATTGATCTATGGCGTACCATCCAATACCTTCCTATGCTATGGGAACAGCAGCAGGTGCAGGGCGCAGCCAAAGCGCACCTGGTTTTGACGCCGTAGAGGCTATCAATTCAGAATTGTGTATCTGTTGCTGAAACACTTTCGGTTGAGGAATAAATTTCTGGACGAATCCAGCTAATTTATGGTATACTCCACCCCGCTCCCGCCTTTGGCGGGAGCGGTTATGCCTGCCTGAGGCAGGTGAACTATTATCCCACACGCTTTCTGACCAACTGGTGCGTGCCGCAGAACAGGTGAGATGACGTCTCACTGGCGGTCCCGGCTGGAATGAGGATGGCGGAGGAAAAACGCAAAAGGAGAAAGTAGAATATGGCAGTCGTTCCTATGAAGTCATTATTGGAATCAGGTGTCCACTTTGGGCATCGCACTCATAAGTGGCACCCGGCCATGAAGCCCTATATTTTTACCGAACGCAATGGCATTCACATCATCGATCTACAAAAAACCTCAAAAGCATTGGATATTGCATACAATGTGGTTCGTGATACGGTTGCAAACGGGGGAGTAGTGTTATTTGTTGGCACCAAACGCCAGGCTCAGGAAACAATCCAGCTTGAGGCAACACGCGCCAGCATGCCGTATGTGACTGCACGCTGGTTGGGTGGCACACTGACCAACTGGCGTACCATTCGTCAGAGGATTAACGAGCTCGAGCGCCTGGAACGCATGCGCGATAGCGGTGATTTTGGTCGCATCACCAAGAAAGAGGGATTGATCATCATGCGTGAGATCGATCGCCTGGAAGGTCTTCTAAGTGGTGTGCGCAAGCTGGTCCGTCCTCCAGACATGCTATTTGTGGTTGATGTTTCACGCGAATTTACCGCTATTCACGAGGCTAATCTGCTCAACATCCCCGTGGTTGCCATGGTGGATACGAATTGCGATCCCTCCAATGTCGATTACGTCATCCCTTCGAATGATGATGCCATACGTGCTATCAAGCTGGTGGTTGGTAAAATCGCGGATGCTGCCTTGGAAGGATTGGGAGCACGCAAGGAAGAGATCGTAGAAGAAGAAGCGCGCACGATCGCCCGGGTGGCGGTGGAAGAAGCTGAGCTATCCGATGAAGAACTCCTCGGTGAAGCTACCCTGGCAAAACTGGTGGCACACCCTAAGGATATCGCTGAAGCCGAGATCGAAGAGATCGTAGAAGAGCTCGAGGAAGAAAAAGGGGAAGAATTCCAGCTTGCAGAGGAAGAAGTTAGCGAGTTAATTGGTGAAGAAGTCGAAGAGCCAGTTATTGAAGGCGAAGAGACAGCTACTGAGGGCGAAGAGACAGCTATTGAAGGCAAAGAAACCATAGCACCAATTGCCGAAGACAAGGAGACCGAAGTCTCGGTACCTGAAGAGGGAAAAGCCGAAGAGTCAGCAGCTGAGGTTGAAAAACCTAAGAAGAAAAGTAGACGGCGGAAGGAATAATGATGGCAATCAGCATTGAACTAATCAAGCAATTACGTGAAGAGACGGGAGCAGGCGTCCTAGATTGTCGTAAGGCACTCGAAACTTATAATGGAGATTTTACCAAGGCGATTGAATACCTGCGCGAAAAAGGCCTGGCAAAAGCTGCCAAACGCGCTGATCGTGAAGTGTTGGAAGGCATGTTGGAGTTATACTCGCATGGTAATGGGCGAGTGGGTGTGATGGTTGAAGTAAATTGCGAGACAGACTTTGTCGCCCGTTCTGCGGCATTCCGCAAGTTTGCCCATGAAGTGGCATTGCAGATTGCAGCGGGTGCACCCAAGTGGGTCCGTGTTGAAGATGTTCCCACTGAGGTATTGGACCAGGAACGTGAGAAAGCGCGTAACCTGGCTGTGGCAGAAGGAAAGGCAGAGAAGGTTATCGAGCGGATTGTGGAAGGCAAGCTGGAGAAGTTCTATAACGATAACTGTCTGCTACGCCAAAACTACGTCCGTGATGAAGAAATTACCCTTGAGGATTTACGCAACCAAAACATTGCCGCCATTGGTGAGAACATCGTCATCCGAAGATTCGCCCGCTGGGAAGTGGGTGAAGAAACTCAATCCTAATGTAAATAGCCAACCTTAGGGTTGGCTTTTTTGTTAAAATATAGATAACCAAAAAATATTAGCTGCACAACATGCACCTAGCACAACCCGGGAGGTTCAGATGGAACGAGTGATAAAATACAAACGCATTTTGCTCAAGCTGAGTGGTGAAACATTAGGTGGGGCAGATGGATTAGGGATTCACCCCGAACAAGCGGAATTGGTGGCGAAGATTATCGCTGATGTGCGCCAGGAAAATGTGGATGTGGCTATTGTTATTGGAGCCGGAAACTTGTGGCGAGGTCGGACAGGCATCCAGCGTGGAATGGACCGAGCCACAGCCGATTACATGGGCATGTTAGCCACTGTGATGAATGCACTCGCCCTGATGGATGCCATGGAACGGATGGGGATGTATATTCGCGTTCAATCTGCGGTGGAAATGCGGGCTGTAGCGGAGCCATATATCCGTCGCAGAGCCATCCGGCACCTTGAAAAAGGGCGTGTGGTCATTTTTGGGGGCGGGACAGGCAACCCTTATTTCTCCACCGATACTGCTGCGGCACTAAGAGCCATGGAAATTGGTGCGGATGTGCTGATCAAAGCCACCAAAGTTGATGGAGTATATGACTCGGACCCGATCCGGAATCCCAACGCTGTGCGTTTCGATCAATTGACCCATATGGAGACAATTAATCGTCGACTGGAAGTAATGGATAGTACTGCCATTTCATTATGTATGGACAATAACCTGCCCATCCTGGTGCTCAATATGTGGCAACCCGGAGCGCTGCTAAAAGCAGTTTATGGCGAGCCGGTCGGCACCCTGGTAACCTCGGAATAAGGCCTGGCGTTTGGATCAGGCTGGTCTCCAATAAGGTGGGTTATACAGCCAGTCTATCGAAAGCCCATGGAAATGCAGATCGATTTACCGGATGATCAGGAAAGCCAGACAGAGGACGGGAAAAAAGTCATTATGGCCTCTTCTCCATAATTTACCCTTTTCTCTGAGACTATTTTCGAGTATCCTATAGGAAGAATATAAATCCAAACCTAGTCACCAGTTTTGATAGTTTGCTTTTCCAAGCTCATCGAATATGGAGGCCTCTATGCTAAAAGAAGCACATAACGAAGCTGAAGAGCGCATGAAAGGAGCACTCGAGGCATTAGAGGAAGACCTGGCAGGTATCCGCACCGGACGGGCTTCTCCAGCATTGGTCGAGAAATTATCGGTCGAATACTATGGGATGCCGACGCCATTGATGCAGTTGGCAACGATTAGTGTTCCTGAATCGCGCATGCTGATGATCCGTCCTTTTGATGCAGCCACATTACGCAATATTGAGCGGGCGATCATGGCTTCTGACCTTGGTCTGACTCCTAATAACGACGGCAAGGTAATTCGCTTGAATCTGCCAGCATTAACCGAAGAGCGCCGGCGTGATCTGGTTAAGCTGGTTCACAACCGGTTGGAGGAAGCTCGCGTGGCAGTGCGCAACGTCAGGCGGGATGGGATAAAAGACCTGCGTGAGTTTGAACATGAGAAATTGATCTCTGAGGATGAGCTCGAAGAGGGTGAAGAAAATCTACAAAAGTTAACGGATAAGTACATCGAATTAGTTAATGTAGTTGGAGTGCATAAAGAAAAGGAAATTATGGAAGTATGAGCCCTGAAAAGAAGGACGCTCTGCCGGAAAAAATTCCTGCCCATATTGGTATCATCATGGACGGCAATGGGCGTTGGGCACTGGCGCGCGGTTTGCCGCGGATGGCGGGTCATCGGGCAGGTACTGAAAACCTGCGCCGTATCATTGAAGCTTGCATCGAGTTTGGCATTAAATACCTGACGATTTATGCCTTTTCAACCGAGAACTGGGGGCGACCCAGTGAAGAAGTACAAGGATTGATGCGGATCTTTGAGAATGTGATCGATAGCGAGATCCAGGAGCTGCATGATCAGGGTGTCAGGTTGCGCCATCTTGGACGGTTAGACCGTGTGCGACCGGCCTTTCGGAAAAAAGTGCTGGAAGCAATGGAGTACACGAAAGACAATGATCGTTTGATCCTTAATATCGCGTTTAATTATGGGGGCCGTGATGAGATTGTGTGTGCCATCCAGGCAATGATCCGGGATGGAGTAAGAGCTGAACAGGTATCGGATGAGCTGGTGAGCCAATACTTGTTTACAGCCGGAGTGCCTGACCCAGACATGATCATACGCACCTCGGGTGAACTGCGCGGTAGCAATTTCCTCATCTGGCAAGGAGCGTATTCCGAATGGTATTTCCCCGCCACGTACTGGCCCGATTTCGACCGTCAGGAATTGCTGAAAGCGCTCGAGGAGTACAGCCAACGGGAGCGGCGCTATGGTCTCACCGCTGAGCAGATCAAACGTAAAAAATCCCATGCTCGTTAAGCGCTTATTGGTGACAATTATCCTGCTGCCAGTGGGGATGGCAGCTATTTTGGCTGGTGGCTGGTATTTAACTGCCCTGGTGGCGATCTTTATGTGCCTGGCAGCCTGGGAATATGTAGAATTGTTTCGCACCGGTGGGCTTCAGCCTGCGGGCGTTTTGGTTATTGGAGGCACATTAGTCCTCCTGATCGGGCGCAATTTGAACGGATTTGATAGTGCTGCATGGATGATCAGCTTGCTGATCCTGCTTGGCATGACTTACCATTTGGTGGCATACGAGCGTGGTCGCGACCAGGCAGGGACTGATTTTGGAGTGACCCTGGCCGGAATGTTTTATATAGGCTGGTTTGGTGCATACTTTATCTCTCTGCGTAACCTCCCCGAAGGCAAGTGGTGGATCTTGGTTGTTCTACCGGCAGTCTGGTTTGCAGATGCAGGGGCATACTTCATCGGGAAAAGATTCGGTCAGCACAAACTCAGCCCGCGTTTGAGCCCCAAGAAAACCTGGGAAGGCTATCTTGGAGGAATTGTTGCTGGAGTGCTTCTGACCGCCCTGTTCGCTGCCATCTGGCGGGTTGGAGCTGGTCCGAATTCTGCCATTACACCGCTACGGGGGGCACTCGTGGGGTTGGTGATGGGCATCTTCCCCACTTTGGGCGACCTGGGGGAGAGCATGATTAAACGCCAAATGGGGGTTAAAGATTCGGGAAGTTTACTGCCCGGTCATGGTGGAGCGTTTGACCGGATTGACTCATGGTTGTGGGCAGTGGTACTGGGGTATTATATGATCCTCTGGCTGTGGAGCTGACCGGCAGAGTTCTAGAAACCATATTATTCTCAAACAGGAGGTGTTCGTGAAAGAAGTCCCAACTCGTAACCTGGCACTGGAGCTTGTGCGCGTAACCGAAGCTGCTGCACTGGCAGCTGGTCGCTACATGGGGCGGGGTGACAAGATAGCTGCCGATAAAGCCTCAGTGGATGCCATGCGTTACATGCTGAATACAATTGAGATGAATGGCGTCATCGTGATCGGTGAAGGTGAGAAAGATGAGGCTCCCATGCTATACCATGGGGAGCAGGTTGGTGCTGGTGATGGACCCCAAATGGATATTGCGGTTGACCCTATTGACGGCACCCGTCCACTTTCGCACGGGCAACCCAACTCAATTGCCACTGTGGCGATAGCCCCACGCGATACGATGTTCAACCCTGGTCCCTATGTCTATATGGATAAAATCGCCGTAGGGCCTGAAGCAAAGGGTGTGGTGGATATCACTGCTCCGGTATCAGACAACTTACAGAAAATTGCACGTGCAAAGGATATCGAGTTGGACAACCTGACTGTGGTGATCCTTGACCGCCCGCGACATGCAGAGCTGGTCACGGAAGTGCGCCGGTTGGGCTGTCGCATCCGCCTGATCCTGGATGGAGATGTATCGGGTGCATTGATGACTGCCTGGCCTGATTCTGGCATCGATGTGCTGCTGGGTGTTGGTGGCTCTCCCGAGGGAGTGTTAGCCGCCTGTGCTTTACGTGCCATGGGTGGGGAGATCCAGGGCAAGCTGTATGCACGGAA
>CAZXPK010000040.1:22975-25836 GCA_964642565.1 uncultured Anaerolineaceae bacterium
TGGAGAAGCTGCGCAAGATCAGCGCGATTGAATATTAATGATTGAATACCTTAATATTTTTGGGTGGCGAAACAGGTCAAGTTGACAGTTGTCTCTAACCGTGGTATTATCCGCCCGATAATTTAGCAGCCCCTAAAGGCGCTCTTATCCAGAGAGGTGGAGGGACCGGCCCTTTGAAACCTCGGCAACCTGGCAGCGATAAAGGCTAATGGATCCAGATCTATCGCTTCGAAGGTGCCAACTCCGGCAGAGGTATATTCTGGAAGATGAGAGGGCAGTTCATGTGAACGCTCGTTCCTTGCCCTTTCCAGACTAGAAGGGGCAAGTTCTTTTTTGGAGGCATAGATGAGCAATACTTTTATGAATTCCCCCAGCCTGCTGTTCACTTCTGAATCAGTGACCGAGGGGCACCCCGATAAAATGTGCGACCAGATTAGCGATGGCGTGTTGGATGCCTGCCTTGCCCAAGACCCATATTCGCGGGTGGCATGCGAAGCTGCTACGAAAACCGGCTTTGTCATGCTGTTGGGAGAGATCACTACGCGCGCCAATATTAATTTTGATGAGCTAACGCGCAAGATCATCACGGATATCGGTTATGACTCGAGTGAGATGGGTTTTGATGGCAACACCTGCGCAGTTCAGGTGGCAATTTCCAAGCAGTCGAGTGATATCGCTATGGGGGTGAATCATTCAATGGAATCCAAAGCGGCTGGTACGAGCGAAGCCGAGGTGGATGCAGTGGGTGCGGGCGACCAGGGCATGATGTTCGGTTTCGCCTGCAATGAGACCCCCCAATTGATGCCATTACCCATTTACCTGGCACATAAATTGGCCCGCCGACTGGCAGAGGTGCGCAAAAATGGGACCATTCCCTGGTTACGCCCGGATGGGAAGACCCAGGTGACGGTGGAGTACAGTTATGGCAAACCCAAGCGGGTGCATACTGTGCTGGTCAGCACCCAACACGCACCCGATGTTTCGCATGCGGAGATCAGCGAATCGGTAATCGAGCACGTCATCATGCCCACACTACCCAAAGAGCTTGTGGATGAAAAGCTCAAGATCTTTGTCAACCCCACCGGTCGGTTTGTGATTGGTGGTCCATTGGGCGATTCAGGTGTGACAGGACGCAAGATCATTGTTGATACCTATGGCGGGATGGGCAGGCATGGGGGTGGCTGCTTTAGTGGCAAGGACCCAACCAAAGTAGACCGCTCTGCAGCGTATGCCGCACGATATGCAGCCAAGAATATTGTTGCTGCGGGTTTGGCTAACCGGGTGGAAATCCAGGTGGCGTATGCCATTGGCGTATCACACCCATTGAGTGTCAATGTGGAGACCTTTGGTACAGGTCAGATTCCAGACGAACAGATTGCCCGGATAGTAATGGAGAATTTCGATCTTCGTCCTGGGGCGATCATCCGTGATCTAAATCTACGCCGTCCGATCTTTCGCAAGACGGCTGCTTATGGGCACTTTGGGCGCGACGATCTGGATCTCCCATGGGAACAGACGGATAAAGTGGCGGTATTGCGCAAGGCAGCTGGGTTGGGCTGCGATTGAACTCTTTCATTTGGAAATTATTGGAGAACGGGCTGGTTGGGTTTCAATCCAGCCTGTTTTCTTTTTCTCAAGTTTCTAAGGTCTCTCGAGGCCATGTGCTTCCAGAAGTAGTGCATCGTTCATCAGTATCTGAGTGGGACTATCTGCCACCACCCTGCCTTCATCCAGGACGATCATGCGCGGGAAGATCTCTCGCACCAAGAGCATGTCATGGGTTGATGCCAGCATGGTGAGTGGCAGCTCCTGTAGCAAGTGGATCAGCGAGCGGCGTGAACGCGGGTCCAGCCCACCTGTCGGCTCATCCAAGACTAACACCTCCGGGTGCATGGATAGCACCGTGGCGATGGCGATACGTTTCTTCTCCCCCATGCTCAGGTGATGGGAAACACGCTTTTTATAACTCAGCATATGAACAGCATCCAAAGACTGATCCACGCGCTGTAAGACCTCAGCAGGTGAAAGACCCTGGTAGAGTGGTCCAAAGGCAACATCATCGAAAACAGTTGGAGAGAACAACTGGTCTTCAGGTGATTGAAATACCAACCCCACGCACGAACGCACCCGACCCAGGTTCTCTTTAATCACCTCAAGGCTGCATACACGCACAAATCCTTGCCCGCTCAGGATGCCGTTCAAGTGCAAAATCAGGGTGGATTTTCCCGCTCCGTTAGGTCCTACTAAAGCCACTTTCTCACCTGGCTCGATGTTCAGCGAGACGTCGCGCAATGCCATGGTCCCATCGGGGTAAGAGAAAGTCAGGTTTTTGATTTCAATCGAGTGGTGCATGTTTTACCCCCAAAACAGGTAGGCAAATCCTAATAATAAACCAAGCAAGCTCAGGCTGGCAATCAATATCACCCAATGGGCCGGCTGAACATCTGGCAGAGGTAAGGTACGCGCCTCACCATCATAGCCGCGTGAGACCATGGCCATATAGATGCGGTCACTGCGTTCAATTGCACGCAGGAATAGATTGCCTGCCATGCCGCCAGCCACTCGCGCCCGCCATGAGATATTTCCACCAGTTTTGGCACCCGGTTTCTCGCTTTGCCCGCTGCGAGCTGACCTGGCACGAATCAGACGGGTAGCTTCATCCACCAGCACGAATAAATAGCGCCACATCAGCCCAAAGATGGATACCAGCAGACGTGGCACCCGTAGTGCCCGCATGGCTACCAACAATTCGGGGAAGGAGGTACTGGCTGCCAGCACGATGGCGGCTTGCATGGATAGCCAGGATTTAATGGCAATGCTGATAAAACGTTCCAACCCGGGGTATGAAGCATGAATTGACC
>CAZXPK010000041.1:0-25605 GCA_964642565.1 uncultured Anaerolineaceae bacterium
ACCCGTCGTGGAAATGCGGAACATCAAGAAGAGCTTTGCTGCTGTCCGGGCGCTTCGCGGGGTAGACCTGATATTGCACACCAATGAAGTATTGGGGTTAGTGGGCGATAACGCTGCCGGTAAATCTACCCTGATGAAGGTTCTCAGCGGAGCCTACATCCCTGATGATGGAGAGATCTTCATCGATGGTAAGAAGGTACATATTAGCGATCCTTTGTATGCGCGTCACCTAGGCATTGAGATGGTGTACCAGGACTTAGCCCTTGTCAACAAACTAAACGTGGCAGCCAACGTTTTCCTAGGACGTGAAGCGATGTCCCGAAAACTAGGCATGATTGGTGTAATTGACAGCCGCCGCATGGAACAAGAGACGAAACGCTTGCTAGATAGTCTCAAGATCGATATCTCATCCATGCGCTTGGATGTGGAGCAACTGTCCGGTGGCCAGCGCCAGGCGGTGGCCATTGCCCGCGCAACAGCTTTTAATGCTAAGGTCATCATCATGGACGAGCCCACGGCAGCTCTGAGTGTGGCAGCCATTGGCAAGGTACTCGATTTGGTGCGTGAGCTCAAGGCGCAGGGCTGTTCGATCATCGTCATCAGTCACCGCTTGGAAGATATCTACCAGGTGAGTGACCGAATGATAGTGCTACGTCACGGGCGCAAAGTCTGCGACTATCCTGTCACTGGTGATATTCACGAGTTCCGCGAGCGGGTGGTAGCCTATATAGTTGGCGCTCGTGATGATTTTCCCGAGGTCACAGTTGACTAATATGCGTGGGGGTATAGGTATCATTCTGGACTCTTCCGCCCTGCTAGAGATACTCGGCTTGACGAACGCCTCCTGGTGCTTTGGGAGGGTAAACTCGCGGCAACACTCGCCACTTCGGAAACGCCTCCAGATGAGGTGCTCAATTGAGTGTCCAGACTCGCGATGTCTCACAAAGAAGGAGGCGCAAGTATGGCCAGCCAAAAACTAACCCTAACGAGTGAGCAACCATGAGAAATATTATAGCGGAACCTATTAAGGAAGAATCCCCCGAGATTACGGGATCATCGGGGCGATTTTGGGGTGCATTACTTCTTAGGACTCTCATGAAATTTCTTCCTTTTGTCGCCGTTATCATCCTATTTATCATTTTCTCGTTTACGGCGAATAATTTTTTCACAGTGCGAACCGTCCTCACTCTTGCCCTGCAGACAAGTGCGATCACCCTCATGGGCATCGGTGTAACCTTCACCATTATCACGGGTGGCATTGATCTTTCCATCGGATCGGTTGTCGCCCTTACTGGAACGATCGCTGTGATGGTCGCCCTTGAAGGAGTTCCGATTTGGCTCAGCTGGATCATTGGTCTGCTCGTTGGAGGTATATGCGGTCTCCTCAATGGGCTCATGATCACTAAAATGAAGCTTCCTCCGTTTATCGCAACACTTGGCATGATGATGGTCGCACGAGGGGTTGCCCTCACTATTACGAACGCCAACGCGTGGCCAGCACCGAAAGGTTTCGGCGAGCTTGGTAATGGCGCTATCTTAGGGACCGGGCAAAAATTCCCTGGCATATCCTACCCGGTGATTATCATGATTATCGTAGCTCTCGTCTTTTCCTTCATTTTGAGTAAAACACGGCTAGGCCGGTATACCTACGCCACAGGATCGAATGAAGAAGCGGCACGGCTTTCCGGGATCAAGATCCACCGGATCAAAAATATTAACTACATCTTCTCCGGTCTACTTGCAGGCTTGGTCGGCATCATTCTCGCCTCCCGGATGGTCACCTCCCAGCCCAACAGTGCAGTTGGCTATGAGATGAACGCAATTGCCGCCGCCGTTATTGGCGGCGCGAGCCTAATGGGAGGCGTGGGCACAGTGGGAGGAACAGTAATCGGATCCTTTATCATCGGAATACTCACGGTGGGCCTCACAATGTCGGGTGCAAACTACTTTATGCAGCAGATCGTTATCGGGCTTGTTGTCATTGGTGCAGTGACAGTTGACCGACTCAGGAACCGCAAATGAGCATCGGCCCAAATTCGTGCGTCTGCAACGCCGAGGCTCGCGTCTAAACGTGCAGACACTAAACCTAGTCCGTATGGACTGGGAAAAAATCAAAAGGAGAATGATATGAGAAAGTTAAAGTTCGTTACGGTAGTGCTGGTTTCCATGGCGATGCTTATTTCCTGCGGATCCCCGACTGCCGCCCCAGTGGCGACTACCGCCCCGGTGGCTGAAGGCCCGGTGGAGATTGCGGTCATTGTCAAGACTGGCAACTCCAGCTTCTGGCAGAATGTGCAGACGGGAGCCATGGATGCTCAAAAGGAGCTTAAAGCTCAGACTCCAAAGCTCTCGGTCACCTTCCTTGGTGCCCAGTCCGAGAGCAACATCAACGAGGAGATCAGTATCGTCGAGAGCGCGATCGACCGTGGCGTCAAGGCGATTGTACTTGCTCCTTCGGATGTGAATGCCCTCATCCCGGCGGTAGAAAAGGCCAAGGCTGCTGGTATCCCTGTCGTCATTATCGATTCGCTGCTTGCCGGTGACGCGTCCAACTATGTGTCATTCCTTGCAACAGACAACAAGGCAGCGGGTGAGGCTTGCGCAAAGACAATGATCGACCTGCTCGCCAAGGCCGGAATAACCGAAGGCAAAATTCAGGTCATGTCTTACGTTGCCGGCGTTGGTTCTGAGATCGGGCGCGTAGGTGGATTCAATGACTATATTAAGGCGAACTCGAAGTTTACCCTTCTTGCGACGCAGTACTCCAACGCTGACATGCCCACTGCGCTCAACCAGACAACGGACGTGCTCGCTGCCAATCCGGACCTGGTAGGCATTTTCGGTGCTAACGAACCGACTGCCATCGGCATGGGCACCGCTATCACACAGGCAGGCCTCTCAGGCAAAATTGTCGCGATTGGATTTGATGGCAATAGCGTCTTACAAGGCTTCATCAGGGACGGTACCCTCCAGGCCATTGCTGTTCAAAGCTCCTACAACATGGGTTACTTGGGAGTCAAGACTGCCTATGATGCTTCTATCGGAGGAAAGACGGTTCCCGCCGGGGTCGACACCGGATTCATCATGGTAACTAAGGATAACATTGATACTCAGGAAGCGAAGAACGTGCTTTACTAAGCTCCACTATACCCCGACTGACGACAAGTCCTCAAGGCGGACGGCCCGCGGTTTAGTATACGGGCCGTCTCGCCTTCAAATTAGATAGCCCATGATGGGCCGCATTGCAGTGGGCGACGATAGAATCGGTTTACACCCAAGTGAGTACCTGCTTTCAGGGTAAGATCTGTAATTCAGTATCAGACACCTCGTTAATATTCTTGCGATCAGGAGTAGATCGAGAATCCTTAGCGGGTAGTTCGATAAGCTAAGGCTGAGGACATCGCTGGATAGAAAGTCGGCTATATAGACGGTCATTTCCAGGATTGGGTTTCCCTGAAGCATATCCTGATAAGGTTGTGCGAAACATTGATAAAATTATGACAGGAAAGAAAGATACGCTGCCCCATATAACATACGATATCCTCTATCATATTGAAAAGAAATCCAATCGATAGTTCAGATACAAATCCTGAGTGGAAAACTGCTTGATTATTTGTACCGTAATTAATTAAAATCTTCGGACAAACAACGTGAACAGGGTTTATCCGCCATATTGTATTCCGCTGCTTCCAGTGCTTGTGTTTCCCGCATTGAAAATAATTGATTCCCAATTCGACTGTCAAAAAAAGCTCAGACTAAACATGCCAATTTCCATCTCGAGCATGGTCAGTTAAATAACCGATTTGGATGTGAAAGTTTTGATCCTGAGAAAAGGAGAAACCGACATGACTAAAGCTAATCCTGCATTATCCAAACAGCCTCAAGCCATACAAGCAGAAAACCATCCAAAAATCGGTATTCGCCCCACGATTGATGGGCGCCGTAAGGGGGTGCGGGAATCACTGGAAGGAACAACAATGGCTTTGGCAAAAGCTATAGCAGAAGTGCTGGGCCGGAATTTGCGCTACCGGGATGGGTCGCGTGTGGAGTGTGTAATTCCTGATACTTGCATCGGTGGCGTTGCAGAGGCTGCGCATACTGCCGCCTTGTTTTCCCGCCAGGGGGTTGGATTATCCATAACGGTTACTCCGTGCTGGTGTTACGGTTCAGAGACGATGGATATGGATCCAATAATTCCAAAAGCAGTCTGGGGATTTAATGGGACCGAACGACCCGGGGCGGTTTACTTGGCTGCGGCGATGGCGGCTCATAACCAAAAGGGTCTGCCAGCCTTCAGCATCTATGGTCGTGATGTGCAGGATTCCGGGGAAACCGAAATTCCTGCCGATGTGCAGGAGAAGCTGTTGCGCTTTACCCGTGCAGGTCTGGCCGCGGCTGCATTGCGCGGCAGATCCTACCTTTCTTTAGGTGGCGTTTCGATGGGCATTGCCGGTTCGATCGTGGACCACAACTTTTTCGAAAGCTACCTGGGCATGCGAGTCGAGGCAGTTGACATGACCGAGATCACCCGCCGCATCAACGAAGGCATTTACGACCGGGATGAATTCACCCTTGCCTTGGCTTGGACGAAAGCCAACTGCCGCGAAGGGAGTGAGTACAACCCACCTGAAAAGCAGCGCTCCCGTGCTTTAAAGGACGCGGATTGGGAAACAGTAGTCAAGATGACACTGATCGCCCGTGACCTTATGGTTGGCAACCCGCACCTGGTCGATCTCGGTTGGGGTGAGGAAGCTATGGGGCACAACGCCATCCTGGGCGGTTTCCAGGGTCAGCGCCACTGGACCGATCATTTACCCAACGGCGACTTTATGGAAGCTATTCTTAATTCTTCGTTCGACTGGAACGGGGCGCGTGCTCCCTTTATTTTTGCCACCGAGAATGACAGCCTGAATGGTGTGACGATGCTTTTTGGACACTTGCTGACCAATACTGCACAGATCTTTGCCGACGTGCGCACATACTGGAGTCCGGCCGCGGTCAAGCGGGTGACCGGCATCGAATTGAGCGGTCGGGCCGCGGGTGGTTTAATCCACCTGATCAACTCAGGGGCAGCCTCGCTTGACGCAACCGGTCAGCAAGAAAAAAATGGCCTGCCGGCTATGAAACCCTTCTGGGAAGTCGATGAATCTGAAATTCAGAAATGTCTGCAGGCCACTATCTGGTATCCAGCGATCACAGAGTACTTCCGCGGCGGTGGGTTCTCGTCAACATTCCTGACCAAAGGCGGGATGCCAATGACAATGAGCCGCCTCAACCTGATAAAAGGATTGGGGCCGGTGCTTCAACTGGCAGAGGGCTGGACGGTGGATTTGCCCACTGAAGTCCACCGGCAACTGAACGAACGCACCAACCCGACCTGGCCAACCCACTGGTTTGTTCCGCGTCTTACCGGGCGTGGGGCATTCCGGGATGTATATTCTGTCATGGGAAATTGGGGTGCCAATCACGGGGCGGTCAGTTATGGGCATATCGGTGCGGATCTAGTCACGCTCGCTTCAATCCTGCGCATCCCGGTGTGCATGCACAACCTGGAAGAGACGGTTCTGTTCCACCCGAGCGCATGGAATGCCTTTGGTACTGAGGATGTCACAAGTGCGGATTACCGCGCCTGTGCTAACTTCGGGCCTTTATACGGGTAATTTATGAAAGGACCTCCCGCCTTTCTAGCTTTTGACCTGGGCGCAGAGAGCGGCCGGGTTGTGCTCGGCCGCTTGCGTGATAAGCCTGATTCCCGCACGATATTCGCCTATCGGATTGAGCTGCAAGAAATCCATCGTTTCTCAAATGGGCCGATCCAGGAGGAAGATTCGCTTCAATGGGATGTGCATCATCTTTGGTCAGAGATGATGCAAGGGTTGGAATTAGCCGTCCGGGAAGCTGGGGATGCACTGGTAAGTCTTGGCGTGGACACCTGGGGTGTAGATTTTGCACTGCTGGATTCATCCGACCATCTGCTTGGCAATCCATTCCACTATCGCGACCGCCGTACAGAAGGAATGGTGGAGGCTGCTTGTTCCATTCTCACCCGCTCTGAACTCTATGATCAAACCGGCATCCAGATCATGCCCGTTAATAGCCTGTATCAACTACTGTCACTGGCAAAATCTGGTTCCACACAACTGGCGGAAGCACGCACGTTTCTCAACATGCCAGACCTTTTTAACTTCTGGTTTTCAGATGTGAAAGCCTCGGAATTAACGATTGCCACTACTACGCAGTGCTTTGATCCGCGTAGGAACTATTGGGCCTTGGGTATGCTGAAGAAATTTGGGATACCCACTGACATTTTTAAGGAAATCATTCCACCAGGAACTATATTGGGTAGTTTGCGTTCGGATATCGCTAAAAAAGTTGGTGCAAATGGAGTGAAAGTAGTCGCGGTTGCCTCGCATGATACCCAATCGGCCATCGTCGCTGTGCCTACCACAACCGACAATTACCTTTACTTGAGTTCTGGCACCTGGTCCTTGATGGGCACTGAATCAGTTCAACCAGTCATCAATCGCGTAAGTCTGGACTGTGACCTGACCAACGAAGGGGGTTATGGGGGAAAAATTTGCTTGCTTAAAAATATTATCGGGTTGTGGATTTTACAGGAATGCCGCCAGGTATGGGCAAAGAGTGGTCAGCAATATTCATACAATGATCTGATACAGTTGGCCACATCCGCCTCGTCATTTAGCACTTTCATTGATCCTTCTGATTCCCGATTTTTGCCCCCTGGTGACATGCCAGGTCGTATCCAGGCTTTCTGCCGTGAGACAGGCCAGCTTATTCCAGAAACGCATGCTAAAATTGTCCGCTGTATTCTGGAAAGCCTGGCTCTGGAATACCGCAACGTGGCTGATCGGATCTCAAATCTTTTGGGACGTTCGTTGCCTGTAATTCACATCATTGGTGGCGGCTCGCGTAATAATTTACTAAACCAGTTCGCAGCAAACGCAACCGGTCGCGTGGTGTTTGCTGGTCCGGTTGAAGCCACAGCCATCGGCAATATTTTAGTGCAAGCTATTGCAACCGGGCAGATCAAATCCCTCTCTGATGCCCGCACTATTGTGCGCAATTCTTTTGATGTAGCCATATTCAAACCCTATTCTAAGGCCGAGTGGGATGAGGCGTATTATAGATATGAGAATATAAAAAGGAATACTAAATGAATGGTTGGACAGGAAAAGCATTACGTATCAATCTTTCGACAGGAGAGGTTACCCACGAAGAGATTGACCATGATATTTTAAAAGCCTTCCTGGGCGGGCGCGGATTAGGCGCTTATTTTATCCATTGTGAAGTTCCGCCCACCATCGACCCGCTTGGGCCGGAAAATTTGCTGGCCTTTTGTACCGGCCCACTGACTGGTACGACAGTACCGACTGGTGGGCGTTCCAGCTTGAGCACACTCTCGCCCCTAACGCATACCATTTTTGACTCTAACAGCGGTGCGGCTTTTGGCTCCCGCTTGAAGTGGGCTGGCTATGACGCGCTCCTGATCCATGGACGGTCTGATAAGCCAGTGTGGCTGGAAGTGAATGGCAATGGTGCCAGCCTGCATCCAGCGAATGCTCTGTGGGGGAAAAATATCCCGGAAACGGTCGAGCACCTAGCTGCAAAGGATAGCGCAGTAGTCTGCATCGGCCCGGCGGGTGAGAATCAGGTTCTGCTGGCCGCTATTATGGATGACAAAGGCCATGCTTATGGTCGTGGCGGTGTCGGCGCAGTGATGGGCAGTAAAAACCTGAAAGCTATCCTGGCTTTTGGCAAGGAGCGTCCTGTCGCTGCAGACCCTACTAAATTGGAATTCGTAGAATATGAAGCCCGCAAGTGGATTTCTGCGTCCCCGCGCACTTCACAAGGCTTGCCCGAATTTGGCACATCGGTATTGGTCAACATAATGAATAACTACGGCGTATTGCCCACGCGTAATTTTCAGGATGGTGTTTTTGAACAAGCCGAAGAAATTTCCGGTGAGCGCCTACGCGAGCATCATTTGATAAAACGCAGTGCATGCCTGAGCTGCCCCATCGGTTGTCGGCGTCTGACGAAAACAGACAACGAAAAAGGCGACGGCCCCGAGTACGAGACAATATATGCATTGGGGTCCAACCTGGGGATCTCTGACTTGGAGGCGCTGATTGAAGCCAATTATCTATGTAATCGTCTCGGATTGGACACTATTTCGGTCGGTGCGACACTATCCTGTGCCATGGAACTGGCCGAACGTAATTTGCTAGAGACGAACCTGCGTTTTGGCGAAACAACGCATATCAAAGAAGCGATTACTGATATGGCTTACCGCCGTGGAGTGGGGGACTGGCTCTCCGAAGGCTCGCGCCGTTTGGCTGAACGCTGCGGTGCCCCCGAAACGGCTATGCAAGTCAAGGGGCTGGAATTTCCCGGGTACGACCCGCGCGGGATGCAGGGACAGGGACTGTTGTATGCCACTTCCAATCGTGGTGCATGCCACCTGCGTGGTAATATGCTCGGCCCGGAATTGTTGGGAGTACCAAAGATGTTAAACAGGCATGCCACCTCAGGCAAAGCAGGTGTTTTAATTGTCATGCAGCATACCAGTACAGTCATTGATTCGATCGGCTTGTGCAAATTTGCCGGTTTTGCAATTGGGGACGAATTCTTCGCCCGCCTGCTTTCTGCTGTCACTGGCGAGCATTATGAAGTGCAGGATATGCTTACCGCCGGGGAACGCATCTGGAATCTGGAACGTATCTATAATCTGAAGGCGGGTTTCACCAGCGCTGATGATACTCTTCCGAAGCGTTTCCTGGAGACGCCACACACCAAAGGTGCCAGCCAGGGGAAGGTTGTTCAGCTTGCCCCCATGTTGAAGGAATATTATCGTTTCCGCGGCTGGGATGCATATGGCGTGCCCTCACCCCAAAAACTGAAGGCATTGGGCTTGGTCGACATTGCTCAGGAGGCGACAAATGCTTGATCAATTTCAAATGTTTGGTAATGATCTGTTTATACGGGGTCTTACTTCCTCGCACGGCGGCAATATGAGCATGCGCATGGGGGATCGCATTATCATAACCCGCACTGGCGCTATGCTCGGGCACCTGACCGAAACGGATTTGATCGAAACCGGTCTGCAGGAGAGTGACAGCAATGTGATGTTGGCGTCGAGCGAGCTGGTGGTGCATTGCGCTATCTATAAAAACACATCTGCATTGGCCATTGTTCATGTCCATCCACCACATGCAGTGGCTTTATCTCTGGTCGAACAAGACGAGATCATCCCAGTATGTAACGAAGGCTCTTACTGCTTTAAAAAAGTCCCTATCATTCAAACCGAACTCACTACTGGATCAAAAGAAGTAGCCAAGCTAGCCTCACATTGGCTGCGCGAGTATAAGCTGATCATGCTGCGCGGACATGGATGCTTCTCTACCGGCCCAGTGCTTGAAGAAGCTTACCAATGGTGTGTCTCACTGGAAGAAGCCTGCCGAGTATTGTATTATTTGCGTACGCTTCAACAGGCACAGATCGCTCTTGAAACTCAGGGTGATAAGACCATCGAATATCGCAAACATTCGGATGAGTATAAGAGCTGGTAGGCAAAGTGTGCCGTGCTCAAAAGACCTTCCTAGGTTATTACATTTGAACACCCCAAAAACCTGATGGAAATGGGGTATGGCGACAAAATAAAACGGATCACCTGCATGAGATTGGGAGGCGTTTTCGAGGAGAAATGAAGTTAGCGGTGTGAGAGAAAATGTATTATGTTAATTATTAAATGTTGTAAGTAGCCTGAGTTAATCAAGCAAGCTAATCCTCACAATATTACTCAAGCCAGGTATTGGTTTGCTTGAGATCTTTCTCAAGTCATCGCTCTCCGATCCAATCTTCTATCGTTACTTTGATAAATACATAGCTTTGGTGCTTGACAATCGTATTTGTATCTGCTATTATAAAGATATGGTACCGATACCATATAACTACGCTATGGAAGGAGCATCCGTATGAAGAATAACCCAACCGCATTGACTACTCTTAAAAAGGACGATTTGATCGTCGTGGCTGGTGCCGGTGGCTTTATTGCAGGATCATTGGTCAGATATTTCCATGACCAGAGCTTTACCAATATTCGCGCCGTCGACAAAAAACCCCTGCCTCTATGGTACCAACGAGTCCCTGGGGTTGAAAGCCTGTCTTTAGATTTAAGTTATCGGGATAACTGCAAGCGCGCAGTTGAGGGAGCTATTGAAGTCTATAACCTAGCCGCCGATATGGGCGGGATGGGTTTCATCGAGCGATTCCGGGTAGAATGTCTGCGGAGTGTCTTGATCAACACGCACATGATCGAAGCTTCTTATTGGGCAGGCGTGGATCGCTATTTCTTCTCATCCTCTGCCTGTGCCTACAACACCACCCTTCAGGAAGACCCCAATGTACGGGCTCTCAAAGAGTCAGATGCCTACCCGGCGATGTCCGAGCGTGGTTATGGCTGGGAGAAGCTGATTTCGGAGATGTTTTGCCAGGAGTATTGGGCTGAACGCAACCTGAAAACCTTCATCGCCCGCTTCCACAATGTCTATGGACCCAACGGCACCTGGGATGGCGGACGAGAGAAAGCGCCCGCGGCTTTATCCCGCAAAGTCATTGAAGTCCTGGATACCGGTAGCCATGATATCACCATCTGGGGCGATGGTAATCAGACCCGCAGTTTCATGTATATCGACGATTGCGTCAAAGGCATCGACTTGATCACACACTGCAATGATTTGATTGCAACTCCCATCAACTTGGGTTCGAACGAGCTTATCTCGATCAATGCCCTGGTCAGCATGCTTGAAGAAATCGCCGGTATCAACCTGGAACGTCATTATGATCTGAACGCTCCTCGAGGTGTGGCTGGGCGTAACAGCGATAACACATTCATCCAGCAGATCCTGGGCTGGGAACCCGATACCCCTCTGCGAAAGGGTATGGAGAGAACCTACGCCTGGATCAAGCAGCAATATGCAGACCGCAAAGTCGGTAAACCAACCCCAGCTGGCTACAAGAACAATTAATTCGACCAGGTTTTTCTCTCCTCAGTGGGAGGTGTTCTTGGTAGCCTGCTCACCAAGAACACCTCCGCAAACATGAACAGCGCATCATCTGGGCAAACAATGACTTTAGATCTCAAACCCAATAAAGTCAATCTTAATTGGAACATACCCTACCGGATGGCTTTTGCAGGTGGTTGGATTGATCAACCATTCATCTCCAGGCATAACCCGCAACCACCTGGTTCAATGGTAGTAGTATCTTTGAAACCCACAATTCAGTTCATGGATCGTTGCGGGATGGGGACCAGCACTCGCATAGTAGCAATGCAAATATGGGGTCGTGAGATTCCTGAAGGTGATCCAGCTTCCTTGATGAGGAAGCTATACGCCGTTGAAAATGACGGAAAGCCTGCCCCATCTGGTTCGCAAGATATGGCGGGAATCATCTACCCGGGCATAAGTCGCTTGGACTACGATTTCAGTTTTGAAGGTGGTTATTTCCCTATTCATGTTGAGTCAAACAATGATCCTGACATTGCTAAATGGTTGGAAAATGTAATCACCATGGTGCCTGTCTGCCAGCGGCCAGAGGGATATAATCCTTTGGAAGAGCAAAATCTCGACCCAGCCTGGATTCAGCGGCTGGGGCAGACCGGAAAGTATTGTTTTGAGGCGATCATATCCAAAAACATTCAAGCGTTGGGGGCATCGATGAATGAATGTATGATTTGTTGGCAGAACATCCTTCCAAATACTGTCCGCCACCCCACCATCACAATCGATTTGATGGAAATTCTTGCTTATTATCAAAAACGTTATATCGGGGCCATGTATTCCGGGTGTGGAGGCGGCTACATCTATGTTGTCTCAAATGAATCGGTGCCGAATGGTTTTAAAGTAAATATTAGACTCGTAAAATGAAAACAGTCGTTGTCACCGGAAGTTTCAATAATATCCAATCCCGGGATATCCGTTTTTTAGAAGAAGCCGCAAAGGTTGGTCCTCTGCACATCTTGTTGTGGTCGGATGATGTTTATCAACACATAGAGGGTCGAAGACCGGAATTCCCGCAGGCAGAGCGTCAATATTTTCTGGAGTCGATTCGTTATGTGGAACGGGTGATTTTGGTAGACGGGATTGTAAGCCCGGATGAGATTCCCCAAGTGGATGGGATTAATCCTGATGCTTGGGTGGTCCCTGAAAACGAAGATACTTTTTCGAAACTACAATTCTGCACATCCCACGAGATCGAGTATTTCATGGTAAAAGAGAAGGATTTGGCAATTTTTCCCATTCTCACGGTCAAAGATGATCGCACTTCTTCCAGGAAGAAGGTGTTAGTGACTGGTTGTTACGACTGGCTCCACTCGGGGCATGTGCGCTTCTTTGAAGAAACATCCGAATTGGGTGATCTCTATGTAGTTGTTGGTAGCGATGAAAATGTACGCCTGCTTAAAGGGGAAGGACACCCATTATTATGCGAGGATGAGCGCCGTTACATGGTGCAATCCATCCGGTTTGTGAAACAAGCCCTGATTTCGAGCGGTAGCGGCTGGATGGACGGTGAACCGGAAATTGAAAAAATCAAGCCGAATTTTTATGTTGTTAATGAAGACGGCGATAAACCGGAGAAAAGGGAATTCTGCCGAGAGCACGAGCTTGAATACATTGTTTTAAAGCGTATTCCCAAAGAAGGGCTGGCAGCAAGGCAAAGCACCACATTACGTGGATTCTAGGGAGTATGAGCATGTATTACGCAATCATCATGGCTGGAGGCTCCGGAACCCGGCTTTGGCCGCTCAGCCGACGACACTACCCAAAACAGGCTCTCAAACTCGTAGGTCAGAAAACCATGTTTCAATACGCCGTGGAACGGATTAGACCTATTTTCCCACCGGAGCAGATATTGGTAATCACCCAGGCTATGCACGCGGCTATTTTGATGGAACAAGTACCTGAACTCCCCGTCGAGAATTTTATCCTTGAACCCGAAGGGCGCGGCACAGCCCCAGCAATTGGTTTAGCCGCCATTCACTTAGCGGATCATGACCCTGAAGCTTACATGGCCATCCTGACAGCTGATCATTTCATAACAGAAATAAAGCGTTTCTGTGAGGTTTTAGCTGCCGCAGAAAAGGTAGCGGCTGGCAGATTGGTAACCCTGGGTATCCAGCCATCGTTTCCTTCCACTGGCTTTGGGTACATCCACCAAGGTCCATTGGTGGGTGAGGAGAAGGAAATTCCTTTTTATGCTGTCGAACGCTTTACAGAAAAGCCAGACCTTTCCACAGCCCAGGAAATGATAGATAGTAAGGAATATTCCTGGAATAGCGGTATGTTCGTGTGGCAGGCGAAACGTATTCTGAAAGAATTTAAGCGTCAAATGCCGGATTTTTATTCACAGTTGATGGAAGTTAAAGCGGCTCTGGGCACTCCCGAATATAGCACCGTGGTAGAACAAGTTTGGTCTCGGGTATCGAAAGAGACTATCGATTATGGCATCATGGAAGGCGCTTTACAAGTGGTTGTTATTCCGGTCAACATTGGCTGGACGGATATTGGAAGCTGGGGCAACCTGTTCGAACTTTTACCCAAAGATGCTGATGATAATGTGTTCGTTGGGCCACATATAAAAATTGATACTAAAAACACCCTGGTTTTTGGAGATAAACGATTGGTCGCCGTGATGGGAGTACAAGATCTAGTGATCATCGACACTAATGATGTCGTGATGGTGTGTTCTCGCGAACGTGAGCAGGATGTGAAATTACTTGTTGAGTTACTGCAGCAAACACAACAAGCACACTTAATTTGATGCGCATTGATTCTGAAGCGACCGAACGTGAGGCCTCCCATTTACACATACCGGAGCCAAGGAAGCGGATGTTCCCTGGGAAGCAATTGGTGGAATTCGTATTGATAACAATTTCTATAATGGAAGGCAAAGCACTATGATCATAAAAGGTATTCTAAATCCGCATATCTTATCCCTAATCGCACGGGTACGCCACACCAATACATTGGTTATCGCGGATCGTGGCTTTCCATATTGGCCGACGATTGAAATGGTGGACATCTCACTGGTGGATGATATTCCCACGGTGTTGGAGGTATTTGAAGCCTTGAAAGCTAATTTTGTAATTGGACAGATATATATGGCAGAAGAATTTATCGCGAATAATTCGCTTGAGTTACAGCAAACGTACGCAAATTCCAGAGGTGAAATACCAATTACGTATGAGCCCCACATCGAATTAAAATTGCGGGTTCCTCAAGCTATCGGGCTAATAAGAACAGGTGATACAATCCAATTCGCGAATATGATCTTGGTATCTGCGTAGATTTCGAACTTCGCTCGCTAGAAACACCATTAATTCCTGTAATTATGGTGCATTTTGGAATACGTTTACCAATGAAGCCAGAGCTTTAATTTCATTTACTACATTTATATAAGAGTGGAATATAATCAGTTATACTCTTCTAGAAACGATATAGCAAGGAATAATCTTAAATCAGATGCCAACCATCCGTGATGTAGCCAAATTAGCTAGAGTAGCCCCCATTACCGCTTCGAGAGTGATTAATAACTCTGGATATGCAAGTGCTGAAGTGCGTCAACGCGTGAACAAGGCTGTGGAGCAGCTTGGCTACGTTCCCAACATCCTTGCGCGTAGCTTGCGTTCGAAGCGGACCCGTACTCTGGCGCTGGTGTTGACCGATATTACGAATCCTTTCTGGACAACGGTGGCACGTGGGGTCGAAGATGCTGCCAGTGAAGAAGGCTACAATGTGATTTTCTGCAACACCGACGAATCGGCAAGCAAGCAAGATCGCTACCTGGAAGCTCTGATTCAGAAACAGGTAGATGGGATATTGTTGGTGCCAGCCCGCAGTATAGAGAATCCGATTGAATTACTGAACCATCATAATGTGAAGGTTGTTTTACTGGACCGGCGACTGCCAAATAAAGAGGTCGACGTGGTACGCTGCGATTCCAGCGGGGGTGCTTATCAACTGGTTCAGTTGCTCTTGGAATTAGGCCATCGCAGAATTGCCATCCTTAGCGGACCGAGTGGAATATCATCTGCCGATGATCGTGTCGCCGGATACCAGCAGGCGTTGCAAGAGGCTGGTTTGCAAACGGAAGACCAATTAATCATTTATGGGGAATTTTCTCTCGAAAGTGGGTACCAGATGACTCGCAATCTGATTGCGATGAGCCCCCGGCCAACAGCACTATTTGCCGGTAACAACTTCATCGCTATCGGAGCGTTGAAAGCTTTGCACGATGCGGGAGTGGCTGTGCCTGAAGAGATGTCGGTGGTGGGGTTCGACGACCTACCCGCTGCTATTGTGGTAGATCCCTTTTTAACGGTAGCATTTCAACCAGCCTACGAGATGGGGCAGCGTGCCACCAAGCGGTTGATGGAATGCCTTGATGGGCAGGTAACTGATGGGATACAAGAAATCGTATTGGCAGTTTCGATCATTGAACGGAAATCTACGCAAGCGGTATGAGAGGGTGATATCGTTACTGATCCGTAGTAATTCTCATTTGCTTACAATTTCACCATAAGTTGGTTTCGACATTGCATCTTGCTGGAAAAGATGTAGCCGGTTCAGCCATAGTCATTCCCTATCACACTTCAAGTGATAACGTAATTGGCATATTTATCACTAATCTCCTGCTAGCTGAAAGTCTGTTTTGGAACCCCCCAGTTTACCAATGAAGCTTGTTTTTTTAACACATCCGCACCTTTAAGAAAAACCACGGGGAAAAAATAATAAGTTATTGACAAAAATTAAATTTAGTGTAAACTGTAACTAGTTACGGTAATAGTTACATTAAAGATTGGGAATTGCTTAATTATATATGAAGAAAAAAGCAACGATTAGAGATGTGGCCAGATTGGCGAATGTGTCAGTGGCCACGGTATCTCGGATCTTGAATCACAAGCCAGATGTCTCGGAAGAGACACGTCAGAAGGTATTAAATGTAATTGACGAACTGGGGTATGCGCGTAGCATGCAATGGCAGCAGATAACATCAGGCAAAACAAGAGTAATTACTTTGCATTACCCTTATAAGTTAGCTATATCCACCCAAGTCTCTCTCGATTTCATAAAAGGGGCAACAACAGCTTGTGAAGAGCACAATTATTCTCTCCATTTGGTAACTCAATCGCTTAAAGAAAATAGTCTTTTAGATTTTTATCGCACAAACCAGTGCGATGGAATGGTCCTGATGGAAATTCGAATGGATGATTTGCGGGTGAAATTACTACGCCAGCATAATTTACCATTTGTGATGATCGGACGCTGCGAAAATAATGATGGATTGAATTTTGTCGATTTTGATTTTGAATCTGCTGTGGCTGCTGCTATTGACTATTTAGTAGATTTAGGCCATCGAAACATCGGATTTATTTCGGTTGTTCCTAACCGAGATAGAAATCACTATGGTCCGAATATCAGGGCTTTAGAAGGATATGAAAAGGTATGTGCTAAATATAACATGCCAAAGGTCTATTGCGAGGCTAATATCGGATTAGAAAATGTAAAGCATGCCACATTGAATCTATTGAAAATACATCCAGAAATCACTGCTGTTGTCAGTGTCTTTGACACAGCAGTTGCAGGAATTTTTTCAGCAATTAAATCGTTGGGATTGAGTATTCCAGATGATATTTCGGTTGTGGGTTTGGCAGATGATCAAGGAGTTGAATTGGCATCACCATCGCTTACGGCATTGCATTTCCCAGCATTCTCTATGGGCTATGATGCAGCTAAGATAATGATAAATAGATTGGAGAGAAATTCAAATGCCTGTAAGCAGTTACTGGTGGGACCTAAACTAGTTATCCGTTCTAGTACGGGATTGGTTAGGAAAGTGGCATAGTATGGTGAATTTGATAAAGTAACTAACATGCCTTTGAAGGAGGTGGTGTATTTGGTTATTTGTGAAAAAAAGAGAAGCGCTCCTCGCCTTTCCAAAGAAAGAAGCACCTCTCGATTGTGTCGACATACTAGCCAGGCTAGTACGACCGACGTTATAAGTATACAACGATAATGATAAAAAGGAGAGAAAGATGTTTCGTTACAGAAATTTTCTAATATCTTCGGTTATGGCTTTCGCCATTATTATAGCAGCAGGGTGTATCTCAACAACCGAAACGCCCACAGTAAAAGCACCAGCGCCAACTGTTGCATCAACGGAAGCTCCAGTGCCAACTGTTGCATCAACGGAAGCTCCAGTGCCAACTGTTGCACCAACGGAAGAGGTACAGGCGACCGAGGCTCCTGAATTTGAGCCGGGTACCACGATTTCCTACCTTGCCAGCCAGGATTGGATTAAAGATCCAGAAATGGAATTGGCGAAAAAGTTTGAGGCAGAAACCGGAGTTCACGTTGATTTCCAGATTATCCCGTCTGACCAGTATTTCAATATTCTGGAAACCAAACTTGAAACTGGAGGCGAAGGGATAGACATCTTCGGTGGCCAGAGCGGGAAAACTGACATCCAACTTCAACTAAATGTTGAAAAGAATGCAGTGCCCCTGACCGATGAAGAGTGGGTCCAGCGAATGAACCCGCTATCTGTAGAACAGATCAGCCTGGATGGTGTTACCTATGGGTTAACAATCTGGGATACGATTGGCGGATCCTGGGTTATTGTTTACAACAAGGCTATGTTTGCCGATAATGGTATCAGTGCGCCAAAGACTTATGCTGAATTTGCTGCTGCCTGTCAAACTCTATTGGATGCAGGAATTACTCCTGTTTTTGAACCGGTCGCTGATGGTTGGCACCATGTCTTGTGGTTCCTTGAAATGGGGCCTGCCTATGAAGCCGCAAACCCGGGCTTGGCAGACGCTTTGAATGCAAATCAAGCAACCTTTGCAAACAATCCCACCATGTTGACCGCCCTGACCCAATTCAAAGAAATGTATGACAAGGGTTACTTTGGGGCCGATGCTCTCTCAAATGAATTTGTGAACACTGAAGCGGCTATGGCCGGTGGTGATTATGCCATGACGGTAAATCGATTTGGTCTGCCGAGTCAGATTCATACAGCTTTTCCGGATGTATCTGAGGATGATTTTGGCTTCTTCTTAATACCTCTTGCTGATAATCAAATCTGGAATGTTAACCCGGCTGCTCCAAGCAAGTTCATATATTCAGGATCAGAAAATATCGCAGCTGCCAAAGCTTACTTCGAATTCCTGACCAGGCCTGAAAACCTGCAGTACATGCTGGATAATGAACCTCAATTTGCAATGCTCAACTTTGATGGGGTTACAGCTGAATTGACGGCAGACCAGCAGGCGTTCATTGATACATATACAAAGCAAGGAACTGTCTATCAGACTGCAGTGAATTATGTCAATCCCCAGTGGATGGATGTTGGCACTGACTTGACTGCAATGTTCACAGGTGCAATAATCCCAGAAGGTGTGTTGGAAAACATTGATCAGCGCAGGACTGATATGGCAACAGCTGCCGGAGATGCAGCCTGGAAGTAATAACAACATTGTAGCAGCTAGCTACTTTTATCTTCTGTTAATTCTGTAGTTAATTGGTTAAAATTGTTGTGGGCCTGTTGGAATTCACCAATTATTTCCGATAATTGTTCAAGGAACCATTCAGGCCCACAATTACTTATATCCTCTAGTTTGCCTTCTATTAAAAAACTCGAGTTTTGACAGAATTTGGTATAACTATCTTTAGCGATTATTGAGCGCAGATTACCACCATAAGTGGTACAAAAAAGCCATTTTGCCAAGACTCGAATTAAGAAATCATAGATGAAAAACAAGATATATCCATTATATTTTTCTATTGGAGCAATTATTTTATATTCGTTGTTCATGGTCATTCCGGGATTGTTGGGTTTCTATCTGTCTTTTACGGATTGGAACAGATACTCATCGGAAATTGATTTCGTAGGCTTCAAAAACTTTGCACTAATCTTTTCTCATCAGAATTATTGGAACAGCATCAGTAACACAATCATTTTTACAATAGTTACGATTGCATTAAAAACTGTGTTTGCGTTACTACTGGCTTTGCTATTGTCCAAAGGATTAAAGCGATTTTTTAATTTTCATCGTGTTGTTATGTACTTGCCCGCCGTTATTCCAATGCTTGTTGTTGGTATTCTATTCAAGTCGATTTTACATCCCACTACTGGCATGCTAAATGAGTTTTTAAGGGGTATTGGCCTGGATTTTTTAGCACAGCGTTGGCTGACAAATCCAGATATTGCGCTTTATTCTGTAATCTTCGTGGATACCTGGAAGGGGGTCGGATTTATTATGGTGATTTTGATCGCCGGTCTGCATGTGATTCCCTCAGAGTATTATGAAGCTGCTCAAATAGATGGAGCGAATAAATGGGATGAATTATGGAATATAACACTTCCTTTGTTGATGCCTACACTTACAGTAACCACAGTGCTTAATCTTCTATATGGCTTGAAAGTGTTCGACGTGGTTTGGGTGTTAACCAATGGCGGACCGGGATATGCAACTGAAACGGTATACACGGTTGTTTTTAAAGAGTTCTCCAAAGGACGTTATGGGGTCAGCACCGCGCTTTCAACACTGTTATTCGTAATAATGACAATTTGTGGATACTGGCTACTCAAATTGATGCATAACAAAGAATTGGAAACATAGAAAAAATTTTATTTTGGGTTATGTCTCTTGTGATAGTTTTTTTGGATTTATAAGGAAAAATTCTTGTTGAAAGTAAAAAATTTTAGAACTATACCTGCAAATTTACTTGCTATCCTGATTAGCCTGATTATGGTTGTGCCAATCTATTTGCTCTTTGTTAACTCTCTGAAAGATGATGTCCAGTCTCGAGTTATGGGAATAGAGTTACCCACGAGTATTCACTTAGAAAATTACTTGACTGTCATTGAGCAAGGTAAATTAGGGATTGCTTTTGCAAATAGTATGCTTTATGCCACAGGGGCGACAATTCTCGTCGTCGTCCTTTCAACTGCAGCAGCATTTGTGTTGTCTCGTAATCGATCCCGGCTCAATCGATTCTTGTATTTCTTCATTATTTTAGGGATCGCAATGCCGATAAATTATGTAACCTTAACGAAGGTTATGCAAGCAACTCATCTGATAAATACATCATCCGGAGTCATAATTCTGTATGCAGCTACGAAAATTTCCTTTTCAGTTTTTCTAATATATGCATTCATTGAATCGATACCAAAGGAAATCGATGAAGCGGCAATTATTGATGGATGTAGCCCCTTTAGGCTCTTTTTCACGGTTATTTTCCCTTTACTTACACCTGCGTGGGTGACGACGGCCATTCTAAGCTTTTTAGACTTTTGGAGTGAATTTATACTTCCATTGTATTTCTTACAGAGCTCAGCAAAGTGGCCGATGACTTTGGCGGTATATAATTTCTTCGGTAGGTTTGAAGCCAGTTGGAATCTAGTTACAGCTGATATTGTTCTGACAATTCTGCCTGTTATCGTAGTTTATTTAATAGGGCAGCGGTATATTGTGTCCGGCCTGACATCAGGTGCTGTTAAAGGATAATTACTGGAGATGTTCATGAAATCACAAAATAATCTATTCGCTGATCTACTTGTCTTAATATCCAGAGCGTTTAACTTGCCAAGATAAATCATATTCTATTGCCATGCTCACAATGTAGACGAATTTCTCCTCACGAAAAATATGTCTCCTTTTCACTTTTCTGAAAACAATTTTTTTCTTAGCAACACTCAAGGGCATATCCAAATAACAGCCTATCTACCAGGCTGCATTCGCATTCGTTATTCCACCAAGCCTGAGTTTGAACGGCACCAAAGCTTTATGGTGCAATTCGAGCCGCGACAACTCCCTTCCTTGTCAGTGACAGAAAACCCTCAGTGGTATATAGTCTCAACATCGGACTTGTCCATTCAGGTTGATAAACAAACATTGGCGTTTATGTACACAGATTCTTCCGGCAAACTCCTGACCAAAGAGCCTGACCGCGGTGGAAAGACATTAGAAGCAGTAGAGGCTGTGGTCAACGTTTTTAATATGGATACAGAAATCCAGATGGAATATACCCCAGATGGTGAAAAAATACATGCCCAAAGCCCAATAAGAACGGTCAAGAAAGCTGCCTACCAAGCGAAGTTGGAATTCGAGTGGGCAGAAGGCGAGGCGTTATACGGGCTTGGGTCACATGAAGAAGGGATGTTCAATTTACGAGGCCAGAGTCAATATCTGTATCAGCAAAACATGAAGGTCTTCATTCCAGTGTTGATTTCTACGCGGGGGTATGGCCTAGTGTTTGATCAGTATTCACCGATGACTTTTCATGACGATGCCATTGGTTCATACTTGTTGATGGATTTGGTTGATGAACTTGATTATTACTTTATCTACGGCCCTGAATTTGATCAAATTGTCGCCACCATCCGCACGCTGACGGGCACATCCCCTATGCTGCCCAAATGGGCATTTGGATATATCCAATCAAAAGAACGCTATGTCTCTCAGCAAGAATTACTCAACATCGTCAGGGAATACCGGAAGCGGGACCTACCTTTGGACTGTATTGCCCTGGACTGGCAATATTGGCCGGATGAACAGTGGGGACAAAAAACCCTGAGAGCAGATCAATTCCCGGACCCTCAGCAGATGATGCAAACTATTCATGCCCTGAATGCCCATTTGATGGTATCAATCTGGCCCAACATGAATCCTGGGGGAGAAAACAGGCAAGAGATGCTTCAGAACGGATTTTTATTGGGCAATCTATTCACCTATGACGCGTATAATCCCGAGGCGAGAAAACGGTTTTGGAAACAAGCGCAAGAAGGGTTATTTGTGCATGGCATCGATGCGTGGTGGTGTGACTGCACCGAACCTTTTGAGGGAGACTGGCGAGGAGCGGAAAAACCTGAGCCGGAGGAACAGATGCGGATGAATGTCAGTGAGGCCAAAACCTACTTAGATCCGCTATTGATCAATGCGTATTCCCTGCTACATAGCCAGGGAATCTATGAAGGGCAGCGAAAATCAGGTTCAACGAAACGTGTGGTCAACCTGACGCGTTCGGGTTACCTGGGCCAACAGCGATATGCGACTGTGGTGTGGTCAGGTGATATTACCGCAAAGTGGTCTACCTTAAGTAAACAAATCGCTGCTGGATTGAATTATTGCGTTACCGGGATGCCCTTTTGGACAGTGGATATTGGCGCATATTTTGTCCAAAAACGCCCTGAATTTTGGTTTTGGGACGGTGATTATGATCGAGGAGTGGACGACTTGGGATATCGGGAGTTGTTTGTGCGTTGGTTCCAATTTGGCGCTTTCTTGCCGATGTTCCGCACGCATGGCACAGATACACCTCGCGAAATTTGGCGCTTCGGGCAGCCTGGGGAGATGATGTATGAAGCTCTGGTCTTAATGCTGCGGCTACGCTACCGGCTTATACCTTATATCTACTCTTTGGCGGGTTGGGTCACCCATCACCATTACACCATGATGCGTATGTTGCCTTTCGATTTCCGGGAGGATCCCAGAACTTATAAAATCCGTGACCAGTTTATGTTTGGCCCCTCTTTACTCATCAACCCTGTTACATGCCCGATGTATTATGGTATAAATTCAACGCCGTTAGAAAATGTAGAAAAAGTGAGATCAGTTTATCTGCCAATAGGACCTGGTTGGTACGATTTTTGGACCGGTCAGTACTATGAAGGCGGTCAAACCATCCTTGCTGATGCGCCTATCCAAAAACTCCCGCTTTATGTACGCGCCGGTTCGATCCTGCCAATAGGCCCAGAGATACAATTTGCTGATCAATCCACTAATGAACCTCTTGGATTACACATCTACTCAGGCCAGGACGCTGAGTTTGAGTTGTATTTCGATGAAGGCGACCACTACAACTATGAAAATGGGGAATTTGCGACCGTTCGTATCGTTTGGAATGAAGCTTTGCAGCGTCTCACCTTACAAGAACGTAATGGAGCATATCCAGGTATGAAAAGCGCGATAAGTTTTAATGTAACGCTTTTTTCAAAAGGTGGAAGCCGTGAAAATTCGCACTTACTTAATTACAATGGCCAAGAGATTTCGCTAAACCTTGAATGAAGTCTGGAGAGTGTTTATATAGCCCAGGCATTAATGAATGTAACCTGCATGCTCTCTCTCAAGCGCATCATTCTTGGCAGTGGAGTAATGCAGTAACCGAATCTATTAACTTTAGTTCGGAGAAAAGTTCTAATATTATTAAATAACTATATCTACTCATTTAACGTCAAGTCTGAAATGCTGATGATTGTTGACGAAGATGGCCGGCGA
Organism: uncultured Anaerolineaceae bacterium; assembly: GCA_964642565.1. Lineage (GTDB taxonomy): Bacteria > Chloroflexota > Anaerolineae > Anaerolineales > UBA4823 > FEB-25. The sequence goes on from CAZXPK010000041.1 coordinate 23,363, forward strand.
AAGTTGGAGCCGGGCAAATACCGATTAACGGCAGGCGGCTGCTCCCCCGGCGCGCGTGGGGTGGCGCTTGGAGCACCCCAGCCTGTCAGTGAGGAATTTAAAATTCAATAATTACTATAATAAGGAGCTCCCATGTCTGATTACTCAGCGAAACCCGAACACAAATTTACATTTGGTCTATGGACTGTTGGTAATCGTGGTGTAGACCCGTTTGGCAATGCCACACGTGAGCAAAAATCTCCAGCTGAGCTGGTTCATCTGTTGGGAGAAGTCCGTGCGTATGGCGTCAACTTCCACGACAACGACTTGATCCCGATCGATGCTACACCTGCTGAAGCCGACGTTATCAAAAAAAACTTCCGCAAAGCGCTGGCTGATACAGGGCTGGTCGTTCCAATGGCGACCACCAATTTGTTCAGCGACCCGGTTTTTAAGGATGGCGCATTCACCAGCAACGATGCGAAGGTGCGCGCGTATGCCCTCCAAAAGACGATGAAGGCCATAGATTTAGGTGTGGAATTTGGTGCGAAAACCTATGTCTTCTGGGGTGGGCGCGAAGGCACGGAAACGGATTCCAGCAAGAATCCGTTAGATGCGATCAAGCGCAACCGCGAAGCCATGAACTTCCTGTGTGAATATGCCCTCGACAAGAAATACGATCTCAGATTCGCCCTTGAAGCCAAGCCGAACGAACCGCGCGGGGATATCTACAACCCGACCACAGGACACATGTTGGCGTTCATTGCCACACTCGACCATCCGGAAATGGTCGGTGTCAATCCCGAGGTGGCTCATGAGCAGATGGCCGGCATCAATTTCATGCATGGTGTGGCCCAGGCCTGGGAAGCGGGCAAGCTCTTCCACATCGATCTGAACGACCAGTATCCCGGTCGCTATGACCAGGACTTGCGCTTTGGCTCACGTGACTTGAAGGCTGCGTTCTTCCTGGTTAAATTTCTCGAAGATGTCAAGTATTCTGGATCGCGTCACTTCGATGCCCATGCTTACCGAACTGAGGATTACGAAGGTGTCAAAGATTTCGCACGCGGCTGTATGCGTACCTATCTCATCCTGAAGGAGAAAGCCGCCCAATTCAATGCAGATCAGGAGATCCAGGCGCTGTTAGCGGAAATCAACACCGTTGATGATGAGATGGGTACATACTTAGGCAGCTACACATCCGCAAAAGCTACTGCACTTAAGTCGAAATCTTTTGACCGCAAAGCTATCTCCGATCGGGGTCTGAAGTATGAACGGCTTGACCAATTGACCATTGATTTGCTTCTCGGCGTTCGATAACCCATCAGTAAAGATGAGTACGAAAAGTTATTTTCTAGGTATCGATATATCCACAACCAGCAGTAAGGCGTTGTTATTCGATGAAGCTGGCGGAGTGGTGGCAGTTGCTTCATCACCTCATACACTGCAAACGCCCCGGCCGCTCTGGTCTGAACAGAATCCAACGGAATGGTGGCAGGCGGCCTGTGTGAGTATCCGTTCTGTTTTGAAAAAGGTGGGTGTGAAAGCCGAAACCGTCGCTGGCATTGGCCTGACAGGACAGATGCACGGGCTGGTCTTGCTCGATGCTGCGGGAGAGGTCCTGCGTCCCGCCATTTTGTGGAACGACCAGCGCACCCAGGTGCAATGCAACGAAATTCACCGGCGTATCGGGCGAGAGAAATTCATCCAGATTACTGGCAACCTGGCTTTGACCGGTTTCACTGCTCCAAAGATCCTATGGGTCAAGGAAAACGAGCCGGAAATCTACGCAAAGGCCACGCATGTGCTATTGCCGAAGGATTTTGTTCGCTATAAGCTCACCGGGGATTTCGCCATGGACAAGGCGGATGGGTCAGGGACTGTCCTGTTCAACCTAAATGAGCGCGACTGGTCTGGTGAAATTTTATCAGCTCTAGGCATTCCCCGCAGCTGGCTGCCACCGCTTTATGAGGGGCCACAGATAACCGGACATCTTACCCCAGCTGTTTCTGATGCTACCGGACTAAAAGCTGGCACCCCCGTCATGGCAGGTGGAGGCGACCAGTCGGCGCAAGCCGTTGGCGTGGGCGCGGTTAAGCCAGGCATCATTGGGCTGACGATAGGCACCAGCGGCGTGGTCTTTGCCACCACGCCCTCCGCACTGATTGAACCCGAAGGACGGTTACATGCCTTCTGCCATGCCGTGCCGGGGATGTGGCACTTTATGGGTGTGATGCTCTCCGCGGCAGGTAGTTTGCAGTGGT
>CAZXPK010000042.1:0-3208 GCA_964642565.1 uncultured Anaerolineaceae bacterium
AACATTTCCATCTCAAGTTGACCCAGCTAGATGAGATGTACTACCCGCCCAAGCCCCTCCAGCAACCACGCATCCCTCTGTGGGTGCCGGGCATCTGGCCACGCATGAAATCGATGCGTCGTATCCTGAAGTGCGATGGGCTCCTTCCGCAGAAAATGAATTCAAAAGGCGAGTTTGAGGAAGTGACCCCCGAAGATCTGCGCCAGATGAAAGCCGATATTGAATCTAACCGCACCCTTAAAACGCCGTTTGATTATGTTGTCGAGGGAAAAACAGGCGATCTAGACCAAACCCAGGTTAGAGACAGGCTCCAGGAGTGGTCGAATGCGGGTGCCACCTGGTTTGTCGAAGGTTTGTGGGAAGCTACTGAAGAGCAGGCAGCTGCCCGCCTGCGCCAGGGACCGCCGAGGATGGAGTGAGGGTGCCTAAACAATGCTTGTCTGAACTATGATTTTTAGGATTTAATGATTTCTATGATTGGAGCAGGGTGATTATCATCTTATCCCAGCCAGATAATCCTTTTTCTGAATGATAAAGGTCCCAATAATAATTCCATTTCACATAACAGCCTTATCATCGTTTATATGTGTATTATTCTGCCCTCAACTACGGCCGACAACATTTTCTCTGCCAATTGCTAACCAGTATCGAGCGCATTTCTCGATATGGCTAACCTGTCTCGATTGCTCTTCTCGGGAATTGCTAATAGGTGCTTTTCATGCTAACATTATTCAATGCGCACTCTGATCATTTCTGATATCCACGCCAACCTCACCGCTCTCGAAGCCGTGCTCACTGATGCCGGCCAGTTCGATGCCGCCTGGTGCCTGGGTGATCTGGTGGGTTATGGCCCAGACCCGAACGAATGCGTCGAGCGCATCTCTCAGCTGCCCGATCTGCAGTGCATCATGGGCAATCATGATGCAGCCGCTGTGAGCAGCATCGAAGTGGATGCTTTCAATCCCGAAGCCCGCAAGACCGTCCTGTGGACGCAAGAACGGCTCACTCCGGCCAATAAGGAGTATCTTAAGAACTTGCCGGAGCGAGTCAATCTAGAATACATTACCCTAGTGCATGGCAGCCCATTCCGACCGGTCTGGGAATACCTGCTCGACACGCGCTCAGCCACGGTCAGCTTTGAATTCTTCGATAGCCCCTACTGCTTCGTCGGTCATACCCACCTGCCGGTGATTTATTACCTGCCAGACGACCGGCTGACCGCCCAATTGATTGTGCCCGAACACACCTCACAGATGACCCTCGCCCCACGCGCCATACTCAACCCGGGTTCGGTGGGGCAGCCGCGTGACCGCGATCCGCGTGCCGCCTATGCCATCCTGAACCTCACTGATTACACCTGGGAGTGGCACCGGGTAGAATACGATATCCTTAGCGTCCAGGAACGGATGCGCAAAGACAGCCTGCCTGAACGCCACATCACTCGATTGTCCGCGGGATGGTAGAAGATTGGCCTTATTAAATACCCACTTGGGAACATTCTACTCAGCGAGGGCGTTTTAAGGATAGTCATCACTCCAAGGAGGAGCCCATGGTTAAAAAAATATCGTTCGCCCTGGTTATTATTTCCCTGCTACTGGCAGCCTGCGCTGCAAAAACCAGCAACTTCACTTCACCCGAGCTGCCCGGTGCCGCACCAGAGATTATGAGTCTCGAATCAGCAGATAGAGCAGCAGTCTCGGGGGAAAAGAGCGCTTATTCCCTCGAACAGACCGCTGCCTCGGTCGAGCGGTTGGTGATCAAGAATGCCTCGCTGTCCATCGCGGTAAATGACCCGCTAAAGTCGATGGATACCATCTCGCACATGGCTGAATCGATGGGTGGGTTCGTTGTCTCTGCCGACATGTACCAGCAATCCCTGAGCAACGGTGTCAAAGTACCACAGGTCTCCATGACCATCCGTGTGCCAGCTGAAAAGCTGGACGAAGCCCTGACCACCATCAAGGCTGAGACCGACCAGCCGATCATCAGTGAGAACAAGTCCAGCCAGGATGTGACCGCCGAATACACCGACTTGAATTCACGCCTGACCAACCTGCAGGCGGCTGAAAAACAACTCCAGGAAATCATGGCTTCCGCAACGAAGACCGAGGATGTGCTCTCGGTTTATTCGCAGCTGGTCTCGGTGCGAGAACAAATTGAGCTGATCAAGGGTCAGATGAAGTATTACGAGCAGTCAGCCGCTCTGTCTTCTGTTAGTGTTCAGCTAATAGCCAATGCCGCAGTGCAGCCCATCAGCATTGCCGGATGGCAGCCCGCCGGTGTTGCCAAGGAAGCGCTGCAATCGCTGATCAACGCCCTGCAATCTTTAGCAAACTTCGGCATCCGTCTGGCGATCCTGTATCTCCCCATCCTTTTGGTTATCTTTGTACCCATCGGCCTGATCATTTGGGGAATTGTGAGCCTGGTGAGGAGAGGCCGCAAGCCAAAGGTCGCTCCACCCCCTGCCCCCGAAGCGTAAGCCTACCAGATAAACCTCATGAGCTGTCCAGTTAATGGTCACGGACAGCTCATTTATTATAATTATCGTATTTATCAGATTGAACTCGTATCAAGACAAACGGACCTATACCTATTGCGGTGTCACTCACCAGCTACTTCCTATCGGCCTGCTATCTAAGCCTGAGCACCTGACCTGGGTGGACAACATAAGGGAATTGAAGGTTGTTCAATTCAGCCAACACCCACCAATCCGTATCGACGCTATAGGCAAGGTTGAGCAATGGTTCGCTGTGTAGGACAATGACCGTCTCGATGGGTGCTGACACAGTAGGAGTGATCTCTTCGGAAAGCACAAGTCCATTAGTAATGTTTCGCTGAACCAAGGGTAAGCGTACCTGGTAATTAATCACCGGTATCGTGGGGGTAGGCTCAGTAGGCTCTGGCTTTGGCTCAGGTTGTGACACGGGCTCAACGTCTTGCGCTTCTCCTCCAGGCAGCTGTAGCACCTGACCTGGTAAAATGGTGAATGGATAGACAACAGAGTTCAGTTGGGCAAGCTCCATCCAGGAGATACCAAAGCGCTTTGCCAGCGCGATCAGGTAATCATCCTTTTGTACGGTGTAGGATTCCCCATGGGCTTCAGGTGGAGGGCCATCAATAGTGGCCACCTCTGCTGAACCAAGTACCGCCATGTTACCCAACACTGCCCAGGAATTCAGGAATGAGTTCAGCCAGTACGTCTGGTACT
>CAZXPK010000042.1:3308-25196 GCA_964642565.1 uncultured Anaerolineaceae bacterium
TTACCCAACACTGCCCAGGAATTCAGGAATGAGTTCAGCCAGTACGTCTGGTACTGGCCGGAATATGCGTCCACCACCTGAACGCTATCCGAGCTATAACCGGTAAGGATCATAGTATGCTCAAAGCCTGCCACCCTGGCGGTGCTCCCATCCTCGGCTTCATATTCCACTGGTAGCCCACCCCACATCTGCCCAATTATCCATACAATCACCGGGCGACCGGCATTGATCTCTTCCCGCAGGTCATCCCAACTCAGGTCATTGCGCGCTTCTGCTTTCACCCCGAAATCTCGCAAAGTCTCTGCCACCGGACCGGCATGCGCCCCATATCCATGCGGTGGGATACGCCCCCAGGCATCATTCGGGTCACCTACATAGCCCTCATCCGGGTTGTCAGAATTGGGCAGAGCTTCCAGAAATTCAGTCTCTCCGATACTTACACCCCAAAAGGCAGCCCAGTCAGCAGCGGAGCGCGCCTCACAGGAGAGTGAATAACCCTGGGCATGCCCACTCACTCCGGAAATATAAGCAGAATCAGGAAGCGAATCTCCTTGTACCGGAGAGAAATCAACAAGCATCAGCAATGTAACCAAAGCGATTATGGATAACAAGCGCTTCATTGGGTTCATCCAGTTTTACGATCATCTTCGAGGATCTTCGAACTGCTGCCAAACCCATTGCAAGTCTCATGCCAGGCAAATGTTGCGTGTATAATTTGAAATCATGCAGGTACTGAGCCAATATGCAAACCGCCAGCTGGGACTGCGTCTCTCACGTTCACAGCTTTCGGCCCTCTCCCTTTACGAACGTGAACTGGTAGATTGGAACACACGCTTCAACCTGACCGCCATCCGTGACCCCCAGGAGATCCACATCAAGCATTTCCTGGATTCACTCACCTGTTTCCTGGCAATGCGTGAGACTCCCGTTGGACGGCTGATCGATATCGGCACAGGTGCTGGGTTCCCGGGAATCCCAATCAAGATCATATATCCAAAGATGCAGCTCACCCTGGTGGAATCCGTTGGAAAGAAAGCTGAGTTTTGTCGCCACGTGGTTAAGATCCTCGACCTGCAGGGGGTGGAGGTGGTCCAGGAGCGCGCCGAAACCCTTGGACAGGATCCAGCTTACCGCGAGCAATATGACTGGTCGGTCGCCCGGGCTGTCGCCATCCTACCGGTTCTGGCAGAATATCTGCTGCCACTCGTGCGGGTGGGAGGAGGCATGCTTGCCATGAAGGGCGAAAGCGGTCCGGCAGAGGCGCACTCCGCTGAACATGCCCTGCGAGTGCTGGGCGGTCACCTGCGCCAGCTACTTCCGGTTACGTTACCCGGTGTGGTTGAAGAACGTTATCTGGTGGTGATTGATAAAGTGGCTGCCACCCCCAGCGGATACCCACGCAAGGTGGGGGTGCCTGCTAAGCGCCCCTTATAACTTGGGGGATGAATCCTTTTCCACCCTGCCGCCAGCCACCCGCCAAACGCTCGCTTTTTGAACAAACTCGGGAGTAAACAAATCCATATCGGTGGTGGAAAGCAGCACTTGCTCCGATTGGTTCAATCTTTCCAACAGGTCAAACCGGCGCTGCGTGTCCAGTTCTGCCAGCACTTCATCCAACAGCAAGATGGGCCAGTGCCCGCTCTTGGTGTGCATCCAAGCGACCTCGGCGATCTTTAACGCCAATATGGCTGATCGGGCCTGGCCGCGTGAGCCATACGTCCCCAGATCGATCCCATTCGACAAAAAGCGCAACTCATCCCGGTGCGGTCCGATAGTGGTGATGCCGCGTGCAATCTCTTCCAGTCGCAACTTTTGCAGGCATTCCAAAAAACCTTTACAGATTTGTTCCTGAGAAAAACCCGCACGGTCCACGGCTGCATCCAAAGGCAATGCGAACTGCCCGGGTGTCTGTGGCAGGGGATCATAGGCTGGCTGGTAACTCAAGCGTAGCACCTCATTGGCATGGGTAAGCTCACGATGCGTGCGGGCTGCCAGCCTCTCCAGCTCTTGCACTGCCCGGATACGGGCATGGATCAGCTGGGCTCCGAAGGTGGCGATCTGATCGTCCCAATAATCCAGCTGTGATGTGTCACCCTTTCGTTCGTAAAGCTGTTTCAGCAAGGCATTGCGCTGTAAAAGCGCCTTATTGTATTCAGCCAGTGCGGTTTGATAATGTGAAATCACCTGTGCTAATGCCAGGTTCAGGTAACGGCGACGTTCTTCCGGCCCACCTTCAATCACGCCCATCATCTGGGGTAAAAATAGGACGGCATTAAACTGCCCGATCGCCTCACCGGTTTTACGCTTAACTCCATCCAGAAGCACTTCTTTACGCAGGTGCGTACTGCCATTCTGACCATTAGGTTCCTGAATGATGCGTACTTCCATACGGTGGTCCTCTACCCCTCGGGAAAAATCAGCCACAATCCGCCCCACCGCCAGGTTCTGGCGCGCCTCGATAAAATTGATCAGCTGCTTATCACTGCTGGCATGGAACGAAGTTAATGTTGCCAGAAAATATATCGCTTCAAGCAAACTGGTCTTGCCCTGGGCATTATCCCCCACCAGCATGACCGTTCCGCTCGGCATGTCCATATCCAAGCGGGTAAAATTGCGAAAATTGGTAAGTGATAGATGGGTAAGCCGCATTTCCTCAACCAATCATGCAAATGCCACGGATGAGATTCGCCGTGGCATTCCAAATGTGTTTAAATTATATCAAAAGAGCAGGGTTTCGCAGGTCTGGTGCAGGTCAATTTCCAGGTAAATTTATACCTTGTCTGGGACAACCTGTCCCTGATGTTCCTCAGCCTGCCAGAGTTTTTCGGCCCGGTCGACAAACAGGATGCCATCCACGTGATCGATCTCGTGCTGGAAGATGCGCGCCAACCAGCCTTTGGCTTTGACGGTCATTGGTCGACCATGCCGGTTCAATCCCTTAACAGTCACAGCTACGAAGCGCTTCACATCCCCTTGAATTCCCGGGATGGACAGGCATCCTTCCGTGTCAACCAGTGTATCCTCGGAGGCGCGGGTAATCTCGGGGTTCGTCATGACATACAGTTTGGGTGGAAGCTCTTCATTTTCTTCATCGCCATATTCAACGACGATCAAACGTATCGATTCACCTACCTGAGGGGCTGCCAATCCGACACCCGGGGCAACGCGCATGGTATCCACCATATCTTCGACCAGAATTTGGAAGTCAGGCCCAAAATCACTCACTTTATGAGCCTTATGCCGCAAGATGGTTTGCGGAAGGGTAACAATTTCTCGTACAGTCATGGGGGCTATTTTACCCGAATTTGGTCAAATTTGGGGAGGTTTTTTGGATTGGCGGATGTTTTCTGCCTGGCGATGGTAAGCGGCAATATAGTTGGAGACCCGCTCCTGTTCCTGCAAGGTATCAGTCTGTTGCTTCCTGCGCCGATGTTCAAACATGTAGTTGAAAATATCCCTTTGAGCGCGTGCCGGGTTATGAATCCCGTAGAAGATGAATTTGTTGTCTGTACCGACATTGATGATCACATTACCGAAATTCAACACAACCCCCAAAAATCCCAGGCGCTCGTAATCCAAACCGATGATATTCTCCAACGGGGCAGATTTCGTAATTTCATCCCCTAGGGGCTTGCGCTCACTATCGATAATCTTATCGGCGGTCACGCGATAGATATCATTGCTCCAATCCACAAATTTATATAACCACCAGAGAAAAGCGAGGACTGTCAGGGCAATGCCAATCAGCAGGATCAATCCTGGGGTGAGGAGACTGATCAGGTCATTCGCCCGCCAATAATAAAGCAACCCTGTCCCAACTGTCAACCCCAGTGCACATGCCACCGGCAGCCAGGTCATTGTGAATAGCACGTACAAGTGCTTGCGATAGGTGATCATTCCATTGGTTTCCCACCTGGTCTGAAAGCGTGCCAGAAGTGACTGCCAAAAATTTAATTGCGCGGGGATGAGCTTTGTTTCCTGTATGGATGCGCTGCTTGTTACCACCTCTGGTGCGCGAGCCGTCACGCTCATCGGGACAGTTACAGCTTGTGAAGGCTCAATCTTTTGCCTGATCGTCCCTTCGATAGTATGAATATCCGTAGTCATCTGGCGCTCGATCGCCAGCTTGTGCTCCTGGTCGATCAGATTCTTGATCTCCCCTGGGTTACCAACATGGCGAAAGAATACTTGCCCCATGAATGTTTGCGTGATCACATCACCGAAGCCTAGCGAACGCCCAAGAAAACTGGATTTTGTCTCGCCGGCTTTAATCGCTACCAGTGGAGCCTCCTGCCGGCTGTCATAAAGCCCAATCGTGCGTTCCAACCACACGATCCGCTCGTCAGTGATGATATAGAAATCATTCCCCCAATCAAAAAAGCGCCAGATTGCCCATAAACCTGCCGCTCCCACCACCGCCGTCCCAAGCCATCCTACTGCCAGACGAAAGGAAGCAGTCGAAAGCTGGGTGGCAAAAAGGATCACGATTACCCCAACCCAAGCAACCGCTAGCGGAGCAAGCTCGACGACAAACAGGTATGCAGGATGCTTCCGGCAGACGACCTTTACGGTTTCTTCTTCCCCCAGCCAGCTGAATGGTTTTGAATGGATCAGCTTGTACCAGGATAATTGCTTTTTTATATTCTTGGTTAACGCGGGGATGGTGTTCAGCAACGAGCGCAGTGCCTCGACTTGAAAGCTGAAGAGCAGTGCTGGCTTTAGTGCCACCAGGCTAAATAACTTCAGGTTACCGCGAAAAACCACATCTGCACCAAAAAAATCCCCGTGTTTAAGTACATAGCTCTGTCCCCGGCTTCCTTTTATCGGTTGGGTATAACGCACTTTCCCGGTAACGACAATGTAAAACGGGAAGAACTTCCCATCCAGACGCAAGGTTTCCCCCTCCTTCAAGAGCAGCGGTTGGACGAGCGCTGCCACTCGATCGAGCTGCTCACTATCCAGCCCAACGAATAGATTTATATTCTTGAGCATTGAGAGAATTTGCTGTTTATCTTCAGGCATAATATGATTGTAGCATGAACGATGCTTTTCGTAGATATCGATGCACGATGTGTACCAGATGATCAATAAGGCTAATTGGTGGAAATATTTGCTTGTGATAGAATCTATCCCACGTTTATCCATTTCAGGAGGATGCTTCGATGCCCATACACTTTGGCACTGATGGCTGGCGTGCCGTCATTTCAGATACTTTCACCTTTCACAATCTACGCCTGGTCGGGCAGGCAATCGCGGATGCTGTTGGGTCGGAACACTGGTTGAATGGTAATACCGTAGTAACGAATGTCGATCCACACAAAATGGTGGTGGGTTATGATACACGTTTTCTCTCTGACCGGTATGCTGTGGATATCGCACGCGTCCTGGCAGCCAATGGTTACACGGTCGTCCTTGCGCAATCAGATGCACCCACCCCAGTGATCTCATTCGCGGTTCGTCAACAAGGCGCCATCGGTGGGGTGATGATTACTGCCTCACACAATGCGCCACGCTATAACGGTGTTAAGTTAAAAGCAGCGTATGGTGGTTCTGCACTGCCCGAACAATGCCGGAGGGTGGAAGTGTATTTGAATGATAACGAGGAGCGCGGCCGCGGTCCCAACCAAATGGACTTTGAACAGGCACGTCAGGCAGGGTTGATTCAACGCTTTAACCCGCTTCCCCCTTATTACGACCACGTACGCAAGCTGATCAATTTCGATCTCATCGCTGAGAGTCCTCAACGGGTGGTTGTTGATTCAATGTATGGCTCCGGTCGAGGGGTCATTAAAGGCATTCTGCAAGGTACAGGCTGCGAGGTTCAGGAGATCCGCGCCGAGATGAACCCTGGTTTCGGTGGGGTCCACCCCGAACCGATCAGCCGCTACCTGGGAGCACTCGCCAGTGCCATCAGCATGGGCATGGGGGACCTGGGATTGGTGACCGATGGTGATGCCGATCGCATTGGTGCCATGGATGGGAGGGGAAACTTCGTCGACCCGCATAAAATTATGGCGTTATCCTTGCGCTATCTGGTTGAAAAACGGGGCTGGCGGGGTCCGGTTATCCGAACGGTATCCACCTCCAGCATGATTGATCGACTGGCAGAGCGGTATGGGCTCACCATGCATGAGACACCGGTCGGATTCAACCACATCGCAGATTATATGCTCAAGGGAGATGTTTTGATCGGTGGGGAGGAGTCAGGGGGTATCTCGTTCCATGGACACATTCCTGAGGGTGACGGTATTTTGATGGGTCTATTATTGCTGGAGATCGTCGCCACATCCGGTGTACCGCTTTATGAGCTGGTGGAAGATCTCCTGAAGGAAGTGGGACCAGCCTTCTACCAACGTACTGACCTACGCCTGAGCCACCCTGTTTCAAAACAGGCAATGAGCCATATGTTGGTGGAAGACGCACCGGTTGAAATTGGGGGAGAAAAAGTATCTGGCGTTTCGACGATTGATGGGGTCAAGTACCTGATCGCGGATGGTTCCTGGATGCTAATCCGACCGTCTGGCACAGAACCAGTGTTAAGGGTTTATGCCGAGGGTCGCTCACCCCAAATGGTACAAGCATTACTCGGGTATGGTGAACAGATAGCTACCCAGCTTGCATGAGGTATTTAAATAATAAAGATTGGGATCGTTCAGGCGTGTGATACCTCTCCGATCCCAATCTTTTAATTTAATGACGCTGAATCCTCTAGGATGCTGTCCTCAATCTACGCATTAAGAAGATGATCACCACAAAAACAAATGCAGCTATGATAAGACCAGGTGTGCCCAGCTCATCAGCAATCCCTGTGACTGGAAGGGCGGTCGTGGTTGGTCGTGGGGGTGTTGCCGAGACTTTTGTCCCTCCTGCCGCTGCTGTCACCGCTATCTGGGTGAGCAAAGCATTACGCGTGGCAATAGCAATGTCGATCGTAGGTGATTTGGTGGGAGCTAGAACTATGACCGGTGTATTCGTGGGAGACAGAGTATTGGTTGGGGTGAATGTAGGTCGCCTGGTGGCGGTGGCAGTGGGAGCAGATGCGGTTTGGCTAGCCGCAAAAGCAATCGCGGTAGCCTGGGCGGCATTGGTAGCACTTGCATTTTGTGCAGCTCTTTGGCTGGGTAAATAACGTAATAATGCCAGCCCGGCAATGCAAAGTAACGCCAAAACCATAATTCCCCCCAAAGTGCCTGCGATAATTAAAAAAGTGCGGTTGCCATTTCTTTCAGGTGGCTTCTCTTCTCCAAGTTCCTGTTCGACATCGTTCATGTCTGTAAAGGCCATAGTACTCTCTCCTTACTAATCCATTTTGGGTGATGGATCTTCACCCGATTATCTCGAGATTTGCCAGGGGGACCTGGACGGTGTCTCCATTCAATAAACGAACTCCTGCTGCCTGCGCTCGTAGACCACTTGGTAAAACCGATAAACCTGGTAACAGGTTGGTTAGTGTGCCAACCTGACTTTTGTATGGAGCGCTGACCACTCGGACTGTTTGACCAATGGCAAAAGCAGCCGAATCGGTGGGAATCGCAGGGAGTACTCCATCTGGCAGAGAGATGACTACCTCGGGTCGCGTATTTGCAATACGATTCCAAGGTTCAGCATTCACTGACACTTCTCGCATCGTACCAGAAATCAAGATGTTAAACGCATCCTGGTTCATGGGTAGTTTCCCAAAACCTTCAACTAGCATGATTGGATAGCTCACGCTCAAAGCTACAGGTACCAATGCTGAATCCATACTTGCGAGGATCATACCGCGAACGGGCAGGTCTTCTGCTGAGGTGAGCACTTTTTCGTCTTCGCAGTAACACGCCATGACCACCGCACCCCGTAAGCTGACATCCATCATGGCAGGGGTGACCAGTTCGTCGGGGGCATGTGCCAGGATTTTTAATAACCCATAGTTGATCTTGCCATTACCCCACACTCCTTGAATAAGCGAGCCTACTGATTCGATGACCACGCCTCGATCATCAATTATATCTGTAACTAAACCTGCATAGCCTGCTTTGAGCGCAGAGAATTCCCCTTCCAATTCCAGCAGCACCTGTCCATCGCCTGCCAGCACTACGGTACCAGATTTTGGTGCACGCACTACACGGCGCCCAATACCGACGGGACCTGCAATTACATCGCCCTCCCCCACTTCATCTCCGGCTCTGTGTTGAATATAATGATCGGCTTCACTGGGTGCCAGACCCAAACCCCTTCCGATATCTAATAATAGATGTTCCGGACGGAGCATCGCTTCAGCTACAACATCAGCCGGGTTCACTTCCTGACCCCGTCGGGCAATAATCCGTCCACCCGCCGGCATTATTCTTTCACGCCGGATTGCTACGCCAGGTAGGATGTGGGTGATCTGTGCTTGCATTTTCACTTCTCCAAAGCACGCTTTGCATGAAACTGAGGTCCAAACAGGGCGTGCGCGTTGATTACCATTAATGTTGTCCAGAACCCGTAGTCGCCAGCCAGTTATTTAGCAATTCGCGCCTTCGACCGGGTTCCGCCGGCATTCGTAGAGGTCTACCGCGGGCATCAATCACTACACCCAATACACCACCAATCACCTTGATCGTGCCACCTCTGCCAAAGCCACCCATGCCTACATCAAACCGGTGCAGCGGTGTCAGATGCAGCGTTGCAGCTTGCCCCAAGGGTAATCTAATTCCAGCCAGGGAACCATGCTGTACTTCCAGCTCAGACACACTACCATCATCACTGGTTATGCGGACGCGCAGGATTGGTGTTCCAAGAGGTGCATTTCCAACAGGGGAGATAATCGTGCACAAGTTAACGAAATTCGTTGCATCCAATGACTGGATGGTCAATAGCGGGGTCACACTGGCTGTTGCCCCCAAGGAGGGTGCTAAATTATTACGATCCAAAGCAATAGTGGTTACGCCAGTTGGTTGAAGGCCATTCAGGATCATCATCAATGCCTGGTTACGTGACGGTGCCTTGGTGATAACGCTGCCTGAAGCGATGATCGGCTCAAACCACGGTAGAAGACCAGGCATCGACCCTGGAATTTCGGGAGGATAGGCCTTACTGGCTTGTTTAACCGCTAGCTGCATTGCCTGGCAGGCAAGTGCTTGCTCGAGAGCCAATTCATCAATCGTAATGGGTAAGCTCGCGGGGTATATCGCTTTATTATAGATATAATCGCGCACGTATTTATCAGAGACATCAACCGAGATCCAGCGCATAATATCACTCAAAGAACACATATTGAGGATCTCCGGAAGGTTCTCTCCCAATCCAAGCCCTGGGTGGATACTTAATCGTAAATCTCCGGAAAATGCCGAAGCCACAGTCGTTGCTGAGGCACCAACATCTACCCCCAAAACACCCTTATGGGTGTGGGCGTATTCCTTGCTGATATAGCGAATGGTTCTTCCGAAGGCAGTTGCAGCTGGCATTAAATGATTGCCAGTCCATAAATCCACTTCCTGAATGCCCCGGATCTGGCGGGAGCGCACCAGCCGAAATACTTGAGCCAGGGCAGGCTGAGAGGGTGTAAGCTGTTCGCTCTCATAGGACTGGCGGACATTTGGTGCTATGTGTAAATTTGCCAGGGTACCGATCGTTTCCTGTACTTCTTTATCCAGTTCTGAGTTGCCTGCATACAGCACTTCTGGAAGCTGGCCTTTGGGCATCAAATAACAAGCCAGACCAACCGCTTCGAGCAGGTTAACTACCGATGCCTTCGCACCACCTTCAATCCCTCCCGCGACTATGATCAGGTCTGGGCGAATCTGCAGGATGGTATCCAATCTGGCAACGCTTCCACGCCGGTCATTCAGGCTCATTGTCTCCACCACGCGAGCGTAAGTGGTGGAAGCCAGATTCTTTGCACTCTCCGTGGAGACGTCCTCTAATAAGCCAATCGCCACCACTTTTAGGGGAGGTCCGACGGATACAGTCGCTACACACGCATCCACCCCGGACCCGTTCGGTTGGGAAGGGATTACAATCTGCCCTCCAGCATCAAATAAGACCCGACCCGTGATATCGTGTAACTGATCCAAGGCTTCCTTCACGCCCACACTGACGTCATTGAAGGGCGCGCCCAACGTAGTCGGCACACTGCCCTGTCCTAAAAAACGATAACGTCCCTCAACGACATCGAAAAGGATCACTCGCGTGGAAACAGTTCCGATTTCTATTGCAAGGACCGAGTCAGCATCAATGAGTGAGGTTGGCATGTTGATTAACTATCAGATGAAACGAAGAATGATATCCCAAAGAAAACGAATTCGATCAATCAGTGCTGTGAGGGCAGCAATATATACGCCGGTAAACAGGACTCCCAAGGTGACAACTATGAATCCCTGTCCGACCGTAGAGATGTATTCCATAAATATCGAATGTTGAACTGGCACTCCCTCCTCTTGACGCTTGATGCCAAACTGGAAGTAGATGAGTGTCGCTACGGTTCCCGCCAAGATGATCAGACCGTTGATGAACCAACCGACTAATTTGTTTAACTCGGCTGGAGCTGATTGGATATTAAGCAAATTTACCGATGCTCCAACCTGAGGGAATATCGTCCCTCGAACCGCTCCAGCGACCACGGTAGCCGCCCCAACCCCAGTCAGAAAAGCCAACACCGGCGTTCCCCAACGTGCCAAGCGTGGTGATGCCTTGGTCAGCATCCAAATTCCCAATATTACCGCGGGTGCCACACGGACAGCATAAGTGACCAATCCGTCCGTTTTCCCTGTGGTGAATATTTGTAAAACAGGTACAAGTACCTGGAACCAGATCACATTATATAGAATCAAGACCGCTGCATAACCCGAAGCTACACCGATGAAAATATGGATTACCAGCCGGAACAGGGCATTATCACCGATGATATAACTGAGTACCATAATGGTCAGCAAGAAGCCGATAATAGCTCCGATTGGGTCAGCCAGCTGGCTGATGCGCTCCAACATGGTCTCTCCTAGGTCTCCTTCTTCTTACTTGCTGCTAGCATCTTTACTACTACACCGGCGATACTGCCAATCAGAATGATCAAAATTGAAACTGTGACTCCCACGCTAAAAGCATCCCAAATACCATTTTGCTGGATGTTGCCAACCGTACGACCGTAAGCCACACCACCCGCCAAGCCAGCTATCAAACCCTGAACTTGAGCCGGTGTGGACTCGTAATATGGGCGAATCAGCGGTTCAGCCTGGGTGCTTGTAACTATTAAAAGTGGTGTACCTGCCTCCTGAAGCTGTGGGCCGATTTGTTCTATCCAAATCCGGGCTGTATCTGGGTCATTCGTCATTACGATCACAGCCGAGAAGTCTTTAATGCTCCCTATCGTATTCAATGGCGCCCCTGCCCAAACATTGTCACCCGCTAGCGAGTAGGGTAATAAATTTCTGGGGGATGTAGCCAACCCGAGTAAACCCAATGTACCACCGGGAATATAGCCAAGGTTTGCATAATTCGAATAAGATCCTGGGGTTCCTGCCAAACTTGAGCTGGCGTTCTTAATAATACTTTCTGCCAATGCCGGGCCTGATGGGGTCGTCGCGACCAGGGTCAAATATGCGCTTTTATTCATCAGCTGAGTGAGCACGTTAGTAATGGCGATATTCAATTCGCCCGAGAAACCAGCTTCATAATCAAAAGCCATCAGGACTGGTGCCCCTGAAGGCAACACCTGTATCTGTTGGGTAAAATCGACCACCCCAGGAATATTGCCGGGTTGTGGGGTTGATGTCTGTTGGCTTCTGCTGATGATCATCCATACCATGGGCAGCAATAAAACAACCGCAACAATCAATCGAAAGATATTTCGAGTAGTGATGATGGGTTGGGGTGGCAATGGCTTGGGTTTCTCTTCATCAGCCAGTAATTCTTCCATCATCTGCACGCGTGCTTGCTGTTCATCTGTAACCCGCAATTTTATAGAGTAGGTGGGCGGTTTCTGCGCCCGTATGGCTGATGGGTGAGCCGATATCACTCCGCGTAAGCCCACCAGAGGGCCTGCTGTAACAATATCTGCACCTGATAAGTCTTCAACTGGGCCAGTAGGCGATACTGCCTCTGTGGGGCGGAGAGCTTCTAACCATTTAGGGAGTTCGCCTGGAGCGATTTGGGGTTCTGGTTCCTCTGGGCTTGATGGGGTTTCTACATAACCTGACTTTGCTATCCATTCTGGAAGTGATGGTTGATCCTGACCCTTTTCCTCAACAGTTTCAGCACCCGCGGTTTCCTTTTGCTTTGGTTCAGTGGAGAATAATTCACCTTCCAGCTTAATCGTGGATGATGCTTCCAGGTTTTTTAACCACTCAGGTTTTTCTGTGGGCTGGGAAGGTGTGGGTTGCTCTTCTTCGGTCGATCCTTCAACTGCAGCCTCGGAACCTTCCTTATAAATCTCTGACCCAGGCTCTTGCTCTTCTAGCGACTCTTCCTGAGTCTCTTCCGGTGTTTCTTCTTGCAAGCTTGGCCCTTCAGGCTTACCTACACCAGCTTCATCCAGCAAGCTCGCCAGCCAATCATCATCGATTGCGTTTTTCTGCGCGTTTGGAGGGGTAAAAGGTGGGGCTAATAAAGAATCTAACTGTTCCGAAAACTCATCGGAGGAAGGTTCTTCAGGTTTAACATCTGACTGGTCTAGAAAACCAGCCTCGGTTTGTTTGAGCCAATCAGGGATGTTTTGTTCCGAACCAGATGGGGCTCCTGGTTCGGGAGCCTGGTTTTCTGCTTCACCCGTTTTTTTAGAGGATGAAAGAAATGGACTTGCTTCACCCTTGCCTTGAGAAGGAAGGATAAACCCCCCGGATTTTAACGGCGCCTGGCAATACATACACTCATCCAGATCGGGTGGATTAGGCTTGCCGCATAATGGACAGATAATATCAGTCATGCTCTATTCACCATAAGGGCGATCAACCCCAATTAGAATGCGTAAGCCAGTAGCTACCGTTCCCAGGGCAACGCCCAACAAGAGACCTCGCGCCCCAGCAATAGCAGGGACTTGGGTTAACCAACCCCGCACGACGCTTAGCGGGGTAATCTCGCCGATCAAGAATAGCGGGACAGACCCCAACAAAACCACCAGCACGGTCACCAGGAATAATATGGTGTTCCATTTCGGTCGGCGAGCGAGCAGACGCGCCCCGGCATACACTAGCACAACCGCTAAGACTGCCAACAAACTTACTTCTACAGGTACTTGAAAGGTATTAAATACCCACAGCGACCATGATCCCGTCGGGCCGCTGACAGTGACGATGAGAATTGTGGTAAACAAAGATATCAGCAATACGATACTATAGACCCTATCCGGTCCTTCACTACCTATCTTTTTCCGATGGACCATCGCCAGGTTAAATATGCCTAACAGCAAGGCAAATGCAGCCAGGATGATTGCCCATCCAATCAGAGTGGATTGAATGCCCCCAAACGCTCCGGGGAAAAAATATCCTGATAAAACAAACAAACCAGAGATAACGGCAATTATTGCATTTGTAATGGGTAGAATTTTCTTCACGACAATATTCCCAGTAGCTTAAGGATCGCCCCGATCACGATCGCAACCACCAGCACCCAGCGTACGATGTCCTGCATGCGTAAGCTGGCTGAATGCCCCGCTCCCGCTCCAAGATATGCACCTGCCGCATAAAGCTCTTCACCTAATAAAGGCTCATCAGAGGTGGCATATAAGACAGCTTGAGCAGGGAGGCTGTCACTACCCGCCGCGGTCAGAGATCGGCTGCGCTCGCCCGCTTCAGTTAGTAAGGCTATCTCCGTCCCAAAATGACCAATAAAGATATTGGCGGAGATTTGCTCATCATGGATGGCAGGCATGGCTCCAGCAGCATAGGCCATGGGGGTAAGACCGGTCAGGCGTGCATTTGTGGGATCATAACGCTCCTCAGCCGCCAGGCTGCGGTACGTACTTTGTAAGGTATCCTGACTGAGGATGGTGATTACCCCATCGCCTGATGTCGTCACCGGAGGCCGGTCGCTGTTTGAGGCTGCCCGGGCACACCGGTCAAGGATGGTGAGGCCGATGAAGGCAGAACCACCCTGCAAATCGTTGATATTTCCGCGACCAAGTGAGATATGAAGTCGTTTACCTGCTTCCACAGCAAGATCGACCTCACGCCGAAAGTGGCTGAAAGCCTGGATGCCCCGTAAGTTGAGCTTAGCTCGAGTACGATCTGATAAGAGATAGAATAAAACCAGACCCAGACATAACAGGATAAATAATAAACCCAGGTAATTAGTGACTGAATTAAGCACCTGTTCCACGGGTGGGTACCTCCCTTAAGAAGGATACAAATTCCTGCCGGTCTTTGGGGTTTTCGAGTATCTGTGCAAATGCATGAAGTGAATGGGACGATACAATGCCAGAAAGCAGGGGTTGGCTCAGGTACAGTATCTGTGCGAACAATACACTCAGGGAGCCTGCTGCCTCCAGCACCGAAGCAACACCTTCTCTTATCCCCCAGCGTTGCAATGCACGCGCCCAATTAATCCAGACAGGCTGGTTCTCACTCATGATTAAAGTATAGCACAAAATTGAATGGCAATTTTGTTGCCATGCAATTTTACAAGGAACACTCTGACTGCCAAATGAAATTGAAATATGACAGGGGACAGGTGATTTTTATGCCATATATAACTGTCTCTTTCACTGTAGTACGGCTAAACTAGTAAGTTGGTCTATTGGATCATCCTAGATCTCTAGCGCAACTTACGCATACCAAATATGGAGTATTTTTAATGAAAAAGCAAACCGCCAATATCGATGGAAATGAAGCGACTGCCTATGTCGCCCACAAGATAAGCGAGGTGATTGCGATCTACCCGATCACCCCCTCCTCCACAATGGGAGAGTTCGCCGATGAGTGGTCAGCCCACAGGCGTCCGAACCTATGGGGGACAATCCCGTTGGTGATCGAAATGCAATCTGAAGGTGGCGCGGCAGGCGCCGTGCATGGGGCACTGCAAGCCGGTGCCCTCAGCACCACATTCACCGCCTCACAGGGATTGTTGCTCATGATCCCCAATATGTACAAGATTGCTGGTGAGCTGACCTCGACGGTGTTTCACGTCTCGGCGCGCTCCCTGGCTGTACATGCTCTCTCGATCTTCGGTGACCATTCGGACGTGATGGCCACTCGTTCCACAGGCTTCGCCCTGCTGGCTTCCTGCTCGGTGCAGGAGGCCCATGACTTCGCCCTGATTGCCCAGGCAGCTACCCTGGAATCTCGCATACCCTTCCTGCATTTCTTCGATGGCTTCCGCACCTCAGCTGAGGTCAACAAAATTGAGATGCTCAGCGATGACGAGATTCGTGGAATGATCTCTGATGAGCTGGTGCAGGCTCACCGGGCGCGTGCTCTCTCACCCGACCATCCTTATATTCGTGGTACCGCTCAGAACCCCGATGTATATTTCCAGGGTCGCGAGACGGTCAACCCATTCTACACGGCGTGCCTTGGGATCGTGCAAAAGTCAATGGACAAGTTTGCCTCCTCAGTTGGGCGGAAATATAACCTGTTTGATTATATCGGTGCTCCCGATGCTGAACGGGTTATTATCATGATGGGCTCCGGCGCTGAAACTGCTGGTGAAACAGCCCTTTACCTGAACCAACATGGCGAAAAAGTGGGCGTTGTAAAAGTACGCTTATACCGCCCGTTCTCCAATGAACACCTGCTAAATGCACTTCCCAATACGGTCAAGACGGTGGCAGTGCTGGACCGGACGAAGGAACCTGGTGCGGCCGGCGATCCGCTCTACCTGGATGTGGTCAATGCTGTCTTTGAGGGCGGCCGGCAGATCAAAGTCGTTGGTGGTCGATATGGACTATCATCCAAGGAATTTACGCCGGCGATGGTCAAGGGTGTGTTCGATGAGATGATTAAATCTCAGCCGAAAAATCACTTCACCGTAGGTATCACTGACGATGTTTCTTACACCAGCCTGGAATATGATCCTGATTTCAATATTGAATCACCCGAAACGACCCGCTGCGTGTTCTGGGGTCTGGGTGCTGATGGCACAGTGGGTGCCAATAAGAACTCGATCAAGATCATCGGTGAAGAAACCGATAATTATGCCCAGGGATACTTCGTGTATGACTCGAAGAAATCGGGCGGCAACACCATCTCACACCTGCGTTTCGGCCCCAAGCCTATACGTGCCCCCTACCTGATCAGCCACGCGCAGTTTGTGGCCTGCCACCAGTTTAACTTCCTCGAGCGCTTCGACGTGCTCAGGTTCGCCATGCAGGGTGGCGTCTTCCTCTTAAACAGCCTCTACGGACCAGATGAGGTATGGGATTATCTGCCGCGTGAGGTGCAGGAGGTAATCCTAAAGAAAAAACTGCGCTTTTTTGTCATCAACGCTTACGAAGTGGCCAAGAATACCGGGATGGGGGTGCGCATCAATACCATCATGCAGACTTGTTTCTTCGCCATCAGTGGCGTGTTGCCGCGTGATGAAGCCATTACCGAGATCAAGAAAAGCATCAAAAAGACTTATTGGAAACGCGGCGAGGCTGTGATCAACAAGAACTTCGAAGCGGTCGACCAGACCCTGGCGAATCTACATGAAGTAAAAGTGCCTGGCACGGTCACCAGCACCATCACCCGCCGCCCGCATGTGCCTGAAAATGCCCCCGAGTTCGTCAAGAACGTGTTAGGCAAGATTATTGGGCTTGAAGGCGATGAGCTACCCGTAAGTGCTTTCCCAGTGGATGGCACTTACCCCTCCGGCACAACCCAATGGGAAAAGCGCAACATTGCGCTGGAGGTGCCTGAATGGGTGCCTGACCTGTGCATTCAGTGTGGCAAGTGCGTTTTCGTCTGCCCCCATGCGGTCATTCGTGCAAAAATCTATGAGCCGCAATACCTTGATAAAGCTCCTGCCGCTTTCAAGTCGATGGATGCCAAGTTCAAGGAGTTCCCCAATACCAAATATTCCGTCCAGGTATCAACCGAGGACTGTACTGGTTGTGCCCTGTGTGTGGAAACTTGCCCTGCTAAAGACAAGACCCAGGTCGGCCGAAAAGCACTTAATCTGGTCGAGCAATTGCCCATCCGCGAGCAGGAACGCACCAACTGGGAGTTCTTCCAGACTTTACCCATTGCGGATCGTTCGCAGATCAACATGCGGACATTGAAGAATACCCAGCTATTGGAACCCTTGTTTGAGTTTTCGTTGGCATGCACTGGATGTGGTGAGACGCCTTACGTCAAGCTGCTTACCCAGCTTTTCGGTGACCGACTGATGGTAGCCAATGCAACGGGTTGCTCCTCGATTTACGGCGGCAACCTGCCCACCACACCATGGACAGTAAATCAAGATGGTCGCGGCCCATCCTGGTCAAACTCACTATTCGAAGATAATGCCGAGTTCGGTCTCGGTTTCCGCCTGACCTTGGATAAGCAGAACGAATATGCCCGTGAGCTGCTGCCGCAGCTGGCCAGCCTGGTTGGAGAACCACTGATGACCGGTCTGCTCAGCGCTGATCAAAGCACTGAAGCTGGCATAAAAGAACAACGTGAGCGCGTTGCATTGCTCAAAGCACGTCTGCAAGGAGTGAAAGACCCCAGGGCGCGCGATATGCTTAGCCTGGCAGATCTATTGGTACGCAAGAGTGTTTGGATCTTGGGCGGTGATGGTTGGGCTTATGATATCGGCTATGGAGGCCTGGACCATGTGTTGGCAATGGGACGAAAAGTAAACATGCTAGTGTTGGACACCGAAGTGTATTCGAACACCGGTGGGCAGTCGTCCAAGTCGACCCCACGTGCAGCGGTGGCAAAGTTCGCCGCCAATGGCAAGGGTATGCCCAAGAAGGATTTGGGATTGATCGCCATGTCATACGGGTATGTGTACGTCGCCCGTGTAGCGATGGGTGCCAGTGACCAGCAAACCCTGAATGCTTTCCTCGAGGCAGATGCCCACGAAGGCCCATCCCTGATCATCGCTTACAGTCATTGCATTAACCATGGTATTGATATGCGCAAGGGCTTGGAGCAACAAAAGCTGGCAGTCCAATCCGGTTACTGGCCACTCTACCGCTATAATCCGAAACTGGTCGAAGAGGGTAAGAATCCGCTTATCATCGACTCGAAAGATCCGTCCATTCCATTGGAACAATATGCCTATAATGAGACCCGCTACAAGATGCTGGTGCAGAGTGATGAGCAACGCGCTGAGATGCTGCTAAAACAGGCTCAGCAGGATGTAAAATCTCGCTGGGAGCTCTACAAGCAGATGGCTGCCATGCATTATGGAAACAACGACGGTAATGACTAATCAAGGGAAAATAAGGAGATAAACCATGGTCGATCTCACCACTACTTACCTCGGTCTTAAGCTAAAGAATCCTCTGGTAGCTTCGCCCTCGCCACTTTCTGAGAAGGTTGATAATGTGAAGCGTATGGAGCAGGCTGGCATTTCAGCCGTCGTGATGTACTCGCTCTTCGAAGAACAAATCATCCACGAGAGCCTGGAGCTGGACTATTTCCTCAATCGGGGCACAGAATCCTTCGCTGAAGCGCTGACTTACTTTCCGGATATTGGCAGATACAGCCTGGCCCCCGATAAGTACATCGAGACGTTAGAGAAAACCAAGCTGGCGGTTAACATTCCCGTGATGGGCAGCTTGAACGGCGTTTCCACTGGTGGTTGGATCGAATATGCCCACAAGATCCAAGAGGCTGGCGCGGATGCACTGGAACTCAACCTGTATTATTTGCCCACCGATGTCGACCTCACCAGCAGCCAGATCGAAGATAACTACCTCACGCTGGTGAGCAATATCCGTGCTAAAGTCAAGACACCCCTGGCGGTCAAGCTTGCACCCTTCTTCACCGCCCTGCCTAACTTCGCCACTCACCTGGTGCAGGCTGGTGCCAACGGGCTGGTGCTTTTTAACCGCTTTTACCAACCTGATATGGACCTGGAGAATCTTGAAGTAGTCCCCAACCTGGTGCTGAGCAATTCTGATGACCTGCGCCTGCCACTGCGCTGGATTGCCATCCTGTATGGGAAGGTGAAAGCTGATCTTGCCCTGACCAGCGGTGTGCATACCCCCGAGGATGCCATCAAAGCCATTATGGCAGGTGCCAATGTCGCTATGAGCACATCAGCTCTACTCAAACGCGGGACCCAGGCTATTCAGCAAATCCTGACCGGCATGGAAGAGTGGATGATTGCACACGAGTATGAATCAGTCAAGCAAATGCATGGCAGCATGAGCCAGGGTGCGGTAGCAGACCCGGATGTGTTCGAACGTGCTAATTATATGAAGGTGCTCAACTCTTTCAACCCAGATTTTATCTAAATCCAGCTAAATCCAAAGTGTGTTAAAAATAAACGAGCGGGCGCGTAACGTCCGCTCGTGTCGTATTAATAATGGCAAGGGATGCAGGCTAGAGGACTTCAGGCTCTCCTTCGTGTGCTTTCTTGTGACGGTAAACGATCCGGCCACGGGTGAGATCATAGGGTGACATCTCCACCCGCACACTATCTCCCAACAGGATGCGGATATAATACTTGCGCATCTTCCCCGAGAGATAAGCCAAGACTTCATGGCCAGTCTCAAGGCGTACTTTAAATTGTGTCCCTGGCAAGGCTTCAATCACCGTGCCTTCGACGACAATCTTATCTTCCTCTTTCGTCATGCATGCCTCCTGACTAATTGGCTCGCTGCCCATTCAATGCAGCAGAACCACTTGCTCAAATGAGCTCACTCGGTCTCTGGGCGTTCCTTTCGCCTAATACGGCGAATGGCCTTTTTCTTTTGAATCCGGCGCAGCTCGCTTTTCGACACGAACCAGCGCTTGCGGCGAACCGTGCTCAAGATGCCGCTTTTGGCAACCTTCTTGCGAAAGCGCTTGAGCAACGCGTCTTGCGATTCGTTCGGGCGTAGATTTACCGTTGTCAACTTCCTCACCTCCTTGCTCTTTCAATATCCTGGTTTGCCGGGCGTTTGGGCAAAAAAACCCGGCTGACGTTCACGCTCTCAGCCGAGCCAGGTATTGAGTGCAATCCTGTGTTCAGTCTTTGATAATATATCCTCGTATACCATCCATCCTAAAGAGCGATTTCTTAACGTCGTCCCGATTTTAATCGAAGTATTGGTTTCTGTCAATTTCAATGAACATATTAGCCGGCTTCAACTGCTCAATTAGCCATCCACAGATCCCCAAGGTTCATCTGTCCAGCTTCAATCGCCTGATGCTCTAAGAATTTCTTCATTCTCGACCATGGTGTATGATCCAGCATACGCGGCATGGGCAAGGTGTCTGTATCCGCGAAGTAAGCCAAGGCACGGACCGCGCTGACCGGGAAATGGGGTAGGCTTAAGGACGCCATAATTCCCCTGAGCGAAACGGCGCTGGTTTCCAGCGGCGTAAACCTAACAGCTTGCGCCAATAATTAAATGTAACCGGTTTCAGCCAGCGCTCTCCGTGTTCACGCAGGAAACGCCGGATGCGTTCTCGCCGGTAAGTTTGAAACAGCCATCGTATCTCAACCCAATTACCGAACTCTAGCGTACGCTGGATGATTAAATCGGCATCACGGCGCAAGTGTAAATCCTCCAAATCATATTCCTGAAAATATGGCTTCAGGGAGGTCGGAATTGGAATGCATTGTTCTAGCATGGCTTAATTTTAACATCAGGGGGTTTAAAAATAATAAAGTCTCTTGGCAATGACCTACTCTCCCAGGCAGTTACCCACCAAGTACCATCGGCGCTGACAGGCTTAACGAGCGGGTTCGGGATGTGGCCGGGTGTACCCCTGTCGCTCCAATCACCAAGAGACTCTATTTACTTGTTAAGTACCAACCAAATAGTAATTTATGATCACGCTTGCGATTTTCGCCATTGCGATTTTCACACTACGAAAAGTGTCGAGTTCTCCGTACCACGTGATTAAGCCCTCGGCCATTAGTACAGCTAAGCTGAACGCATTGCTGCGCTTACACATGCTGCCTATCAAAGCAGGTAGTCTTCCTGCGGCCTTACTCCCTTAATGGGATGAGGGATCTAATCTTGAGGCGAGTTTCCCACTTAGATGCTTTCAGCGGTTATCTCTGCCAGACGTAGCTACCCAGCGATGCCGTTGGCACGACAACTGGCACACCAGAGGTCTGTCCACCCCGGTCCTCTCGTACTAGGGGCAGCTCCTCTCAAATCCCTTGCGCCCACAGCGGATAGAGACCGACCTGTCTCACGACGGTCTGAACCCAGCTCGCGTATCGCTTTAATGGGCGAACAGCCCAACCCTTGGGACCTTATCCAGCCCCAGGATGCGATGAGCCGACATCGAGGTGCCGAGCGAGGCCGTCGATATGAACTCTTGGGCCTCACCAGCCTGTTATCCCCGGGGTAGCTTTTGTCCGGTAAGCCACGGCCCTTCCACACAGTACCGTGGGATCACTAAGCCCGGCTTTCGCCTCTGCTCGACGCGTTGGTCTTGCAGTCAAGCTCCCTTATGCCTTTACACTCTCCGGCTGGTTTCCATTCAGCCTGAGGGAACCTTTGGGCGCCTCCGTTACTTTTTAGGAGGCGACCGCCCCAGTCAAACTGCCCACCTGGCACGGTCCCCCATCCGGATTACGGAATGGGGTTAGGGTCTAAACATCGTCAGGGTGGTATTTCATTGATGACTCCACCGAGGCTAGCGCCCCAGCTTCAAAGTCTCCCACCTATGCTACACAGACAATGCCCAAACTCAATGCCAAGATGCAGTAAAGCTCCACGGGGTCTTTTTGTCCTGCTGCGGGTAACGAGCATCTTCACTCGTATTTCAATTTCACCGGGTCCCTCGTTGAGACACTGTTCCAGTTGTTACACCGTTCGTGCGGGTCGGAACTTACCCGACAAGGAATTTCGCTACC
>CAZXPK010000043.1:0-24751 GCA_964642565.1 uncultured Anaerolineaceae bacterium
CCATGTCGCCCTTATCCTCCAAACCCAGGTGGGTGGTCACCTCTAAGGCATAATAGTTCCCATCCCATACGTAGATATTATCTTCATCTAGCTCTTCGGCCACCTGGCGGGGCGATTTGCCGGCCAACGTGAACGCGGTAGTAGGGACGCGCTCCTCCAAACGTTTGGTGTCCTTGATGCCATACACCATCACCCCCGGCGTTTCCGCCAGGATATCCAGCAGTGCCCGGCTTAATTCGAACTCGTAGCTGCGGATGGCGGACATGCCCAACTTGAAGCTCAGGCGCCGTCCGGTATATTCATTTGAATAGTGCCCAGCATGCTCGGCACCGAAGGTTTCACCCACCCATTCGATATACTCCAGTGCCCCGAGAGCTCCCGCCATGCCCTCGAAGTTACCCGTGCCGGTCTCGAACTTGCCCGGCGGGTCCTTAGGGGCGGGACGGACCCTGTAGGCCGTGAGGCGGTCGAGCAGGTCGTAGCGCCCGTAGAGCACACCCATGTGCGGCCCGAAGAATTTGTATTACGGGACACAATGCACAAGAAAAAAACCTGGCGTTTTCAGCCAGGTTGGTGATTGACTGATAAATTCTTAAGTTATCGTATGCCTAAACCGTGATAATCAGGATACGGAGTGGTGTATCTGAGGATGAAGCCAATTTTCTCCATAGTTGTGAAAATTCACCACCGCTACTTGTTGAGCCTATTTATTTACGGCTCTGGCATCACCTCCAGAGCCAGTTCTATCAGCTCCTTCGACATCGGCCCTTTCACTGCGTAATGGACAATGCCATCAGCCCGTATATAGAAAGACGTCGGCAAACCCCACACCTGGTAGGCCTGCCCGACGTCGCCCGAGTTATCCAATATCAATAGGAAGGGTAACTCATGCTCTTCAGCAAAAACACGTACTGACTCCGTCGTGTCTTGGAAGGTCACGCCGAGAAAAACTACTTCATCACTATTGCACTCATAAGCTGCTTTTTAAATGGGATGCTTCCTCTTTGCATGGACCACACCATGTGGCAAAGAAATTCAAGAGGATTTTTTGCCGTGGAAGTCACTGAGTCTTACTACCTCACCATCGGGTGTTTCCACCGAGAAATCTGGTGCGATCAGCCCCTTATTTGGTCCGACACTGATTTGCGCATTACTCCCCCTGATGCTCTGCCAATATACAAATGCAACGACAAAAGCTAACAATATTAAAGCCGATACTAATAAATGTCTAAATCGGCTTTGTGTTGTAGATTGGAAACCCTTGACCATCCTTATATCTGCGCAGGATATTTTTCTATATCAGTAATAGATCGAAGAGATATCGACTTGGTTAGTATACCGTCTATTGCATGCTATCTAACCCAGTCTCTGCTCTACCGGTACGTAGTCTATATCATATCCAAAATAGCGCGGACCAACTAATTCTAACCCCTTCTGCGTCCGCCAACGTGAATCACATGGGATACCGATCACCACTACTCGGAAACCATAACGAAGTCCCTCAGTGGTGATTGGCTCACCAGTGTCCACATCCAGGACAGTGATCAGGTCGGGCACTGTCACCACATATTGCTCGTCGCGCATCGCCACCAGATGTTCGTTCTGAAAATGAATTATCATCTTCGAGCCATTGTATTCATCTAGTCCGTCCAGGTGCGTCTCTCCGCGCGCAAAGCCACCAACCGTCCGCCGCTGGAGATCGACGACTTTACCCTTGAAGGCCTGGAACCCACCAGTGATCCGGCGAACTGCTTCTACTGGGTTCGCCTCCTGCTGTCGGGCAAGCCTTACCGTCTTACCAATCTCCTCAGCATAGGTCATCGTCCCGCGCACAGCCAGCTCTTTTAGCTGTTTTCCAGTTGCTGCATACAAAGCGATCAGCGCTGAGCCGCCCATGTCCACCGTTATGCTGCGGGAGAACCGTTCGGTCCAGTGGTTATCAATTGTATTGATCAGCACCGTATTACCCTTCTCATCAGCCATAGCCATTGGCGTCGCACTCACGCCAAAAATAGTGTGTGTAACCATCTGTATTTCTGGGAAAGCCCTACCCATGCCATCGCAGTCGACTAATGGCAAGCCCATCTCCGCTGCAACGGAGATCGGCATTATCGAGTTAAGGCCACCCGCCTCAATCGACATTACAGCTGCGATCGGTTGACCAAGATATCCAGCCAATGCCTTGAAGGCAGCCACGATTTCTCGACCGTTTGGAATCTTTTCTACCATAACTGTTGGTGCGCCCATCATTGCTGCCGGCACTACGAGCTCGTTATCGCCGATTTCGTCCAGAGTGAGCATCTTGACAGGTCCGTACTTACGGATTGCTTCAATTGCTAACAACCGACCGATATGCGGATCGCCTCCCCCACCAGTCCCTAAAACAGCGGCACCGAGTGCGAGATCATCAATGTGTTGTTCCGTAAGCATGCGCATGGACAATAACCTCCTAAAGACCGACATATCCACATAAGTTAAGCCATTGCCAGATCGCCAACCGCCTTAACTGCAATGCGTGTTGCGTTGCCTGGCAGATAGGCTAGCGGTATCTCTTCTACTTCCACGACCTCCACAGTTGCCGGATCAGCACCAGCTTTTATAGCCTTATTTACTGCTTCGTTCTTGGCCTGATTCAGTGCCTCCTCACGACTTATGACTTCCAGTGAAAAAACCCGATCCACCTCACCGCCTACCTGTGCGATGGCCGCGCCGATAGCATTAGCAACTGCATGATTCTCCGGCATAATGATCTCTGATGCACCTCTAATCGGTCGAACAATCAGGATGCTTCCACCACCCACCAAAACCACCGGGATGGGCGCAGCACTTGTCTTCATGCGATCGACTGAGATGTTTACCATCTCTCCAATGATGTCCAACACGCCCTCGATCAGAGGTTTGCCAATATGGTGTACGCGCTCCCGGTCACCAATATCATGGTAGCCAGCTGCCACAACAATGTCCGTTGTTGTGAGGACATCACCGCCGAAGATCATGCCTTTGGTGATCAACTCATATCCTACACTCTGCGGACCGACCTTGATCGGATTTGTACGGACGATGCTCCCACCGCCTAACCCGAAGGAATATACATCCGGCATACGGAAGTTCGACCGCACACCACCGATATCGACTGCCTGCGACGCCACCCGCGGAAAGCCATTCAGTAGCATCCCTACATCAGAGGTCGTGCCGCCCACATCGATCACGAGCGCATCCTTGAGTCCCGATAAGAAAGCCGCTCCGCGCATACTGTTCGTCGGCCCACTTGTAAACGTGAGCACCGGATACTCCTGTGCATACGCGGAGGCCATAAGCGTCCCGTCGTTCTGGCTAAGATAGAACGGTGCTGTGATATTTATCTGTCGTAGTGCCGCCTCAAAGCCAGCTACAATCCGCTTCGCTACCTCTGAAAGGCAGGCGTTGATGATAGCCGCGTTCTCACGCTCAAGGAGCCCTAAGTGTCCAATAGCGGAAGACAGGGTGACATGCGCGTTCGGGATGACTTCGCGCACGATTTCAGCTGCTTGCTTCTCCTGTTCATCATTGATCGGTGAGAACACACAACTTATAGCTACCGAAGTGATGCCGCGGTCTAAGATCTGCTTCGCCACCTGGCGCACTTCCATCGAGTCAAATGATGCGATCTCGCGGCCATCGAACTCATACCCTCCTTTAACCAAGAAATAATGGTTGCCAATGGCATCTCGCAGATCCTTAGGCCAGTCAGTCATCGGAGGTAATGCCTCAGTCGCCGGAAGTGCAATGCGGATAACCCCTGTTGGGCTTAGGTGAAGTCGCTCGACCACAGCGTTTGTAAAGTGGGTTGTGCCAAGCATTACCGCCATGATATTCGCCGGATTCAGTTCCGTCTGTTCGATCAGCATCTGTAAGGCAGTGACGATACCATCCGTGACATTCGGTGTGGTTGGTGTCTTGACTGCACCAAGGATTGTCCGGCCGTCCATCAGGACAGCATCAGTGTTTGTGCCTCCCACATCAATCCCAATACGCATGTTGATGTCCTCCAGGATAGTTCATTGAGCAATCCACGATGTTGCTGCTTCGTGATGGATTTAGATGTTTGCTACTTCCCAAGGCGAGAGGCCAGATCGACAAGCTCTGGATGCACTACTCGACCCATATCCAAGACCTGCACATCATCCTGCCAGACAGACGAATTCAGACAAATCCCGTCCAGGTGCGAGACCGCTGACTTTCCATCAGCATGGAACTGGATGCCCTGATGGCCAAAACCCCATTCTGTCACGCCCCAGATACGCTCATCTTCAACGCAGATACCGGACGGTCTAGCGCCCGGATTAAATCCATAGCAAATGTGGGCTTCATGATACATGTTGAGATCGTTCAGCGACTTCATCCACCCACTGACCAGCTTCGCCTCCTCCCCGCCAGTGATATCCTTGCACACGCCCTTTTGAACGTGAAACGTGATCGGCTCGCTCAATGTGGGCAGGTCTGCCGGCGCTCCGCCATAGAATGAGCCGTCAAATACGATTTCACCGTTGATGCTCTTCTCGATTGGCGCCCAGGCGATTTGACCTAGCAGGAAGTGTGCGCCGGACGTATGGCACCATAGCTCGCTCATCACAGGGCGCTTCGGATCGTTTTCGAAGCTCACTTTTGTTCCCGCTGGCGTCGTGATATGCATCTTCCTTGCCTGCTTCGTCAACTGAACGACCTTACTCTGGAACGCATCCTGCATCCTCAAATCTACCTTACCAATAAGACGCACGATCCGATCTTCGTTCAATCCATCCAGACAAAGGTAACGCACTCGTCTCGGTGGTACTAACGCATTCTCATACGGTGTGGAATATCCCAACCACTGATTGTTGACTTCTATCCATACATCCGTATTTGGGATGGCCGCATGCAATGCATCAGGTAAGTACTTTTCGCCAACCTTGCCTACGCCGATAGGTGTGGAATGCCAGGCTAGCATCACCTTTGCCCCAACCACCTCTCCCGCTTTGGCAATCTCCTCAGCAATCCGGAACGACCCAGCTGAATCCACCGTAACCAGCAGGCTTTCTCCCGGCTTTACAGCGCACAACTCATTCACCACCTTGTGCGCCGCCACTGCCACTTCCAAATCCAACGATGTCGGCATTCTTAGCTCCTTATAACCTAAGTTAATGTGGAATCACGAAGATCTAGAGATATGTCGTTGCAAAAAATGTTTATTTGTATTTCTCTATATCGCTTTATGCTGTCGCATCATCTTGTGGTTTTGGTTATTACTGTTTGCCCATTTTCGCAGCTAAATCCGCCAACTTCGAGTGAGTCAATCGACCTTCGTCCATGATCTGTTGGTCATCGATCCACACCGATGAGTTTAAGCAAATGCCGTCTATATGTGATATGGCATTATTGCCTTTCCCCTTGAAGAATGGTCCCTGATAACCAAAGCCCCACTCGGTTGAGCCCCACACACGCTCATCCTCAGTGCATAAACCTGATAATTTGGCGCCAGGGTTGAATCCGTAACATACATGTGCTGCATGGAACATCAATGGGTCATTTAGGCGCGCGAACCAACCTCTCAGAAAGCTTGCGTTTGCACCACCGGTTATCTCAACGCAGATGCCTTTTTCAACGTGGAACAGCACAGGCTCCTTCAATATTCCCAGGTCAGCCTCTCCCCCACCAGAAAAGGAGCCATTATAAGCGATCGTACCGTTGATCGATTCCTCTAAGGGAGCCCAGCCGATTTGACCCATCAGGAAGTGCGCTCCAGGTTCCAATGCCCAACCTTCGTTGGTAACCGGTCGGCCCGCTACATTCTCAAAGCTCACATCAGTTCCAGCGGAATTTGTAATCCGCATCTTCTTTCCGCTCAAGGTCAAATTCACCAATGTTGTCTGAAACTCGCGCTGCAGGTTAAGGTCCACTTTGCCCACACAGCGCACGAATTGATCTTCGTTCAAACCACCCAGAAACAGGTAGCGAACACGCTTTGGATTGGTTAGCGCTTTCTCCCATGGCGATGAGTACAGAAGCCACTGGTTGTTATATTCTACCCAGACATCCGTCTCTGGGATCGCCGCCTTAAGGCTATCTGGGAGGTAAGGGTCGCCGACCTTGCCATATCCTGGGGGAGTCGTGTGGTACGCAACCATCACCTTGGCACCCAGCGCTTCAGCTGCCTTGGCTGTTTCCTCTGCTAACCGCCAGTAACCCATTGAGTCGATCGTGATCAGAAAGCTCTCGCCCTTCTTGAGGCCCGTCAAATCCCGAGCGACCTTGTATGCAGCAGCACCGATTTCAAGATCCAATGTCGTTGGCATGATTTATCCTCCTGATTTATGGTTTATAAGATACGATAACTATTCAAAGATGATCCCACGGATTGAACCATTTCCACAACGAGGCCCTTTTCCAAATCCTACGGTTCATGTCATAACCCCGTCATTTTGAGCCTCTAGACAAAATGACATCGTACGAAATGCCCGGGAGAAATCTCCCTCATGACGGGATCGTCGGTAAAGCACCGCTCCTGCTTGAGCGGGCAGCGCGTGTTGAAGCTGCATCCGGGTGGCACGTCGACGGGGCTCGGGATCTCGCCGACCGAACGAATCTTGTCAGGCCTCAGCGCCATCTCCGCCTTCGTCACCACCGGAATGGATGAGAGCAGCATCTGTGTGTACGGGTGCAAGGGGGTCTCAAAAAAGTCCGCTGCTGGAGCGATCTCTGCGATCTTGCCCAAATACATGATGGCTATGCGTGTTGCCACGTTCCTCATCAGACTCAGGTCGTGCGTGATGAACAGAAACGTCAGATCGAATTGCTTCTGTATCCGCATCAGCATGTTGATGATCTTGGCCTGCACCGACACATCCAGCGCCGACGTGGGTTCATCCAGAACGATGAACGACGGATCCGTCGCCAAGGCGCGCGCGATGGCCACCATTTGGCGCTCACCGCCACCGATCGTTGCCGGCGACTTGAAGCGGTAGGCCGCTGGCAGCTCAACCAGGTCCAGCAGGTCTAGCACCCGCTGCTTCATCGCCTTGCCCTTCTTAGTCCTACCGTGAACTCGAAGGGGTCCCTCCAGAATATCGTTGATGCTCCGATGCGGGTTCAGCGACGAGCCGGGATCCTGAAAGATGATCTGGATATCCTTCTTTAGATGCTTCGGTCGCTGCACGGCGGGGCGGGCGATGTCCTCTCCCTTAAACTTGAGCTCACCGCCCGTCGGACCATACATCCCGACAATCATGTAGGCCGTGGTACTCTTCCCAGAGCCAGACTCGCCGACCAAGCCTAAGCACTCTCCCTTTGTCACGGCGAAATCAATGCCGTCTACCGCCTTCACCACAACCCACTTCCGCTTAAAGAGCGAAGAACGATTGATGGGGAAATGCTTAACCAGCTTTTTGGCGACCAGGATTTCGTTATCGGTTCCGCTCTCAGGCATTTCTTCTGCCCTCCCGTCCGTTCTGATACAGGTAACACGCCACCAAGTGCCCGAGGCCCAGGTCAAAGGAGGGCGGTATGGCTTTGGCACATGGCTCAAAAGCGTGCGTACACCGCAGATGGAAGCGACATCCGGGAGGTGGGTCCTTATAGTCCGGAATCCGGCCGGGGATGCCTTCCGCAAAGCCGCCGCCGGTCAATCTCGGCACCGACGCCAGCAGTCCCTGTGTATAAGGATGCAGAGGCTGCTCGAACACCTCCTCAGTGCTGGCCATCTCGATCATGTTGCCAGCGTACATCACGTAGACCCGGTCGGTCGTCTCGCGCGCCAGTCCGAGCGAATGGGTGATCAGGATGAGCGACGTCCCTTTCTGTTCCACCAGGTCGCGGATCAACCGCAGCACCTGGTCCTGGATGGTCACATCCAGGTTAGTCGTCGGCTCGTCGGCGATCAGCAGGTCGCGAGCCGTGGCGATGGCGAAGGCGATACAGGCTCGCTGCCGCATGCCACCGCTTAATTGCACCGGGTAGCTATCGAGCATGCGCTCGGCGTCGGGCAAGCGTGCTTCGCGCAGCGCCCTGAGGGCCACCTCGCGCTTGTCTGCCACCTTCGCGTCGGTTGAGTAACGGATCACATCGTAAAGCTGCTGGCCGATGGTGAAGACGGGATTGAGCGCCGATGTAGGATCCTGGAAGATCATGGATAGGCCGCGCCCCCGCAGCCCCGCGAGCTTTTGCCTGTTCATCTTCATGACATCTTCGCCATGGACCAGGATCTCGCCTTGGGGGATGCGCGCCAGTCGCGGCAGGATGCGCAGCACCGCTTTCACCGTTGTGGTCTTGCCGCAGCCGGTCTCGCCGACCAGCCCAACCTTCTCACCAAACCCGACTCTGAAGTTGACGCCATTTAGAACCTTCAATTCCCCACCGTATACCCGGTACGTGACATGCAGATCCCTAATGTCGAGGAGTGTGTCCACCATCAGCTAGACCTCCTCTGGAGCCAGCATATCGCGGATCCCGTCGCCGAACAGGTTGAAACCCAGCACGATGATCATGATCGCCAGAGCCGGAAAAACAGCGATCCACCATTGATCAGGCATGCGGTTGACGCCGTCAGCCACCATCGTTCCCAACGCGGCAGCAGGCGGCTGCTCGCCCAGCCCGACGAAGCTCAGCGCCGCGCCAACCAGGATCACCCACCCCACGTCCAGCGCCATCTTGGTAAAGACCGATGAGGAGCAGTTGGGCAGGATTTCCCGAAACAGAATATGCATCCGGCTAAAGCCCGTCAGCTCGGCGGCCTGCACGTAGAACTCATTACGGATGGACGATGTCAGGCTGAACATCAGGCGCGTGTACCAGGGCCACCAGGACACGGTCACCGCCATCATCGAGTTCATCAGCGTCGGCTTCAACACCGATGCCACCGCTAAGGCCAGAATCAGTGGTGGGATGCTGATGAACACATCGGTGACGCGCATGATCACCGTTTCGATCCAGGTTCCAACATAGTACCCAGCCACCATGCCCGTCAGGATTCCGATCGGCACGGTGATAGCCAGCACGCCGATCGCCATAAACAGCGCGTTACCGAAAGCAAAGACCACCCGTGTCAGGATATCGCGTCCGAATATGTCGGTGCCCATCAGATGGGTCTGGCTCGGCGGCTGCCCCTGGGACTTGAAGTCAACGAATTTACCTGCATGCTGCGGGTACGGTGTCACATAGGGCGCAAATATAGCCAGGAAGATGATTGCGAGCACCATCGCCAGGCCCAAGATGGAAAGCCAGTTCCTGGAGAATTTGTACCAGGCCTTGTTGAACGAATCCAACCTCCTGGCCCACGGGCTTTCAGTTGTGTTGAGCAGAGATTTTTCGGTCGCGGTCATCTCAGACACTCCTCCCACCCAGCAGCCGGATGCGCGGGTCCAGGTAGGCCACAATCACATCGACAACAATGTTGAGGGTCACGAACGCCAACCCGAGAACCAGCACCACCCCCACAATCGCGTTCACGTCCTTGTTCAGCATCGTCTGTATGCCGTACCGGGAGATACCCGGATAGGCGAATATCAGCTCAACCAGGAAGGCCGTGCCGACGATCGCTGCAATGTCGAGCCCCATCACGGTGATCGTCGGTATTAGTGAGGGCTTCAGTAAGTATTTCGAAGTCACAACCCGATCAGGCACACCATACGCGATCATCGAGCCGATATAGTCCCTGTTCTGATTCTCGGCCATGCTGGAGCGGGTAATGCGTGCCGCCTGGGACATCGGCCCCAAGGCCAGCGCCGTTGCAGGCAGGACCAGATGCCTTAGCGCGTCCCAAAAGGCATCCGGCCGGAAGGCGAGCAAGCTGTCTACCGTCATCATACCTGTTACCAAGGGTGGCGGAATCATGCTCTCACTCAGACGACCATAAGTTGGAAAGAAATTCCAAATAAAGCCAAAGACGAGTATAAAAATAACGGCCCAGGCAAAGGCTGGTGTGACGATACCCAGATACGAGATTAGGCGAACCAGGTTGTCAAACCAGGTGTTCGCATACATGGCGGATAGAGCGCCGAGCGTAATTCCCAGTGTGGCGATAATCACACTGGAGAAGGCAACCAACTCAAGTGTGGCTGGTAAGAACTCGCGGATGTCCTGCAAGACGGGTCGGCGTGTAAGCAGGGAATCTCCCATGTCCCCGTGGACCGCGTCCCACAGCCACAACACATATTGCTCCGCAATGGGCCGGTCGAGGTGCATCTGCTTGCTCAGCCTCTCGACCACTTCCACCGGCGCCCTCGGTCCCAGAGCCATCCGCGCCGGATCACCGGGTATGATGCGAGCGATGATGAAGACTAAGATAGACAGACCGAAA
The DNA here is from genome assembly GCA_964642565.1 of uncultured Anaerolineaceae bacterium. Taxonomy (GTDB): domain Bacteria; phylum Chloroflexota; class Anaerolineae; order Anaerolineales; family UBA4823; genus FEB-25. The sequence continues at coordinate 10,310 of CAZXPK010000043.1, forward strand.
AGGACGAAGATGGAAAGGCCCAACCTACGCAAAATAAAGGGTCCTAATCTCATAAGTTCTCCTTTATTAGGAAACCAAACAAAAAAAGAGGTGAGGATGAGGGATGAGGGTGGAATACACCACCCTCATCCCAGTCGGCCAGCTTTCCAAAGTCTCAATAGATCACGATTGTCACTCTGAGCGAAGCGAAGAATCTCTTTCCTACAAGAAAAACGGGATTCTTTGTCGCTTCGCTCCTCAGAATGACATTTCCACACAAGGGGCGAGCAGTTACTTATTTGCCTAATAATTCGGCCTTTCTAGCCAGATCCAGCTTCATATCATGGACATAGTGACTATAGCCCATCACCGGTGCAACCGGTTGATTGGCATTGACCAGCTCAACGATCGGCCAGATCAGGTAGTCCTGATAACCCCACTCCATCCCTTGGTCTGCTAGCCAGATGACTGGAGCCAGATCAACCAGGGTTGCCTGGATCTCGGCGTACTTGGCGAAGCGCTCCTCCTGGTCCACAGTCGACAGTGCATCATCGATGGCAGCATCCAGGTCGGGTGAACTAATCCATTCCATGTTCTCCCAGGTACCCTGCGAACTGGAGTGATACATCGTCTTTAACATCGCGCCGGCCTCGTTGTAAGAGGACGCAACATAGACAATGGAACCGTTCGGGGTGGTCTCTTGTGTTTGCGCATCGTCGATCATCGAGCCAAAGGGTTTCTTGAAGATTTCAACGTTCACGCCGATCTCCGCCGCGTTGGTCTGGAACAGCAGGGCGACTCGCTCTTCGGCCGGTACTTCGGCACACCAGGAGAGCGTAAACGGAATATTCTCTTGCCCGGCGTACTTGGATAACGCCAGCTCCGCCTTGGCCATATCGATGTTTCGCGTATATTGGAACACGTTCGGATCGTGACCGGGGATCGTCTGCGGCACCGGTCCTCTGGATTGAATGTATGATGGCCAGATGTCGGTCTCGATCACAGAGTAATCCATGATATATGACAGCGCTTTTCGGAAATGCACATCATCTGTCGGTGCCTTTTTGGTGTTCATCATGATCGATAGGTTATGTGGCGCCAGCCAAGCACCTATTTCGATGCCTTCAATAGCATCCAGGACGACATAGCCTTCCGGTGGCAGCGTCTCGGACGTGGTCTCTTCCTCCCTGTTCTTCATCAGGGTGCGGATGGCAACCTCGCCGGGAAATGCGAATTCCTTGAAGAAATCAGGCGCGCCCTCTTCCCAACCTGCCCAGTAACCGTCGAACTTCTCGCCCAGGACGGACTCCTCCATCTTCATCTCCTTGACCATGTACGGACCACTGCCGGCGTCATTTGTCAGAAGCCATGTCTTGGCGTAGTCGCCAAACTCGCCATACGTTGTATCTGTCTTGTCGATATTCGCCATGACCTGGTCCTTGTTGACGATATACAAACGCACAAGAACAGAAATAAAGGGGGCAAACGGCTTAACCAGCTTGATCTCGACCGTATAATCGTCGAGGGCCTTGACGGTCTCTATGCCCGAGATAATCTTGCCATCTTTATCCTTGGTTCGAAACATGTATGAGTAGCCTTGCCCGATCGTTAAGAATCGTTCCGCGGTGAAGACCACGTCATCGGCGGTTAACTGATCGCCATTGTGGAACTTGACATCATCACGGAGTTTGAAGGTGTATGTCAGGCTATCAGTAGAAATGGTCCATTCGGTGGCCAGCCAGGGAATGATTGAGCCGTCCAATTGTGGAAAGACTAGGCTGTCATACAGATTAACCAGCGCCATCGAGTCTGAGAAGTCGTTTCCAACTGCGGGGTCAATATACGTCGGCCAGTCCTCGGTCCAGCGTACAATACTGTCAGGATTGTGCCCTGCGGCGGCGCTGGGTTCAGTTTCAGCGACCGCGGGCTCAGTCTCGACAACCTCGGCTTCAGTTGCCACGGGGCTTGGTTGAGCGCCGCCGCATGCCGAAGCCATCATGGATAATAGGAGTAACAAAAACAGGGTGAACTTAATCTTACTCATCTCATCTCCTTTTGCTTTCTATATGATTGTATGCACTTGTCGGGTGAATAAATGGTTGATGGGCTATGTGTATTATAAAGTATACGATATGTAAACATATTAGTCATCGTCCAGTAAGGACGAGAACACGAAGTTCTCGTTGTCTGTCCAAGACAAATAAAATCAGGTCGGCTTAGGGGTGGAATTTCAGAGGACTTACAACCAAACATGCTCCCCTCTATCAATAACCGTCTTGCCGTCAATAATCAGGGTTGGTTTTAAGACTACACCGTCGAGGTGAATCTTGCTATGCTGCGCACCACCCATGAAGGCATTGTTGCCGATTGCTACATGTACTGTGCCGAAAACTTTCTCATCAACCAGGATGGCACCCATAAGCTCAGCTTGGCGGTTTGTACCAACACCAAGCTCAGCGATGCTACCTGCATTTTCATCTGCCTCGGATAGAATCTTTTCAAGCCTGTGGGCTTCCTCGCCGCCAGAGATTTTCACGAACCTCCCACCGCTTACCGTGGCCAAAATTGGTTCCTTGAGGATGCCGATACCAGCCATCATCCCGTCGATCACTAGGGTGCCAGAGGCCTTGCCCTCAACCGGGGCGATGTAACTCTCACCTGCCGGCAAGTTACCCCATTTTCCGGGTTGTTGTAACATTCCTGAGTCAGCGATCGCTTGTCGCCCGCTCAGGTCGAATGTTAAGTGAGTGCCCCTATCCGAGATGAGGATCGCTTGGGTGGCCTGGCTGAGTATGTCAGCCAATCCTTCGGATAAATGCACGATATCTTCATAGTCCGCGTTGAGAGGGCCTCGAATCATCTCAGCTGTTAAACCAGGCATGCTGGCGATGCGAACGCCTGCTTCCGTTGCCATCCCTCTAGCTTTCGTGTGTGTCATTGAGGCAGAGGTTATCAAAAAGGCACAGTTTGCACCAAGCAGCGCTCCACCGATGGGTGCTGGCGGTTCTTCACCGTGCATCGAGCGCGGTATCATGGTAACCACCAAGGTTTCAGCTTGTAGTTCGCGACTGGCCTGTGCAAAGTACCCGGCGAGTGAAGATAATTTGTCATCGGTAACGACAAGACAAACCTCACCAGCCTTAATCCCCATACATTGTTTAACCGCTTTCTGAGCTCCTTGCATAAGACTTAGGTCAAATTCCATCTCGACTCCTTTCGCTAATTTCCTTGTTACGCTTCTATAATTTGCCTATCAGTGCCGCGAGCTTCAACAGAAGATAAGGATGCAAAAGAATGTGCATTTCCCTGAATCATGGCACCTGCATGTCAAAGTTAATCAATTGGTTCTTTTCCTTCTTGGGAGACGGCAGTTCACAGGCTTTTTGGTGCTGTATGCTGACACACTACATCCTTGAAACATAGCTGATGGCACAATATTCTCCTTTTCAGCCAAATTCGAGGAGGAGCACCTTGCCCCATGTTCTGATTAATCTCGTACACATAAAGGTTGATCAGCAAGCACTGAGGGATATTTTTAAATTGAATATAGTGCAATAAAAGGGATTTGTCATCAACCCGGCAGGTCGAGAATGTATCCTTACCATCGTCTATCAAAGACAAATGCAGGTTACGAACCTCAAAATAGAGCCAGTAAAAATATCAGAACCCTAATTACTGACCAAGATGGGATACAACCTCTTTAGTCAGATTCTGGAAATACACCCCAATACGTGATCGTTTCTATTGGCAGTTTAGCGACTTCACCTTTGCCAATCGATCGAGGTTGTTCTTTGGGGTGACCAACTTGGAGAATATACTCTGGTTCTAGGTAGTCAGGAAGATTTAGAATGACATGTAACGCACTCTTACTAAAGGATGTCGTTGGACAAGATCCCAATCCTATTTCATGCGCTGCTATCATCATATTCTGCGAGGCCGTACCAACGTCGATCCACGTTGTAGTATCCATGTCCAATTTGACGCCCTCCATAGCTGCCTTTATTTTGTCGGTACAGATGACAATCAGCGCTTTTGGATTTCCCAAAATGCCGGGTGATACAAGTCGAATCAGATTCACCCTTTTTTGTTCATCGACTACAACGAACTTGTGGATACGACGGTTTCCAGCACTGGATGCCCAACGAGCTGCCTTGATCACATGCTGTAAATCATCCTTAGAGACTGGCTCATCAGTAAAGAAGCGGCTTACGCGTCGCCTTTGGATGATCTCGAAGGTCGGGCGGTGATCACTCATTTCGCTACTTCTTCCTTTGCTTCTCGACGAACGAGTTCTCGAGCAACTATAGCAGGCATTTGTTTGATGAATTCGCTGAAATTTTCCCGATCGGACATCAGCCAGAGCTTCTTAAGATCAATTTCCGCCTTGATCTCTTCCCAGAAATTCCGGCTATCTCCCGGGTTATGCTGAAGAACGTGCCCCGCTAACTTGCTACACGCATCGATAAGACGAAACGGTCCATAAAGATCTGGTTCAAGGAGGGTGATTTCTGCACTCGCGGTTAGGTAGGCCAGAAGTTGTAGAGCCTCAGTCTCGGTAAGTATCATATGTTCTGTCATGGTTGCTCCTCCTTTTCATCCTGGTTGACACTATTACAGAATATAATTCTCCTAACTTAAGGCAATGATCTTCAAATATGCGGTAAATACTCCACATCGATTCTTATGAACCAACCATACAGAGAAAAATATTCTAACAGGTTGTTTACTGAAATATTTATAGCTATTTGTAATAAATCTGTCTTCAGCTCCTCGGGCTAAGAAAAGACGTTCCACTTCGCCTATTTTAGATGAAAGTTGGTTTTAGTCGCAAGATGATATTCGTTGGGAACCCGTTAATGGCGTTTTTTACTGACCTTAACCAATCGATGATAATCCACTTCATAGCCGAAAGCCCGGGGACCGATGACGGCTAGTCCTTTCTGCGTAAGCCAGCCTTCAACAGCAGGCAGCCCGAGGATGACCAGATCCATTCCGGAAACTAGAGACTCCGGCGGTATTGGGATGCCTGTGCGCGCTTCTAAAACGATGATGTTATCTGGTACAGTTATGACCAGGCGCCTACCGACCGCAGCGAGGAGATATTCATTCTGGAATTTTAAGCTCATTTCCTGACCTACGTACAGCCCACCACCTTCAATAAGTGCATCACCACGAACATAACCATAGCTGTTTTGCCATTCACGACATACCTCAGCCACTTTGCCTCGGAATAGCTCCTCACTTTCAGTAGTTTGTCGGATGAGTAGAGTAGGATCGGGGAGATGGTCTTGCACTTCATTAAGTGCATGTCCGATCCGGATCATGTGGCTAATGCTGCCATCCACAATGGCCCCTTGCAACTGCACTCTGTCTGTTGGATAAAGCGCTATTAGAGCTACGCCACCCATATCGACAACCATCGAGCGTGCCATAATTTCGGCTGTCTCATCATCCTGAATGTCCAATATGACCCGACTTCCCTGCGAATCGACGATGACCATTGGTGTTGCGCGGATACCTGCAATTGAGGGAAGAGTCATATGGATTCCGGGAATAGCCCGACCAGTGAAGTCCCCGTCAATCAATGGTAGACCCAATCGGGCAGCTGGGATCACAGGAAGTACGCCATTCATCCCGGCTCCTTCTATAGAGATGAGCGCCGTGACTGGACGGCGCAGGTAATGCTCCAGGCTGCGCACAGCTTGTACTGCTTCCTCTCCATTGGGAAGCTTTTCCGCCAGTACAGTGGTCCCACCGATGATCGCGATGGCGATTACTAGGGCACCTAGCGGTACTTCATCCATTGCCCAGAGACGAACAGGTCCGTACTCGCAGATCACCCTTTGAGCAATGAGTTGCAGGAGGTAGGGATCACCTCCCCCACCACCACCTATGATCCTGGAACCTACAATAAGATCCGGAATTAATTCGCGAGTTAGTTCTTTCATGGACTTATTAGGAGATCACCCATGCTCTTGACCCTTACGTACAGAGTATTTCCAGGTAAATAATTCAGAGGAGTCTCTTGTACTTCTACGACTTTAATCGTGCCTGGAGCAGCACCTGCTGCTGAAGCCTTTAAACAAGCCGCTTCACGAGTTTGCTGCAAAGCGGTTTCTCGGCTAATTAATGTCAAAGAAAATACCCGCTCGATCTCGCCGCCCACCTGCCCGATAGCTGCCCCAACCGCCCTGGACACAGAAAAGTAATCGGGCCGCATCACATCCGATACTCCAGTCAGGCGCATGCGTAGTAGTACACTCCCACTACCAACGAGCACTACCGGTACCGGTGCAGTCGGGACCCTCATCCGATTTACCGCCTGTTGAACCATGCGCTGCATTTCCCGCATCGCTGCCTCGATCTTTCGCGGTTGTAGGTTGGCCACGGCTGAACGTTGGCCAATATCGGTGATACCTGCTGCCACTGCAATGTCAATGGCAGTCAGGTCCGACCCGCCAAAGATTAGACTGCGAGACGCTAAATCCTGGGTAACGCTTTCTGGACCAACACGCAGAGGGTCCAGGGAGACCCGACTAGCAGTTCCTAGGTTAAAAGTGAAGACGTCTGGCATACGTAAGTTCACTCGTACACCTCCAAGATAGCCAGCGAAAGCCGATTCACGTGGGAAGCCCTCTACCAACACACCTACTTTGGACGTCTTACCTCCCATATCTACGACAACTGCTTCACGCGCCCCTGACAGAAATGCTGCCCCACACATGGCATTGCTATTGATCGAGCAAAAAGTAAGAACCGGATATCGTTCCGCATAGCAGGCAGCCATCGACGTGCCATCGTATTGACTCAGATACAGTGGCGCATCCACTTGCATCTCTGCTAATGCTCCACGTATGGTCTGGACACTATGGTTCGCCAGATCACACAGGCAAGCGTTCATGATTGCAGCATTCTCACGTTCCAACAAACCCATGCGCCCAATCTCGTGGGAGAGTGTGATAGCTGCATCGGGGATAATCTGTCGGACGATATCCGCTGCTTCTTCCTCCATCGAGGCATTGACCATAGAAAAAACTGACGAAATAGCAATTGAACGAATTCCCTGATCTCGAATTCGACAGGCAATTTCCTGAATCTCAGTCCGCTGCAAACGAGTGATAGTTCGACCATCAAATTCATGGCCGCCATGCGCTAGGTAAGCATTGCCGTTGATAACCTCCAGCAGATCGGGCGGCCAACCAGTGAAGGGCAGGATAGCCTGGGTAGCCGGTAAGCCCAGCCGGATCACCGCAACTCGGGTGAGGTACTGGCGCTCGATAATGGCTCTTGTGAAGTGTGAGGTGCCAATCGTTATAGCCTTGATTTGGGTTGGATTGACGTTGGTTTTAGTCATCAGAGTCTGTAGCATGGCGGTAAATCCCGCGGCAATATCCGGTGTAGTTGTCGTTTGGATATCACCTAGGATGGCTGTATCCTTCATCAGTACTGCATGGGTATTCGTATCACCAACGTTTATTCCCAATCTCACAGTGATAACCTCTTATCATAAATTTTAGAAACTGATTAGCGTTTTGTCTACCTTCATAATGAATGAAATAGGTTCACCTTGTTCGTCTATACAAGACGAAAAGATATACCTTGCGACCCACATTAAATCAGCTCAAAGTATGAGAAATCTAAAGCAGTCGCGCAAGCTTAGTAGCTAAGTAATATTCCAAATGATCCTTGTCATAGAAAGGATCTTGTCCTAAGATTTCACGGATGCGCTGCAGTCTGTATTTCAGAGAGCTTGGATGGATGAGCAGTTGGTTGGCCGTCTGTTGAAGCCGGTAGTTGCAGTCAAAATAAACTTCCGCTGTACGTACGAACTCAGTGTTATGCTTGGCGTCATATTCAACCAGCGGACCTATCGTACGTTGGAAGAGAACAACCGTTTCGTCATCTTCCAGATGCCGCTCAAGTAGCGAAAAAATTCGCATATCTTGAAAAGTCACAACGGGATACCGCAAGCCCAATCGCTGTCGCATCGCCAGGGCTCGTCGTGCCTCTTGATAGCTGGTAACGATCTCCTTAAAGGAAGACTGAACACCACCTATTGCTACGACGACAGAGAGATTTTTCAAATGGCTGGGCCAGTTATTTAGCAATCCTTGGGCTAAGCTTTGCATAATCTCTTGGGCCGTCTGTGGATCGCATGCATTAGGCAGCTGTGGCATAATCAAAATTTCACTTTCGCGCTCAAAAACCAAACTTTCAGGGCGGCAATCGCGAACAATATGAGTTACTGCCGTCGCGAACCGACGCCGCTGTTGTGAAGTGATCTCCTGTTTGTCCCAACAAACCAGCATGACTGCTCGTTTGTTTCGCAAGTCCCAACCAAAGCGACTGGCTCGTTCTTCGAGTGAAGTGGTTGCCTTATCATGAGAAACAAGATCATCCAAAAAATTGGCCTGCAAGCGCCACTCTGCCTGACGAATGGCAGCCTGTCGGCTAATCTCTAAAGCCGCCGCAACTGCCGCTTGATCCAACGCAAGGTGAGCACTTATATCCATTGCCTCTGGCTCAAAATTTAATATGAACCAGCCCAGTACATCCTTTCCGTCGACAACTGGTTTAACGAACAAGTGTGCTTGCCTGAAGGTCAATGGTTTCAGCTCACCTTCGGGATCGTACCATTGTCCCGTACGATCCACCAATGGCGCTAAGATTACACTAAGCTGATCAGGATTTGATAAGGTATCCCAATTGGGCACTCTATGCCAAGCACCAGCTTGGCCAAGTATCACCCCACTACTCTCAGCCAGCAGGATTGGCTGCCCTATGATAGTAAACAATAGATCGACGATACCCTGTCCTCCCTGTCCTGCCAATATTCGACCAACCATACGCTCCTGAACGCTGGTAGTCTGATCGAGCAAAGCGCGCTCTCGACGAAGAAATTCGTCCAAGAGCGGAGCAACAAGTCCAGCAGGTAAGATGTCAGAAGGTAGTTCGAGGATAGGCAAACCCAGCGTCTCGGCTTTTTGGATCCATGAAGAGGGGAATGAGATGCTTGTATCTGAATGTAAAACCAGAGCAGCGCAACCTGCATCCGCTGCGCGTTCCAAGAGCTGATTGAGCACCTCGCCTGCTGGCGCGGTATCAAAACCAATCAGAACTATTTGGTCAGCTTGCAGGGTGCATTGCATTAATGGACTGTTTTCGATGTGTGGATCTCCAGATACCGAGCTTCCATCAAGCAATGTGATCGACCGAGCTATTCGATGACTCAGCTCATCCTGGCAGACAAGGACCCTGGCTTTATTCAGCCCGTCAATCTCCAGTAATGCAGTCAGTGGGACACCCTGCAGGCTTTTCTCCTGCATTCGTTCCTCCTCTTCCTGCAATAAACAATAAGATTATCATATCTGGAATTAGGTGCTTATGCAAGGGTGGATACCCATTGTGTTTGTAACAAGGTTGTTAGTGAGATCAGAAGACAGTTAAGGCAGCCAACTTCCCTAATTATCCGAAGACGTTTGCATACGCCCAAGTTTGACCTATATTTCGCCTCCATCCCCCTCAATACCTCCCCAAACCTGTGGATTTCATCCAGCGTGTTGTAGTGCACCGGCCCCACGCGCACCATGCCGCCGCTATCCTCCAACCCCAGGCGTGTGGTGACCGCCAGGGCATAGTAATTCCCATCCCACACGTAGATATTAGCTTCATCCAGCTCCTCTGCCACCTGACGGGGAGGCTTGCCTTTTAGTGTAAATGCAGCGGTAGGCACGCGCTCCTCCAGCTGACGGGTATCCGTGATGCCGTAGATAGTCACCCCCGGCGTCTCCGCCAGGATATCCAGCAGCGTCCGGCTCAATTCGAACTCGTAGCTGCGGATGGCACTCATCCCCAACTTGAAGCTCAAGCGCCTCCCACTGTACTCCCCTACATAGCGCTCAGTATGCTCCCCTCCAAAGGTCTCCCCCACCCATTCGATGTACTCCAACGCCCCGAGCACCCCGCACATGCCCTCGAAGTTGCCCGTGCCGGTCTCGAACTTGCTTGGCGGGTCTTTGGGAGCCGGGCGAACCTTGTAGGCGGTGAGGCTATCCAGTAGGTCATAGCGCCCGTAGAGCACGCCCACATGCGGACCGAAGAATTTGTAGGATGAACAGACCAGGAAGTCACAGTTCAGGCGCTGGACGTCGATCGGGCCATGCGGAGCATATTGCACCGCATCGATATACACGAGCGAGCCAGCATCGTGCGCCATCTGAGTAATTTTAGCCACCGGGTTGATCGTCCCCAGGGCATTGGAGGCATACCCCACGGCCACCAGGCGTGGATGGCGCTCGATGGCAGCCTGCATATCGTCCATATTGAGGGTGCCATCTTCAGGGTGAAAATCCACCCAAACGATTCTGCAACCGCGGTCTTCCGCTGCCATGACCCAGGGAGTGATGTTGGCGTCATGGTCCAATCGAGTAACGACGACCTCATCACCCGGACTGAAAGTGCGCACTAATGACCGACTGAGGTTGAAGGTCAGGCTGGTCATATTGGGGCCAAAAACGATCTCCTGCGAGTCGCGGGCGTTTAGGAAATCTGCTGCGGTCTGACGGGCATCCTCTACCAGTGCATCCGACTCGCGACTGGTGGCAAAGGCGCCTTCATGGTTGGCATTGTGTTCCACGAGATAATTGTTCATCCGGTCGAGTACCGTACGCGCCACTTGTGTGCCAGCTGGGTTATCCAGGAAGATAGCATCACGCCTTAGGGCGGGGAATTGGGATCGTATGACGGAAAGGTCGAGAGGCATGGGGAGGCTCCGGTGATCAGTATTAGCGATTATGAATTAGTAATACGGGATTGGGATAATTATTGGTTGGTAAAACAGCTTTGGGATGATATCAAGAACAATGACCAGCCTGCACGGGTGAATACCAAGAAATCACTCCTCAATGTGAGCCATTCCCGAATATCGGATGGCGTTCGGCTGCCAGGTTAATCAGCAAACTGCCGAACTGCCCATAGGGATATCCCACCATCTCAGCTGCCTTGATTAGACTGGTATCGGGGCTGATATCCGCGTTGTGATTCACATCCAAGATGTAGAAGTTGCCATCCCGCATGCGCAGGTCCATGCGGGCATAGTCGCGACAACCCGTGGCACAATAAGCCCCCAGGACCACGCTTTCCATACAGCTCAGCTCTTCAGGCGTGAATTCAATCGGGAGCTTGGCAAATGTGGATTGGTATGCCAAAGATGCCGGATTAAAGTTGGCTTCATAGGTGCATAAACGATCGTGGATGTCGTCGAACACTGAGAAATCGATCTCAGCTGGCGGTAGCATCTGAGGGTTACCATTTCCGACCACTCCCACATGGAATTCGCGTCCATCAATGAATTCCTCTACCAGGGCGGGTTGTTGGTGCTGATCAATGACATAAGTGATTCGTCTGGTCAGTTCGTTCACTGATTCGACCACCGATTCACGCGCAATCCCGAGGCTATAATGCTCAAAAGCTGGTTTGACGATGGCAGGGAAAATATTCCAATCAACCGCACTGGTTGAAGAGAATATCTTCCATTCGGGTGTGGGAATACAGGCATCCTTCAGCTTTTGCTGAACCTGGCGCTTATCCTGGCTAAAGACCAGGGCAGGGTAGTCAGCCCCGGTATAAGTGAACCCCTGGCGCTCCAATTCCAGTGCCACCATCCAGCTGCTGCGTGGAATGCCTGGGACTTCCTCACACCAATTGAATACGATCAGCTTGGTCGGATCATAGCCGCTCAGCAAGCTGGACAGCTGATCGTCCTCCAACCGGGCACGCATCACCGGGTGGCCGGCAGACCGTAAAGCTTCAGTCATCATCTCTCCCAGCTCAAGGCATTGGTCGATATCTTCCTGTGGCCATGAGCGGTCAAGGTTATGGAATAACAATACCGGCAGGTCGGTTTGGAGGGATGGGAAAATCGGATGAGCGCTTGGTTGCCCCACGTTCGAAACCCCTAGGGGAAAAATATACCTTTCGATGGAGTTGTGCTCATGATGATTCAATTATAATCGTTTGAGAGCAAAAATCAGGCTGACTTGGCGGAAATTATTCGGTAATATTCATCAGCTCATATTGAGTGATCTCGAGCGCTGTCCTGCCTCGCAATCCCCTCTGCTTCCATCAGCTCTTCTGGTGTGTTGATATTCAGAAATGCTCGTTGGCCAGGATCATAGGCAATTATTTCCGCAGGTTCCAGGTAACGGATAAACACCTGCGAAAACCAGACATCGACGCGCCGCTTGCCGGCATCTAATGCAGCTCGAACGTATGGCAGGCAGGTTTCACGCCGGTATACAGCATGGAACGGCTCCGTGCCTGCTTCTGAGCGGGGGATGACCGCGTCCGCACCGCTCTCCCTAAGCAAAGCCAACTCAACTGCGAATAGCTCAGTACTGGCGAAAGGCATATCACAAGCGACCACCGCCACATATGGGTGACTTGCTGCGCTCAGGGCAGTGTAAAGCCCACTCAAGGCACCAAACCCTGGCAGCAGGTCTGGGATGGGGGTGAGACCTAAAAAACGGTAATTCTCAGGTTGGTTTGATGTGATCAGCACTTCATCCGCCAACCCCGCCAGACGACCGAGCGGGCGTAGGATCAGCGGCTGCCCCAGGAAGGGTAAAAGAGCTTTGTCAGCGCCCATACGGCGTGATTCGCCACCAGCCTGGATCACCAGGGTGAGCATGTTGGAGTTCCGGTCAATTTCAGTCTAATCTTCACCAAATTTATCATTCAGCCAAACATGATTATAATGGGTTAATCGCTAAGGAGACGACTGTCATGAAAACCGTAGCGGATATCCTGGATAAATTAACCATTGAGAACATGGAGCTGGCAGATCAGCTATCCGATAATGCCGTGCGCTGTTACGCCTGTGCCCATCGCTGTCTGATCCGTGATGGCAAGCGGGGAATCTGCCAGGTGCGCTTCAACCAGGGAGGCAAGCTGCGCGTGCCATGGGGTTACGTGGCAGGCTTGCAGGCCGACCCCATCGAAAAGAAACCCTTCTTCCATGTGTTACCCGGTAGTGACGCCCTCACCTTCGGCATGTTGGGTTGTGACTTCCACTGCGCCAACTGCCAGAATTGGGTCAGCTCGCAAATGTTGCGCGACCCGGCGGCTAGTGAATCAGTAGGCTACCTGCGCCGCATCTCTCCCGAGCAGATAGTGCTGGCAGCTAAAAGGGCTGGGGCGAGTGTGATTGCCTCCTCTTATAACGAGCCGTTGATCACTTCTGAATGGGCGGCGAGCATCTTTAAGCTGGCAGTGGAGCAGGGGATAAAATGTGTGTACGTTTCCAACGGCAATGCCACCCCACAGGTACTGGAATACCTGCGACCTTACCTGACTGGTTACAAAATCGACCTGAAAACGATGCGGGATAAGCAATACCGCCAGCTGGGTGGTGTATTAAAAAACGTGCTGGATACCATTCATAGGGCACACGAGCTTGGTCTGTGGGTGGAGGTGGTGACGCTGGTCATCCCGGGCTTCAATGACAGTACCGAAGAGCTGATGGAGGCTGGGCGCTTCATTACCTCAGTTTCACCAGACATCCCATGGCACGTGACAGCTTTTCATCCTGACTACAAAATGACTGAGCCGAATCCGACCCCGGTAAAAACCCTGCAGCGCGCCGCTGAGATTGGTCAGGAAGCAGGACTTAAGTTCGTCTACGCTGGCAACCTGCCGGGTAGCCTGCGGGAATACGAAAATACCTGCTGCCCAAAATGCCAGACTCTGCTTGTGGAGCGCACGGGTTACATTATCCACCAGTACCGGCTGACGGAAACTGGTGCCTGTCCTAAGTGTGGTACAAAAATCCCCGGCATATGGACGGATAATCCCGGATCAGTGAAACTGGGAGGCTGGGGTATGCCAAGGATATTTGGTTAACGGCTATTCAGAGTATTCACTCACACTGGGGTGGGTTTTTTGAATAAGAAGGCGCATTACCCGCCGGTCAATTGCCCCAAATCGATATTTGTACTGCTCATCTCCACGCATAAAGTCAAAACATTCCCTTTTGTGTTCATTGGCCCACTCCAGCAGATGACCTAACAGCACCCAACCAAGGGAAAGCTCGCTAAATCGAAAATCCAACCCGGAGTTATACACCCAGATATGGTTCATGTAATCAAAGTTCAGGTATGCGGCAGCCTTCTCTCCATTCACTTCGATGAAAGCCAGCTGCAACCAGCCACCGTTAAAGGCTGCCTGCACGATCGAATGCATTTGTGTGTGCATGGCATGGGATAGGAATTTGGCTTTATCGGGGTCATTAGCCATCAATTTCAAAAAACTATCCACCTCCTGCTCCAAGGTAGCTCCATCATCCACAATATACCAGCGTAGAGGCAGGTAATATTCTCCGGCGCGGCGCATCTTGCGACGAATCTCGTGACGCTGCTTTTTGTCAACACTGCAAAGATACTTCTCCCAATCACCCGGGAGAGGAAT
>CAZXPK010000044.1:0-24531 GCA_964642565.1 uncultured Anaerolineaceae bacterium
GAAGGCCATCGGCAGCTGCATCGAGTTGGCCATCGCCGATGATGGCAACGGGTTCAACCCGAAAGGCATTCTGGCTGACGAAGGCCGGTTTGGTATCAGGGGAATGCAGGAACGGGCTGCAGTGGTCGGCGGGACGCTGTCCGTGTACAGCCAGCCGGGAGGCGGCACCACGGTCCGCTTTATATGGGAGAGACCGGATGATCAAGATCCTGATCTGTGACGACCAGGAAATTGTCTGCGAGGGCCTGCAACGCATCCTGGAGGCTGACCCGGAAATCTCCGTAGTTGGGATTGCCCACGACGGCCTGGAAGCGCTGGAACTGGCGGAAAACAAAAAGCCCGACCTGGTGCTGATGGACCTGAAGATGCCGGTCATGAATGGTATTCAGGCGACGCGCAAACTACGCGATCAATATCCTGACATGCATGTGCTGGTTCTGACCACCTACGCCGATGACGAGTGGCTGTTCGACGCGATCCGCAGCGGCGCGTCGGGTTACTTACTCAAAGATCGACCGCGGAAGGAATTGATCGAAGCAATCAAAGGCACGATCGCCGGTGGTGCTTACATTGACCCGGCTGTGGCGCGCAAGGTGTTAACAAACGTGGCGCAAGTACCTCCGCCAAAAAACCGGCAGGCCAGAATCTCACTCAGCCCACGCGAAGCCGAAATTCTGGAACTGCTGGCGCTGGGCCTTTCCAATGCTGATATAGCCCAGCGTCTTTATCTTTCCGAGGGGACCATCCGTAATTACATGAGTGACCTGTTTACCAAGCTGGGGGTCTCTGACCGTACCTTGGCGTTGGTGGTGGCGTTACGGGAAGGGTTGGTCGATATCGGCAAGCTATAGGGATGGTTGTGCTGGCTACTTCGCTTGTCCATCGGGTTTTGCAATGATTCTCGGGCTGTTTTCCCCGTCATGCCAGCCAATACCCAAATTCGCGAGCCAGTAGGGGATCGAATCCGAATAAACGGCGCACAGAAAAATGCAAAAGCAGTCATTTTCAGGCCTTAAGCCAAACACAAGCAGGCCATCAGCAATTTGTTGGGGGCTTCAGGCTATGACCTTCGGGGCTGCGTCAGCACGGACCGACAGCAGCTTGAATGTAGCTGTGGTGGATCCCACTCAGGACAGGCGTAGATGTGATCTTTCTCCCAGGTTGACTTGTTGGCCAAGGGTTATTTTCAGCGAGGTATTCTGGGATCTGCTGCCCGATGCCTTGATGAGGTCTGGAGTGGTTGTAATAATCGATGTATTCCTGCACGATGCGATACAGCTGACGACGATTTGGGATATGCATATGATACAGGCACTCCCGCCTCAAGCTGCTAATGAGGCGCTCACAATATGAATTCGCCCTGGGTGCTCATACTGGCGTCTTCAATATTATGATACCACTGGCCACAGCTGCAAACCGCTTCCTATACTTGCCATCTCGGTCGCGGATCAGGTACTTCGGTCTTTCTCCCTAAGGCGTGGCTTCACGCAGTTGCTGAGCAACCCACTCGTCGATGGGAGATCGGGTAACGTCTGCATACACGATGCGGCGGGTGTGCAGCTCCATGATCACGAAGACATACAGCGGACGAAAGAGCAGGTCGTACACCACGGTGAAATCGCAAGCCCAGATAGTGCGTATCTGGTTCTTCAAGAACGTGGTCCAAGTCTGGCCTGACTTGTTGTAGCGCTCTTTGAGCATATATTTATGGATCGTCCGCTTACTCACCTTGACCCCCAGCTTCAGCAACTCGCCGCGGATGAGTTCTGCACCCCACAACCCGTTTTCGCTGGCCATTTGCTTGAGCAGCTCGATGATTTCAGGTGAGATGCGCAGCTCGCGCTTCTCGGACTTCAATTTGCGCTGCCAATAACGGCGGAACAGGTCGTGATGCCAGCTCAGCAGCGTGTCCGGCTGGACAATATATAGCACTTGCTGCCAGAACTCCGTCATCCTGGCCAATAAAACCAATCGCAGCCGGTCGCCTTGGGTAAGCTGCGGTCGCTTTACCTGTCGATTGGGCACAATCAGCTGTTGTCTCAGCATGGCATTCTCGATGATCAGATCCCTGCGATTGCACCTCAGGTCTGAGAGTGACCCCACTGCGATGCTATCGATTACCGGCCTGATCCATTGCTTGAGATGCTGCTTCACACGGCCGACAAATCGTTTCAGGGAACTGATGAGGGCTTTGATCATGCTGCCAACTCCAAATCGGTTTCAAGATTGACCAGCATGATACCCGATTTTCAAGCTCTTAGCACCGCCATTTGCCAGAAATTCGAACGGATGAGCAAAGTAGCCAGCACAGGGTAGAAGAGCTAATAAAACAAGAAGGAAGAAACGGAAGCGGAGGCCCCCATAATTGAAACGAGCCATTGTTACCTCATTCATCCACTTACGTCTGTCAATCTCACCCATCAGGCAGATGTGGATTAACCAGCGGTCTTTATCATCACAGTAGGTTACCCAGTGGACCCAGGTCAAGGTTTAGGTCTTCATCTTCCAGGTCGAAGATTTTCTTCAACTCCTCCATACGGATGTCTAGTTTCATGAAGGTTTGCCCTAAGCGTTCGATCTCCTCGTCGCTGAGGGATCCGCCGTCTATGCGATGGAGGGCCTGCCGTTCCATAAGCTGGCGCAAGAGCTCAATCAGGGTCAGGACGAGTTTCGCCAGGCCGCGCTCCACGCCTTCTGGGTCAGCATTGATCCGGCGAGGCAAAGTATCGCCAGCCCGCTCCAACTCAGCGGCGAATGCCTGCAAATCGCCCGGATTACATAGGAGCTTATCTTCAACTTGAGGTTGAGTATTTGACATAAAATCCTTCGAAAACTTACTGCTTGCTTACCTCATAGGCGGATGTCTGACAAACCACCCGCGGGAAGTCTCAGATGGTTACAAAGTTATAGGGCGGCCAGGGGCCTGTGCATAGAAACCGCAGAGTTGGATGGGCCACACACAGACTATCTACCTCTTGGCGAAATATCATCAACTGCTCCCGCTCTACCAGATAGGCAGCTTTCAACAGCAGGCAAGGGGTGAGTAAAATCTGGTATGTACTTTCGACAGACAAGCTCGCCAGCGGAGTGTGGAGCTCGGCAGCCAGCGTCTTTGCCTCTCGCTGAACGGATTGGCGATGGCGTTCGACCTCCAACCTGGAGAACAGGTAATTCCGCCCGCTCGATTCCGCTCTCGCTTCCCTCCAACTTTGAGAGGGGAGATGGGAATGGGGTGAGAGGCTAGAGTGCTCTTCATGCTTGCCCCCCTGTGACCGAACGACTTTGTGCAAATGGAGTTCGCCAATCGCCGCTCCCCTACTCCCATCCTCTTCCCCTAACACTCTCAAACTCAATTCCACCCGACCGCAGACGCGCTGCAGGCCGGCTGCTAAGTCGGCGTAATGGGTTTCAAGTACGTCTTTCAGCGCCACTTCATCGGTCAATACAGTACCAAATCGCACGGGTAAAATCGTGCGGTCGGTCATCAGCGCTTCCAAAACTCCCTCGTGTTGCCACAGGTTTGTCTCCACCGGAGATGGCGCGGCTATTGTCGTGTGGCTGATGACCGCTACGATGTCTCGATAGGAGTAGCTTTCGGGCCTTGCTGCCCCCTCCAACCCTGTCAGGGTAGGCAAGGGGATAGCCGGCTGGTCAGTGATAGCATACAGGTAAATCATGACCGACCGCCTCCATTGCTGGAGGGCGCGAGGCAGTTCAGCGCCTTCACTGCTGTTTTCCGGCGCATCTCTTCGGCCTTTTCTACCGAGGTCAGGAGTACTTTCAAGCCCAAATAGATCAAATCCACGTCGGCTACAGAGATGGTGATGTCACCCCACAGGATGACACCCTTGTAGAGGATGCGATCCAGCAGGTCCACCAAGACAATCTCCCTCTCCTTCGACACGGATTCATTCATCGGCAATTCCTTCCTCAGCCTCGATACCCACAAAGTTGTAAGGCGGCCACGGGCCAGTCAACTCATAGATAAATCCAAGAGGACTATATTCGTTTTCCAGGCTTTCAAATTCTGACTGAAAGGCACGCATTTTCTCTTTGGACACCAGGTAAGCCCCATTGAGCACCATTTCCTCATCTCGACCGGTGACCTCCTTGCTTTGTAGGGGGGTAACACGCGCTTCTTCGGCAAAGGCAGCCAGACGGTCGTGGCTACTTTGGGCGTATTCATCGCTAAGCCGCTCGACTTCTTCGGCAATCGTCGCATCCAGTTTTTTTCTGGCAAAATACGCCACTCCGTTGGATTTACCAGCGATCTCTGCTTTGATAGCCTTCACGCTTTCGCTCGTTTCTCCGACTCGACTGGCTAACATTTCGCGATCACAGAAGACCTTCACCCCCTCTTCTTGTTTCCCAGACAGACGTTTCAGGGTCTCGACGAAAGGATCATGGTATCTGGCCAACATTTCTTGTACGCGCGCCTCGCTCAGATAGATCGTGCAGAATTTCATGGGGATGACGGCACCGCCTGCGGAAACAGTTTCCAGCACGGCTTGATGGGCGCGAACTTTGGTTTCCAGCCAGAGAGGGTCGTTCAGGTTAGCCTTGAGGGCTTCCTGCCCGAACTCCTGGAGAGACACCTGGCTGACGATCGCCTGGATGGTCTGGCAGAGCAACGTGAAAACAGGATAAGCCGGATCAATCCCCTCTTCCAGCAATCCCTCGAGAGGGTGCCTGTTGTCTGTGATGCCATAGACGTAGTAGCCCTGACCATCGGGAAGATACTCAACCGCTGGGGTAGTTTCGCCTGGCTGGGGAGGGGCAGTCTTGATCTGGTTCAATAACTGCTCATTTTCAGCAATTTTTTTGCGGACGTCTTCGATCTCTTCCTGGATGCGCACATCCTCCCCTCCTGACTGCTGACCGGTGACCACAGCCAGTGGTCGATGGTCGTCAGTTGTTGGTCGGTGGTCATCCGTCAGCGTCCTTTCCAGGATGGAGCGCACCATCTTCATCTTAACGATTTCCTTCGCCTCGGCCAGAGCTTCTTCACGCGCCTGCCGAAGTATCTCGGCGATTTGATCCTCGGGGATGCCCATGAGCACATCCTTGATTGCCTGTAATTTGTCATCCATTTCGGTCTCCATTGAGAAGCTCGGCCAGTTGAGACAGTCCAGTGAGGCCGTGTATCTCCCGGGGAAAAAGAGGCACATGAATCAATCCGGGAGCGAGAGACTCCATCTCCTCCAGATAGGGCTGTTGTTCAAAACGCACCGTAGAGCAAAATGAACACTGGCTAGCCGGTATGACCATATTGGCTACTACCCACCGGCATGTGATGGATAGTTCAGCCAGGCGGTGTAAAAGCCGTTTTGTTTCTAGTACGGCCATGGCATCGGGGATCATCACGGCAATGAACTGGCAGCGTTCGGGGGCGGTGAGCAACTGTTGCACCTGGCGCAATTGTTTCGACCGCTGGCGAAGTAATTCAGAGACCTGCATCAGTTGTGCGACGCCCTGATACTTCAGGAGCAGCTTGAAGAATGTGATGAACCACTTTCGAACCATCCCCGGTATTTCGAGAAAGCGCAAGGCGTGCCCGGTGGGAGCCAGGTCGAGAACGTAACGGTCGAACTGCCTGGCTTCGATAAAATCCATGATCTTCATCAGAGCCATCAATTCATCCATGCCGGGTGGGGTCAGGGAGATCAGTTCCTCCATGACTTGTCGGTCAAACTCGACATTAATGGAGCCGCCCAGGAAGGCGTTAAAAACCTCGTTGATCTCGGCCACATATTCGCATTTCAGTTCCTCCAACAGGTTGGCGGCATTCATCTCCAGGGCAAAGAGTTGGGGAACACCGTTGACGGCTGTGATGCGGTTGCCGATCTCCTGATCGAGGCTATCGGAGAGCGAATGGGCCGGGTCGGTAGAAAACAACAAGGTTTTCACAGACGCTGGCCCGTTTTGATTGTTTGCTAGGTACAGAGCAGTGGCAGCAGCGATGGTAGTCTTGCCCACTCCGCCTTTACCACCGAAGAGAAGGAGCTGCGGTTGGGCTAGGGATTCCACATCATCCCACCAAACCACAACTTCCCTGCCTCCCTCCAGCTTCGGGGATAATGGGGGGTGAGGGGTGGAATCAGTTAAGGGGGATTCTTCCAACAAAGCCTGGATTACCCCCCTCAAGGCTGCCCGTCCGCGCACCTGGTGCGGCATCAGAGACAACCTGAGCAAGCGCCAGACCGAGAAACGACTTTGGATTTCCTCTAGAGGGCGCTCCTGCCCGGCGCGGCGTTCTTCACAGAAAGGGCATTCGCTCCGCGTCATGACACGGTTGACCACCACGGTTCGCACGCGGATGTTGAGATCCTTCAAGCCGTCTACAAGCCTGACCGTTTCGGCAATGCTCATGGCTTCCGGGATGGTAACCGGCACAAACTCGGTTCCACTGGTATCACCCAATAAGGCTCGCAGACGATTTAGATCAGCCGACATAGTATCCAAAAAAGCATCGGCTTCGTCTGGGTGGTAGCGACCAAAGACTGACGCCATGTAACGATGTTTCGCCAGCATCAAATCTAGCACATGCAGCCAGTGTTCCATCAATTTTGGCAGGGTCAACAACCGTAAGGTATGACCAGTAGGGGCCGTGTCCAGAATGATCAGATCGTAACATTCCTCTTTGATAATATTGGCAATTTCGATCACAGCCATCAATTCGTCCAAGCCCGGCAGTGAAAGATCGAAAAATTCAACGATGTCTTCCTGGTCAAAGTAGGTACCGCGGTCGACAATGGTTTTTAACACCTCGCCGTAGCGCTGTTTGAAATCCTCCAGCCGTCGCGCCGCGCTCATCTCCCAAGCGAAGAGGCTGGACACTCCAGCAATAGGTGTGATCTCATCCCCAATGGGTTGGTCAAAGCTGTCAGAGAGGGAATGAGCCGGGTCGGTGGAGACGACCAGGACTTTTCGTCCTGCATTTTGATCGGCCCAATGGAGGGCAGTCGCGGCTGCCAGGGTGGTTTTACCTACTCCCCCTTTTCCGCCGAATAGCAGCAACCGCAGGGCTTCATCGCTCAGGAAAGAGGGGACTTGCCCATTCATGGTATCGAACCCTTTACGCCATTATCTCCTGACGCCTGACGGCAATCAGTAGGGTCTGTTCCACCGCTTCGCGACTATATGTGCAAGGATGCTGGGGAGCATGGGCATCAGAGTAAGCAGTAAGTAACTGGTAAGCGCGGGCTAGCTCGGTCATGCGAGCCTCGGCATCTGGGAGGTTTGGGTTGTGGTCAGGGTGCATCTGGCTGGCCAGGTAGTGGTAAGCGCGCTTGATTTCATCGTGTGTGGTCGTTTCTCCCAGACCCAGGTAGCGCCGCGCCGCGTCCACCACTTCATAGGGGAGGGCCTGCACCTCCACGGTGGTGAAACTATAGGGGGGGAGTGGTCCCACACAGCGGAAAGTTAGGGGCGTGTTACCCGGTGTCTTCCTCTCACCTCGCGCGTACTCACCATCCAATGCCTCCAGCCGCCAGTCCAGTGCTTGGCGGCCAGTCTCGTCCACCAGCAGTGCCACATTTGCCACCATGCTATCATCCATGAGCGGGTTCTCCACCGCGTCCAAGGCTATTTCTCGTAGGGCTGGCAAGATCTCTTTGCCCAGGACCGCGCGGCACCGCTCCAGGGAGGCCTGCACTATCTGACCAAGAGCTGTCCGCTCTGCTAACGTCTCTTCGGTCGGCCGGTTTCCGATTTGGGCCTTGAGCTGGACCACCGACTCTTCCCGAGCTATCTCCTGAAAAACTTGCTGCACGTTCCACAGGACAACCACCTCCATCTGTACTTTGTCGGCGTACTGATCCAGGGCAGATTGGAAGATTGCCTTCCCTTTCTCCAGCAGGTGGCGCACGTGGGTTTCGTCGGCGAGAACGGTACCGAATTTCGCTGGTAAAAGGGGGAAATCTCGCATAATTGTCTCGACGACGCGTTGGTGTATCACCAGGAAAAGGGCAGCTTCGTTTCGCTTCAGGCCGCGATAATCCAGCAGCGGGCTGGCGCTGACCACCGCAGCAATCCCATCGTGTGGGATCGTGTACACCTCATCATCCTCGCCCGCCCCGGCCACGTCAAAGATGATTTCCTGGCCGGTGGGGATAATGGCATAAAGATATATTCCTGAGGAGTTCGGCGCAGCCATCTTCAACCCAGCCTTTCTCGGCTTTCCATGGCCTTTTCAAAGTGATGCGCAGCGATTTCGAGCGGGGGAGCGCCGCTACGCTTATCGGTGCCGGGGAGTGGTGAGGCAGGGATATTCCCTTGACCCCCTACTCCGCTACCCCCCTGCTCTTCAAGATATTCGCGGATGGCCAGCAGCGCGGCGCGGTGGCAGAGGCCCTCCAGATCGGCACCGGCTAACCCTTCGGTGGCAACAGCCAGAGATTCCAGGTTCACCTCCCCAGCCATGGGCATGCCGCGCGTGTGGACGTGTAGAATTTCCAGGCGCGCCTGGCGGTCAGGCAGCGGCAGCTCGACTAGAAAATCAAAGCGGCCGGGGCGCAGCAAGGCCGGGTCAACCCGGTCTAAGCGATTAGTGGCGGCCAACACTACCACGCCTTTCAGCTCCTCGATACCATCCAACTCGGTGAGCAACTGGCTGACGACGCGTTCGGTAACCTGAGTTTCGCCGCTACCTCGCAACGGGGCGAGGGCCTCTATTTCGTCAAAAAAAACGATACACGGAGCAGCCTGCCGCGCCTTGTGAAACACTTCGCGTACGCCACGTTCCGATTCGCCTACCCACATGCTGAGCAACTGCGGGCCTTTCACAGCGATGAAGTTGGCCTCGCTTTGGCGAGCCACCGCCTTGGCCAGTAGAGTTTTTCCCGTACCCGGCGGGCCGTACAACAGAATGCCCTTCGGCGGACGCACGCCAGCGTGTTTGAAGAGCTGGCTATGAAGTAAAGGCCATTCCACCGCCTCGATGAGCAGCTGCTTGACCTCCTCTAGACCGCCCACGTCCTCCCATTTCACATCAGGCACCTCGGTGAAAACCTCGCGGATGGCGGAGGGTTCCACTTCAGCCAAAGCGGATACAAAGTCGGAAGAAGTGACTTCCAGAGCGATGAGCTGCTCGTAAGGGATGTGCGCCTGGGCGAAGTCAATGTCGGGCATGATACGGCGCAAGGCGCTCATCGCAGACTCACGACAGAGAGCCTCTAAATCTGCACCGACGAAACCGTGCGTGATGGCGGCTAACCGGTCTATATCCACGTCATTCGCCAGGGGCATACCACGCGTGTGAATTTCCAAAATCTCGCGCCGCCCATCGCGGTCGGGGACGCCGATGGCAATCTCGCGGTCGAAGCGCCCTGGACGACGTAGGGCTGGGTCGAGGGTGTTGGGAATGTTCGTGGCTGCGATCACGATAACGTTGCCACGCGATTCCAACCCGTCCATCAGGGCTAACAACTGAGCGACGACGCGCCGTTCCACCTGGCGGTCGCCGCTCATCTCCTCGCGTTTAGGGGCGAGGGAGTCAATCTCATCAATGAAGATAATCGCTGGGGCGTGCTTGCGGGCGTCGTCAAAAAATTCCCGCAGGTGCGCTTCGGAGGCCCCGTACCATTTGTCAATAACTTCCGGACCGTTGATGTGGATAAAGTAGGCGCTGGTTTCATGGGCAACAGCACGAGCGATAAGGGTTTTGCCACAACCAGGCGGCCCGTGCAAGAGAACACCTTTGGGTGGGTCAATGCCCAAACGCTCGAACACTTCCGGGTAGCGTAGCGGCAACTCGATCATCTCACGGATACGGCGGGTGACGCGGTGTAGCCCACCGATGTCCTCGTAGGTGATGGCGCCGCGCTCGTGTTTGGCCTCTCCACCTGCATTGCTCAGTCGAATAGCTGTGGACGGGCTGATGAGCACGGGACCGCTGGGGTTCGTCTCGACAATGGTAAATGTCTGGGCTCGGGTGCCGAACAAATCAACCCTCACCTGGTCTTTGACGGTTACGGGAATGCCGTCCATCAGGCGCGCTAGGTAGTGGGCCTCGCCTCCTCCCCCAAATCTTTGGGAGGAGGGGGAGCGGGTGGTAGGCTCCGCGGCCAAAACCAAGCTGCGCGCCGGTTGCACGGTCACGCGGCGCACCGACACTCGTTCATCCAAACCAGCCTGGGCGTTGGCGCGTAGGATGCCGTCCATCTGGATGAGGCTTTGGCCACGTTGGGCAGCATAGGCGGGCATAGCGCGCGCCACGGCAGCGCGCTTACCTGTGATTTCCACCACATCTCCAATACTGATCCCCAATCGTTCCAAATCCTGGGGGTCTATGCGCGCCAGCCCGCGCCCGGCATCTTTTGCGGGGGCTTCAGCTACTCGTAGAGAAAGGGTTTCTTCTTCGGTCGCCATGTTTGTCTCTCTCATTATTTTAGATAGGAGTGTCAGGTTCGTCCGGATCGGTTCGTCTAGTAATTGAACTGGCGCATGAACTAAACAATGTTGCCCGCACTTCACTCACCAGCCCTATGCCGCGACAATAGCCACAAGACAAGGGGCTATCGGGCCAGAGGTAATCGGCAGCCCGACCTGTACCGCCGCAGGCTGGACAGGCGATGGCCCCTGGGGGAACGTGAACCACCCCTAATCCCCCGCAACTGGTACAAGTCAGGCGGGAATGGGGATACACACCGCTGCCTTGGCAAAAGGCACAGGATGCGGTGGGCAAAAAGAGCGTACGTCGCCCCACGCCGCTACATACCGAACAAGTAGCCAGGGGAGACATGACGCCGAAAGGATCCCGGCCCTGGCCTCCACAAAAGGCGCAGATGATCTCTACTGTTTGTCCTGAAGGATCCAATGCAGTCACGCAGCCACCTCCAATTTCGCTTCCAGCTGATCCAATCGTTCGCGGAGCATATGATTTTCCTCTTCCAATTGCCTGGCGCGGGTGGTGAGATAGGGATCGCTCTCCCACCAGTTGATGCCCATCTCCATGGCTTTGTCCACCGAGGCGATGAGGAGGCGGAGCTTGATGTTGAGCAATTCCACTCCCACCAGCGAGATGGTAATGTCGCCAGCGATGACGATGCCTTTATCGAGCACCCGTTCGAGAATGTCGGCCAGGCTACTGCCCTGGATTGAATGTTGCATACGTTGATCTGACATCGCGTGGCCTCCTTATCTCGGCTGGCGGTGTTCGTCCAGTTGCCCGGCTCTGACCACCAGACTGGCGGTCTTGTGACGCAAATGTGAGAAGTTGCGACACAGGCGGCAATCCAGGCTGCCTTCGTCGTAAGACTTGCAGGCCAGGAGCACATCCACGACTGATATCAATTCCTGGGCATAAGGTGCTTTCTGTACGGCGGTGTGGGCCTGGTTGAGCATTTGAGTCAGCCGGTTGACTTCCTCTTCTTGACTGGTAAAGAGGTCAATCGGGCAAAGGATGTCGACCTGGCTACTAGTCTTCATGCTTCTCCTGAGAGGCGGCTTCCAGGCGGTCATACACCCGCATGGCAACGTGGAACTGCCCTTTTTTGCGCATGCCTTCAGCGATGGCCAGCACTTTTTCAACGGCTACTGGCACTTCGAGGGTATCCGGATAATGTTCGATGATTTTTAGGTAAGGGGTGAGGGCCTGGTGGACCTTACCTTGCTCTTCCAGGGTCATGGCCAGGATAAGCAATGAGGTGCTGATGGTCTCGTGAACGGCGGTGGGTTTTTGTTTTGGCATGGTTATCCTCACTGTTCTTCTTTTTCCATAACCTGCTCGCGCAGATAGCGCCGGGTGCGCTGGTAACTGAGCAGATTGCCTTCATCGTCCAGTAGAGATTCGTAGGTAGCCAACACGTCGCGGGCATCAGGGATGCGTTTCATCTCAACCATCTCCACCATGACGTGCCAGCCCTGTTCATCTTTGGCAATGGCCGACACGGTGTCGGGTTTCAGCCCGGTAAGCTGGACTAGTTGTTCCTTGGCCCGTTGTGCGATTTGTAATCCGGTCATCATAGCTACTCCTTAGATGTAATTCATGGTTCTTGGTGCGTAAAACGGAATGCACAATATGTTTTACTCTTCTTGTTCTGCTTCCTGGCGTTCGCGGGCAGCCCTGAGTTGTATCAGCAGGGCTCCCTCTGCCTCCAGATACTCTTCTTCGCTGATTTCTCCGAGGTCGTAGTGTAATTCCAATTCGAGAAGCTTACCGCGCACAGCTTCCTCGGAGTACAGTTCCTTGTCGGCCTGTTCAGCGATCTTCTTCGCAATCCAGACCACGCCATTAATTGGTCCCATCAATGGGAAGGTCAGTAAATCGGTCAGCCAGCCCACATCACATCTCCGCTCCTTATTTGTCCCAATGGATAACAATGTTGACAAAATTATACGGCGGCACCGGCCCAACGTATTTGAACATCAGCCGTTTGCCCATCTCGGCATCCAACTGTTCAATGGCTTGGTCGAATTCAGGCTCACGGTCGCGGTTGACCAGAAAGGCAGCATTCAACACCATCTTATCGGTGATGACTTTGTTAGCGCGGCCCTTATATTCCAGAGGTCGTAGGCGTTCGAGAATCTTTTCAGCGTCCTCATCCCGTTTTTTCGACAAGGCAGCCTCGATCATCTCGCCTAGGCGAATGCGTTCATAGTACGTTTCTTCGGCCGAACGACCCATCAGCCCATCCCGCAAGCGACGAATAGGCTGGTTCTCTTCCACGATCTCCCGGAAGATGGCTTCTTCGTACCAGAAAGCTTTGACGCCCAACTCGACGCGGTTTTCCACTTCTTCAAAGGTACTGATCAACCCGCCATAGCGTCGCTTAAGCACCTGTTCTACAATGGCCTCAGTGTTGGGGGCAACCGTGCCAAAGCGCACCGGTAGAATGGTGAACTGCCGCATGACTTCTTCGAGCACCAGGGTGTGCGCCATCATGTTACGGCGGCTTTCTTCATATTCCACGATGGGCGTATCGCTGACCACGACAGCCAAATTCATGTAGTTCACTGTATAGACGAGATCGCCGCGCTCACCCATGCCCAGAGTGGTAAACGTGGGTGCAGGAGCTCCCTCGCTGAACTGGGGAGAGCGAATCAGACAGTACATATATTTTCCGGTACGGATATCGGGCTTGGGCATGTTGTTTCTCCATTCAGCGTAGTTCGAATTGCGTGATCCATGGCGGAATACGCAATACTTTTCACATTTCGCGCTCTTCTACCATCCACAAACGAAACTGTAGGGTCAAGCCTTTTTCGGCCAGGATCTTGACCAGGATGTTCAGTACTTCATTGCCCCACTCCATTAAGTCGGGAAGGGTCAGGTCGGGTCGTAGGGTGAGGTATTGATCTCTCAAGGCGATGGCCGCCTGCGCCACCAACGGGTCGAGGTGGGGAAAGACATCGATTTTGAGAGATTCATCCAACCGCTTGTATTCAGCGACGCATCCGGCGCGGTAAAAGGGGATTACTTCCAACGACAGCGGCAGTTGACCGTTTAAGTCACCGACGAGCAAGAGCAAGTCAGCTTCCGCGGTGGTCATATCTCCCTGGGCTGTTTCTCGCTGCAATTGGTGAGTCAGCTCCTCCCGGCCGACAACGCTTCGGGCGGCGTTCTCCACATTGCATAAATTCAGGTGGAGCAGAGCTTCGGCAAAGCCGCTCCGGATGGCCATCTCGTTAGTAAAAATCTCACGCGGCGCGAACAGGCACAGTTTTTCGGAAAGGGAGGTGAGTACCGGAGAGATTTTAGATTTTAGATTTCGGATTTCAGATTTTGAATTTTCATCTTCTTCAACCTGCAATCGCATCTGACGTGAGAGACGCGTGGCTTCGTTCTCGGCCAGGGGGTGAGCGTGCTCGTGGGCGAGCAATCCTCGCAAGGTTAGGGGGTCTTCCCAATAGCCTTGCGCCACCATCGCCCGGCGGTTGACGAAGACGTTACAGCCAGTCAAATCGGCCAGATCGTAGACGTTGACCACGGGGCGTTCATGGAGGGCGGCGGCGCTTTCCGGAGAAAGGCCGTAACCGGCCGCCCCCAGGCTGGAGGGAGATGCCCCCCGGTGCAACTGGCGTAGCAGTGGCTGCAGGTCTTCCAGAATAAAAAGTGTTACCCAATGATGTGGCCAACGCGCTTGCCGGGTGTACTCCCGGATAACGGCCTCTTCCACCTGGATGAGCGGCAACACACCCTCCTCGATGTTGGCGACGACGCGCAGCTCGGTGGCAGCGATGCGGTGCAGACTGATGTGTTTGACAGTGCGGGACATTCTAGACTTTCTTCAATCGCAGCTCCAGGATGCCGTTCTTGTACGTCTTTTGCAATGTCGCCGTGTCTACCAGGGTGGGCAGCAGGATCTCTTTGGCGTACTTGCGCTCGCCAGTGGTTTCCAAGGAGAGCACATCATCCTGGATATCGACGCGGATCTCTTCCTCGCCAACGCCAGGGAGTTCAGCGACGACGACAATTTCTTGCTCCTCATCAAAGACGTCTACCAGGGGTTCGCGTACCTCGACCACCTCTGGCCCTTCTTGGGTGGTACGGATGTTTCCAAAATGCTCGACTTTAGGAACACCGCCAACACCAAAGCGGACGGAAACACCATAGACGCCCCGCGCCTTTTCGCCGAGACCCTTGACCTTGAACTCGCCAGTGCGAGTAGTCTCTCCGACTTCTTCAGTGGATTCGACCATTTCGGAGATCAGGTCGAGGAAGTTCCCCAGGCCTTTGAACAGGCCGCCCACCCCCAGGTCAATGGAGATGTCTCCTTCGGTTTTCTTCTTTTTCTTGGGTTCATTCATTTCACCACCTCCAAATTCGGCGTCTGCCTGATTTCACATGCTTTTCTTCTACATATAGTTGCTCGACTTCTCTCAAACGCGGCCAGCGCGCCCGTCCCGGGCCGGTGCTGGTGAGGATCGAGTAGCGGGTACGAATGTTTCTGTGGGTACGGATGCGCCCGAGGGCACTGAGGCGTTTCATGGTCAGCTCCTTTCAATACTCCAGCGGGACTTCCCTATACTTGCCAACCTTTTGTTCCTCTTCTTCGCTAGTTTGTTCACCGGAAGATGGGGAGCTTGTCGGCTGACGCTTGGGGGATATATCGTCCAGGACGTGCTGTAAAAGATTAACGCGTTCTTGCACTTGCTGGATGCGTTCTTGCGTCTTTTTCTGGTTGGTGAGCCACATATTTAGTTCCCGTTCCAGGCGAGCTTTTTCGTGCTCCAGACGAGCTAGTTCGCTCACGACCTGCTCTCGACTGGACGGCACAGCGCGGTTCCTTAGCCCTTGGATGGTGGGGATATCTCTCATGCCGGGAAGATGTTTATTTTTCATCACATTTTATCCTTTTGGATGAAGGTACATAGGTTGCAGATTGTAGGTTGGAAACCTCCCGACCTTCAACTGCAGTGGTGTTCGATTAGGTTGAGTAACATCTTGCGCTGCTGAGCGCGCCGCTCACGCGCCTGGCTGGTGAAAGCTGTCTTGGATTCGAGCACGTCCAGACAGATACTGACAAAGTGAGAGTCGTGCGTCGATGGTCGCAACTGTTGCTGTGCTGCTACGCGGGCGATCATGATGCAGGAACGCATGGTGGGAACCTGATCGTACTCTCCCGAGGCGCGGTAATCGCGTACGATGTCCACGATGCGGGTCACATCCTCGATTGGCAGGCTGGAGCGGGCAACAGCGATGGTGATCTCAGTCTCGCGATCGTAATATTCCAGATCCATTGTAACCAGCCGGTCGCTGAGTGCATCTTGCGCCTCGTGGACGCCAGCGTACTCTTGCGGATTGCTGGTGAAGATGGCCCGGAATTCGGGGTGGACCTTGATGTAACCATCTCTGCGGTTCATGTTGGGCAAAACGAGCAAATGCTCCTCCAGCACAGCCAGGAGAATATTGTTGGCTTCGGGGCGGGAACGGGTGAATTCGTCGTAGACCAGGGTGAACCCCTCGCGGCAGGCAGTCGTCAGGCGGTTATCCACCCATTGCTGGGTGGCGTCCTCCTCGTACTTGAGGACGGTATGAATAAAGCGGTCTACGACTTTGCGGTAGCGATAGCCATATTGCCCACCGATCAGGTCGGAGGTGGCGAAGTCCTCGTCGCCGACGATCAGCATGACCGGTTGTTTCAGGCTGGCAGCCACGTGCAAGGCCAGAGTGGTCTTGCCGGTGCCGGCCGGACCGCGAAAGTGGACGGGAAAACCGGCCATCAGGTAAGCCAGGGCGCGCTCTTTGATATCCTGAATAGTAGGTGTCTCTACAAAATCGGAGCGCGGGCGCACGGCCAGCGCCGTCGGAGTCTCCTGGATAATGGTTTTGGTTGCAATACTCATCTGTATACCTCCTGTTGGTGCTTCCCTTATCATGTTTTTAGTTCCACCGTCAAAGCCCGGTACCATTGGTCGCGGGCGGCAGCGCAGGCGGCCGGGGTCTCCTGCCAGGCGTGGAACTGGTCGTACACACGCCGAAAAAAGGGCTGGGCTTGCTGCCAGACCTGGTCATCGAAAGGGGAGCCGAGGAGAGCCTGAGAGCGGCCTTCGCCCCAAAAAAGACGGTGGGCCATCCCTCGCTCAAAGTCGGTACCCAGATTGGTGGGGTTGCCGGTGATCAGGTAGGCCACCGCGTCACCGAAGGCCAGGGCAAATCTACCCTGCAGGCCGAAGTGGTTGGCAGCGGTCACGGCCAGGAAGGCCAGTATCCGGGTGAGAGCTTCCTCTTCTTCCTCAGCGCCGTTGTTCCCATTGCGGTGATGCGAGGCCAGCTGTCCATGCTTTCGGAGGACGATCAGGGCGTCTGCGTATGCCATGGGAGGGCGCTCCTGCCAGTGTTGGGACGGGAAAAAGGCCAGGGTGAAATCGGCCAGGGAGAAGTCAGGCAATTCACCAATCTCTCCCAGGCCTAGCCGAATCTTCTGCCAAAGAGCCTGAAAAATATCCTGTGCAGCGGTCAAATCCGGTTGCAGGACAATCTCCGGGCGAGGTCCATCTCTCACGGTCAGGCGACAGGTTACCCCTTCTAAAACCTGCAGGATGGCCGGCAGTGTGATTTCTATGCTGCCGCTTGTACGGCCTGCGGATCGGATCTTACGTGTACCCAAGTACATTACAGTTCCTCGATGCTATTTCGTCTAGCCTTTTATCTAGCAGAAAAACCTGTAAAAACGTTCGAACACGAGAAGTTCAAACGTTTTAATAATCTTACTACGCCAAGTTGCGCGCCTGGGCGATCCAGCTCTCGACTTTGGTCAGCCTGGCAACTTTCCCTAAAGCCCGCTGCAGATCATCGGGCGTGCTTAAGGCCATTTGTTCAAAGGTGGAGATTCCAGCCTTATGCAGACGCTGCGCCATCCCCGGGCCGATGCCTCTGATAGCTGTGAGATCGTCGACGGCCAGGCTCGGCTGTTTTTTGGTTGGCGCTCCTACCCCGGCTGGCTTGGTCACCAGCGGTTTAGAAAATCCCTTTTTGAGGCGTTTTTGCACCTTGAGCGTGTTGAAATTCCGCCACAGCTGGTGCGCCTCGTTTTGGTCTGACCGTATCGCATTTTGTCGTGCCTGGAAGTGGTAACGCATGGACGCCACATCTGCGGCTAACCGGGTGCGTCCGGCGGCGATGCGTTGCCGTTGTTTGTCAGCCGTGACCTGCTGGGTAGCATGCAGGTTTTTCATAAATGTGGCTTGTTCCTGGCGCATCTCGCCGACCTGGTGGCGTAGCTCGTGCACCTCCCCATTCAGCCATTGCTTTTGGGCGCTGGCCATATATTGGTGTGCCACATCCAGGTTTTTTAGAAGTTCCGTGGCATCGCTGCGCAATTCTTCCACTGCCTGATTCAAGTCCTCGATGTACTCGCTCAACCGTTGTTCCTGTTCGTGCGCTATCTCTTGTTGGGCAGCACTTATGTCAGCGCGGAAGGCGGCCGTGTTAGTAGCCAGGCTGGCACGCTGCCTGGCTAACCGTTGATCTTGCTCGGCAGCCATGGACTGGTTGGCAGCGTCCAACTCGTTCACGAACCCGGCTGCTGCGTGGCGCAAGTCACCTACCTGCTGGCGTAAGCTATCCACTTGCTCGTCCAGCCACTGCCGCTGTTCGGCAGTCATGGTCTGGTGAACCAAACCTATTTCTTTTAGGAATGTGGCCGTTTCGTAGCTGGCATCTGTCACCTGGCGATGCAAGTTGTCCATGTGTACAGCTAGACGCTGCCGCTGCTCGGCAGTCATGTTCTGGTGAGCCAAGCCTATTTCGTTCAGAAGCGCGGCAGTGGCGCGGGCAGCCTCGGCCACCTGGTGGCGGAGGGTATTCATGTGTTTATTTAACCGCTGCTGCTGTTCGGCAGTCATCGCCTGGTGAGCGGCGCGAAAATCGGCCAATTCTCGTCTTACATCGTTGTGTAGATCGGCCATGGCCTCTATTCGAACACCGTAATCCTCCAGGAGATTCTGGGCCAGCTTTCGCATTTCAGAGGACAGTGCCATAAAATCGCCTCCTTATCTTACATCTTTTTCCACCGGCCGCACATCCTTTGCCAACAATGCCAGGTGTAGGGGGGCAATTCCAACACCCCCCTGCGCCTGCACGTTTTGGCTACCAGATACGCGGACGATGCTCTTGATACAAGGTTCGCCGAACCTTGTTCCGCCTTTGCCTAGCAGTTTACTACTGGGCAGCAGGGGGCTTTTAGGCAGGCGCTGCGGCAGCAGCCGTCAGGCCTACAGCCTCGGCATACTTCAGGTATGTGTCAACTCCAGCGACGACGACCCGGGCCTCAATAGCCAGGAGCTCGATGCCAACCAGCGATACACGCACCCAGGCGTCAATGACGATACCCTTGTCCAAGATGCGATCCACTACTTCGGCCAAACTGGTAGACGCAATGGTCTTCTCGACAGCCATTTAAGTTCACCTCCTTTCATGTGAGAGATGGAGCTATTACAGCTCGTTTTCCAGATTTATCATACCGCTATTGTGTAAAATCTGGCGTTTGCCTTACGTTAGGGTTTTGGTTTCACTCCTCCGTAAGAAAACCTCGTCCGCTACGAACACTTAGGGAGCTACGACCCACGGCGATCCAGCATAAAGCCCTGTCGGGCGAGGGTGCGGATGTAAATGGGATGATCGGAGTTAAGTTCAATCTTGGCGCGCAGGTTCTTCACGTGCCAGCGCACCAGAGAAGGTGCAGCCGTCTCCGGCGGGTAGTTCCACACTTGTTGCAAGAGTTGTTTAGCAGTGAAGACATTACCAGCGTGAGTCATCAGGAAATAAAGTAGGTCAAACTCGGTTGACGTGAGTTCTGTTGCCTTTTCCCCCACCCACACCCGGCGGGCGTGTAAATCCAATGTAAGAGGATCGATGACCAGCCTGGAAGGATTGTCCTGTAGTACAACTGATGGACGAACTAAATTTACACGGCGCAACAAGGCGTGAATGCGGGCTTTGAGCTCTTGTAAATCGAACGGTTTAACCAGATAATCGTCACCACCCTCCTCCAGGCCTAGCACCCGGTCTGAGACGGCGCTGCGTACCGTCAGAAATAAGATCGGTATCGTGGCCAACATAGGATCAAGGCGCATACGACGACACACTTCTAGCCCGTCCAAGTAGGGCATAACGATGTCCAGGATGACCAGGGCAGGAGAGTGTCGCCGGGCGACGTCCAGCGCCTCGAACCCATCTCCGGCAGTAAGCACCTCAAAACCTCCGTTGTTGAGGCTGCGCTGTACAGCCCACACCAAGTCGGGTTCGTCATCTACCAGCAGAATACAGGCCTTCGTCATATTATGCCTCCTCCCGTTCGACAGCCTGACGGGTCAGAAGACGTACTTCGTTCAAGTTAAAAGGCTTGGCGATAAAGTCGATGAAGAGGCCTTTTTGCAATCCTTCGGTGATGGTTTCGTCTTCCTGGTAATAGTAACCGGAAATGAGAACGACCGAGGTGCGGGGATTTTGTTGGCGGATGAGAGCAGCGAAAGCTAGGCCATCCAGGTCGGGGAGTTTGGTGTCCACAAAGGCGACGACGTAGTGATGTCGGTTGAGCTGCTCCAATGCCTCTACTCTGTTTGTTGCCGTGACGACTGTGTATCCGCTGGACCTCAGGCTGTTCTCCAACGCCCAGCACAGATCTACTTCGTCATCTATCACTAAAACATAGGGGGATTCGCGTTCCATTCAAATCTCCTCATCTTATCGGATTCTCGGATGTTCAGCATTTGAAATGCTGAACATCCGTACTGCTTTACAATGGCGACAACGGTAACCAGGCACTTCGTTATGCTAAGTAGTCAGTCACGCTCGTTTGAACTGGCGAGCTTTAAGCGTGCTCTTATGCGTCATTTCAAGCCGCGTTCATCGTTCTTCGTCGGATAGATTGATAAGGTACTTTTTCGTGGCATCTCCAGTGTCTCCTTTGCCCTGAATGTTGCAAGTTCTATTCCATCTTATTCACTATGGCTGACGACTAAGTACTTCGCTAAGAACGATCTATTCCTGGCAGTCGGACGATAAAGGTGCTGCCCTTGTCAACCTGGCTCGTTACCTCGATGGTTCCCTGAAACTGCTGTACGATGCTGTGGCTGATGGATAGTCCCAGACCGACGCCTTTGCCGACCGGCATGGTGGTAAAGAAGGGATCGAAAATCTTGAGCAGGTGTTCTGGCGCAATACCGCGCCCGATATCGCTAAAACGGATTTCAACCTCTCCAGTTGTTGCGGATTGTGCATCAATGGTCAGCGTCCCGCCCTCCGGCATGGCGTTGCAGGCGTTGAGCGTAAGATTGGTGAAGACCTGTTGCAACATTTCCCGGCTGCCGTACACGTGTGGCAAGTCGGGCTGGTATTGGCGGTGCAATGTGACTTTCTGCAAAGTCATCTGGTGAGCCAGCATGGCCAGGGATTCGTCGAGCGCGACACACAGGTCAAATTCCTTTTTCACCCGCTTCCCCTCCGGGCGGGAGAACTTTAACAAATTCTCAATGATGAGTGAGGCACGTTGAGTGGCAGCATGGATCTTTTGCAAGCCCTGGCTGCGGAGTTGGTCGTCTTCCGGGCTTTCAAGGAGCAGCTGGGCGCTGGCCGAGATGATGCCCAAGGGGTTGCGTAGCTCGTGGGCGATGCCCCCAGCCATCACGCCCAGAGAGGCCATCTTGGCCGTATGGATGAGCTGCTCCTCCAGCCTGCGCTGTTCGGTCAGATCGCGCCCCACGGCCACGATCCCCACCACTTTTCCGGCATCGTCCCGCATGGAGGAACAGTTCCAGGCGATGGGTATTTCCTCGCCGGTGGCAGTCAGCAGATTGACCTCGGTATTTTGCACGTCCTCGCCGCGGGTCAGTCTCTTTAATATCTCGGCCATCACCGGGCGCTGTTCGGGAGCGCACAAAGAAAGCAAGGGTTGTTCCCTGACCTGTTCGGCTTTTAACTTTGAGATGCTCTCGGCTGCCCAATTCCAGGTCACGATTTGCCCACCGGGTTCCATAGAGATCACCAGGTCGTTGGCGCATTCCACCACGCTGGCCAAGTGACGTTCTGCCTGCCGGACTTCCTCGCCCAACTGTTCGCGTTCAGTGATGTCATCCATCAACAGCATGACGTTTTCCACTGCCAACTCGGTTTTGAGGGGGATGAGGCGGTAATAGTAGATGCGGGTTGGCAGGCCAGGGGCGCGGTAAGCCACTTTTCCACCCTCGATAGTCTGGCCAGTGCTAAAGACCTGTTGCGCCTTTTGATCCAGGTGAGTGTACTCCATCAAGACCTGAGGGAAAACCTTTTCGACCTTGCGGCCCAGTGTGGTGCGCGCCTTCCGCTGGGCTTTCTCGAGGAAATTGCGGTTGACCGACACGACGCGCAGGCTGCGGTCAATCACCATCACGGAGCTGGGGATGCTTTCCACAATGCGGGTGATGAAGCGTTCCCGGCTTTCCAACTGACTATACATGCGGGCATTTTCGATGGCGATGGCGATTTGGTTGGCGAAGGTGCTCAGTAGAGGTAGCTGATCGTGGAAGGTCCCTGGACGCAGGCTGTAAACATGGAGTACCCCTAGTGGGCGGTTTTGGATTGCCACAAGTAAACTGGCGAATGACTTGATGCCCACCTCCACAATGATAGGGTTTGCCATGAGCGGAGCATCAGATGCTGGTTTGGGGTTGACCGTGCCGTCTGTTTCGATGCTGTCCACGACGACCGGCTGGCGTGACCGGATGATCCAATTGGTGAAACCTTTAGGACGAATACGATAAATCAGGGAAGGAACCCCCGTGAGGTTTTCAGTGCTCTGGTTGAACTTACCCTCCTCGTCTACCAGCGCTACACCGACGTAATCCGCGCCTATCACTTCGCGCACCAGGGAGACGATCTTCGTCAGCACTTGATCGATTCCGAGGGCAGCAGTAATAGCCTGTGACGCCTTGTTGAGACTGGCCAGCTGTTCTACTTGACGCTTCAGCGCCTCTTCAGTCTGTTTGCTTTCGGTAATGTCTCGCGAAATGCTTCCAGCTATGAAGCCTTTGTCCGTCTTGACGAGGAAAACAGATGCCTGAACGATGCGGCGCGTTCCATCGGCGCGTTGGATGTCTGTTTCCCACAAGCCGTTCAGCCATTGCGATTGGCCGGTTTCAAACAGCTCATGGTATCTGTCCTTGAGCTGTTCGTAAGTGGCCTGGGTTCTCCGTTCATCAATGGCTACTTGGATTTGAGCATCCCACAGGGGGCGGCCTAGTACTTCGGCTCGTTTCAGTCCGGTTATCCGTTCTTCAGCCTGATTCCACTCAACGATGATGCCGTGTTCGTCGGTAAGAGCGATGCCATCCCCCGATTGTTCAAAGATGTTGCGGAATTTCCGTTCGCTTGTGCCCAAAGCCTCCTCAGAACGTTTGTAATCGCTAATGGCCCGTAGCAGACAAAGCAGCCCTGTTGACTCGCCGGTCGCATCGTAGGTGAGGTTGAAGGTGACAGCAGTCGGGAAGGGAACCTGGCCGAATGGCTGGAGTGTGATTTCCAGGTCAAGCAATTGCAAGCAACTGCTCTGGTCATCTTTTCCAAGCAACTGGCGCAGGTGAGAAGAAACTCTTTTATGCTCGGCCTGCGCCACGAAGATGAACAGGGGTTTTCCCACTAAGTCACTCGGCTGCATGTTAAGCATAGTCGCGGCAGCCCGGTTGGCCTTATGAATGACTCCTGCGAGATCTGTCAACAGGTAGCCGTCGGAGGCAAATTCGAAAAGCTCCCGATACTGCTGGTCAAAGGTATCCTCGTTCATTGCATCCTCCCACTACGATCGCGGTAGCTTTCGCATCGGAAACCCTGAGCAATGTTACCACTTGCTACATGGCCTTAGTTACTATCGTAGGAGCTTCCTCCACTTCCATCTTATTCTGTTACATAGTGATTGTTTCCCGAAGGTTTAATATCTTTTCTTTGTACTCATAAGTAGTTAACCGAAAGTTTTTATAAAGTGGTCATATCGTGTTAGATTTAAGGCATGACCAAACTCCAACTGAACGAAACTTAATTTTCACAAGTTGAACACGCTATTCGCTCGGACAAGCGGACCGAGGTCAGACAGCCTGCCACAGTTATTCGCCTGCCGCATCTGGGAAAAGGCCCGAAGGAGGTGGCTGAAGTCTTAGCTAGCGGGCTGGAGGATCTCGCCAGCCGTCCCGAGAGCGGATCACCCAGCATTGCCGATGAACAGTACTGCCAAGTTCTGGAAGAAACACTGGAAAAAGAGCCTGCTGAGCTAGGGTATGAATTTGCGCTCTGGACAGTGGACCGGCTGAAGCTCCATCTGGACAAGGTGACTAGCAAACGTATGAGCGCCAACCGCTTGCAGGTCTTGCTGCGGAAACTTGGATACCGGTATCGTCGACCAAAGTATGAGTTGACGTATTTGCAGGATGGCGAGGCCAAAGAGAAAGCCGAGGGACTGCTCGAAGAGTTGAAAAAAAAGGGCTCAGAGACGATTTCGAGCTTTTCTTTGTTGAAGAAACAACCCTGACGCTTGAGCCACCTCTGCGAGCCTGCTGGATGAAGGTCGGGCTCCAGAAGCGTATTCCGGCTCCGACGGCTGGATCGAAACAGCGTCATCATTTGATCGGAGCGTACACCTGGCGCACGGATACCGTCACATGGAAAACGGTGCTTAGGAAGAACCGCAAATTCTACATCACCTTTCTCGAATTTCTCCTGGTGACAGTTTATCCGCTGTGACAGATCGTTTTGGTGATAGACAACTTGGCTCATCATCGCAGTGCGGCTATCCTGGCTACGCCCAGTCTGTTTGAGCAATCGGGTGATGGTGGTTTGGTTACCATCGTATTGTTCTGATCTCAAACTGATCGAGCGATTCTAGCGACATCTGAAAGACTTGGTATGTGCCTATAAACTGGAAGCTGGTTTGGAAAACCTGGTGAATGTGGCTTGAACAACCAAAATGATACGGATTATCCCTACCGCTCCCAGCTTTCTAAAAACATATGAAAAGCTACTTAATCCAATAAAGTATAGACCCATAATTTTAAAAAGTCAAATCTATTACTAGTAGTCAGTCAAACTGAAATGGATGGATAAAGCTGCTTCAACTTGATGCG
>CAZXPK010000045.1:0-24385 GCA_964642565.1 uncultured Anaerolineaceae bacterium
GTCCGATCAAACTTTGTGTTTACCGATGAAACACCAAACTGTAGGGTGGCTAGATATTTTACCATTTTCCCCTCCATTTTTATTCATCGCGCTGAAGATGACGGGGTTTAAATCCGCCAGGTCCACCTAACCGCCCTAACAAATGATCTCCGTTTGGGTCGATGGCCGCTCCGACTGAAGCATCGTTGTAGATCCCAACGAATAATATTTTTATAACTAGCAATCACTTGTCCTATCACTTAATTGTGGGACAATTGTCCCTCCCACAACGGGACATCTGCCTATCGCCTTTGAATCAGTAATCTTGTATGATGACCTTAGCCTGAGCAACGAAACACGGTCTCTACCAGGCTCTGGCATCACATTCACGATCTGCTTGGCGTGACCAAACGCCACACACGTTGGCCGGGATGCTCCTGCTGAAGGATTGGTCCCTGTCAATTTATTTTACCCACTCATCAATGGAGGTTGAAATGATCAACGATGTCGTTCTCGAGGGGATTTTCGTCAGAACTTGAAAGATTGATTCGATCGGATGGCCTTAATAGCCAGGAATGGGTGTAGATATGACTGCTACATGCGTATTGTGGGTAAGGGCCTGCCTGAATTGCGAGCCGCTGTTTTCGTTCCTGGATGGTTTACGCGTTAGCATCAGACATAGCTTTTGGATGAGTGAACAAAGTATAGAAGTGAATACTTGTGACATGGGGGAAGATTTGGGACATACAGTGACAGAAGTCAAAATCGCTTTTCCGATGTCCCACAATTCCTTGACAATTGCCGAGGAGCATATACAATGGTAGGTAAGCTAGTAAGAAGTGAGGTCTCCCAGCAGCTACTAAGCGATCTCGTGTGGAAGCTATACCACAGTGTAAAATTTAGTTCCTTGACATCCGGATTTCAACAGATCGAGAGCCGAAAGGCTCGTAAGACTTTACGCTCCGCTGAGAGGGCACCCACCCTCTTCGCAGAAGTTCAGCTATCAGCCTACAGTTTTGAGTTTTCATTTTTGAATGTCAAGTCCTTTATAGTATTCACAGGAAAAATAGTCCACCGTGGGTCCCCGAGGAGGGGATTCATCCCGCAAGAGGAGAGGTTCGAAACCCACCCTCTCCCCTTAATTTAAGGAACTAGCCCGCTATAGGCACCGCGAATTCATCATTGCTGAAAATAGTTTTCCATTCGGTCGGCAAGGCGATCATTAGGAAGTACATGTGATTTACTTATTTGCTGAAATACGAAGCGTATTGACATGCAAAGGCCGGCTGGACGCCATTAACCATGGGCGTGTGTGGATGAACACCCGAGGGGCAGTGATGGAAGATCGAAAATCTGTCCAAATCTTTTTATGATATAGCAGGCTTATTGCATAAATTCAATAAGAGCAAGCCTCCAGGCATGCTAATCTCTAAAAAATCTTGGCGAGAAAAGCCTCCGAGCTGGCTAATGCTGACGAAGTCCTGTTGGATAGCGGCAAAATACTTCGGAGAGGCTCAAAAACATCGGGAGAGTACCCATGACCACGATCCTTGAAGCCCAAAACCTCGTAAAGCACTTCGGAGAGGCGCAGGCCGTCAAAGGCATCAGCTTTTCCATTGAACAGGGCGAGATCTTCGGCCTGCTTGGCCCCAACGGCGCCGGCAAGACTACTACCATCTCCATGCTTTCGGGCTTGCTGCGCCCCACCCAGGGTGACGCCCAGATTGCCGGGTATTCCATCGTGCACGATCCGCTCAAGGTGAAGCAGGTGATTGGCGTCGTTCCTCAAGAGATCGCTCTCTACGACACCCTCAGCGCCCGTGAGAACCTGCTCTTTTGGGGTCGTATGTACGGGATGGGTGGCCCAGAGCTGCGCCGCCGCGTTGACGAAGTCCTGTCTCAGATTGGCCTGACCGAGCGGGCCACCGACAAAATCAATACCTACTCGGGCGGCATGAAGCGACGCGTGAACATTGGGGTTGGCCTGCTCCATCGCCCGCAGATCATCTTTATGGACGAACCCACCGTGGGCATAGACCCACAGAGCCGCCGCAATATTCTGGAGGCGGTCAAAGAGCTCAACCACCAGGGCATGACCGTGCTGTACACCACCCACTACATGGAAGAGGCCGAGGAGCTGTCTGACCGGGTGGGAATTATTGACCATGGCGAGCTGATTGCCCTGGGCACCCAGAGAGAGTTGACCCAAATGGTGGGCCAGCACGATCTGCTCCGCCTGCATCTGCCCGAAGATGAAGACGCCAACGCCCTAGCCGAGGGGCTGAGTAAGGTTCCGGGGGTCATCAAAGCCTCGGCCGCCGACCACCAGGTGGTCTTGATGGTGCCTGAAGCTCAAGAGTCCCTGGCCCCGGTGGTCACCCGCGCCAACGAGCTGGGCTGCAAGGTGCGCTCTATCGACTTCCAAGAGCCCAACCTCGAAGCCGTCTTCTTGCACCTGACCGGCCGCGCCCTGCGCGATTAGAAGGAGCCTGGCGATGAAAAAAACCCTTACCATTGCCTGGAAAGACCTTCTGATGACATTCCGTGACCCCGGCGCGCTGATCATGCTGCTGGCAACGCCCTTCGCCCTCACCCTGGCCATCGGCTTCGCCTTTGGCGGCTTCAATCGGGGCAGCAGCGCCGGCCTGGCTGATATCCCCGTAGCCCTGGTCAACCACGACCCGGGTCAATTCGGGCTGGAGCTGGTAAATATGTTCAGCTCGCCCGACCTGGCCGAATTGATGAAGCCGGTCACACTCCAAGACGAAGCTGTCGCCCGCCTGGGGGTAGACCAGGATCTGTACGCTGCCGCGGTGATCATTCCCGCAGACTTTTCTGAGAGTATACTGCCGGCGTCCCTCATAGAAAGCCAGGCCGAAGACTTCACCTCTGGTCAGCAAATCGAACGCATCAAAAGCGTGGTTGAGGTGTATACCAACCCCGCCCGTCCGGTCAGTGCCGGGGTAGTGCGCAGCGTGGTCGACCGCTTTATCAACCAGGTGACAGTGGGAGCCACCGGCGGCGAAGTGGCCATCACTCAACTGATCCTTAGCGGCCTGATCACCCCTCAGCAGGCCAGCCAGGTGGGTGCAGAGCTGGGACGCCAGTTGAGCGAGGTGGCTGTTGCAACCGAATTAATCCAAATAAAAGACGAGACCTCCTCCCCCACTGGCAGCTTCGACTGGTTGGCGTATACCGCCCCCAGCATGGCCATCTTGTTCCTCATGTTCACAGTAACATCTGGCGGGCGC
Organism: uncultured Anaerolineaceae bacterium; assembly: GCA_964642565.1. Taxonomy (GTDB): domain Bacteria; phylum Chloroflexota; class Anaerolineae; order Anaerolineales; family UBA4823; genus FEB-25. The sequence goes on from CAZXPK010000045.1 coordinate 3,231, forward strand.
AGCATCCTGACCGAGCGCCAAAAGGGGACTCTGTCCCGCCTGCTGGTGACGCCCTCCCGGGCGGTCGAAGTGCTGGGGGGTAAAGTCTTAGGCATCTACCTGGTGGGGTTGGCCCAAATGAGCATCCTGGTTGGGGTGGGCTGGCTGCTGTTCCAAATCCACTGGGGTGATATCGCCGGGGTGATCTTGCTGCTGATCGCCCTGGTGGCAGCCGCGTCTGGCTGGGGCATGCTGCTGGCCGCCTACGCCCGCACGCCGGGCCAGGTCGGAGCCGTGGGTACGGCCTTGGCCCTGGTGTTCGCCGCGGCCTCTGGCAACTTCGTTCCCCGCCAGGCTATGCCCCAATGGTTGCGAACCATCAGCCTGGTCTCGCCCAACGCCTGGGGGTTAGAGGGCTTTCAAACCCTGGCCAGCGGCGGCACCCTGACCGAAATTGCCGGCATTTTACTGGCCTTGACGGCCATGGCGGTCGTTCTCTTTTTCATATCGGCCCTGGCTTTCCGCAAACAGTACGCCTGAGTGAGGAATTATGTCGAAATCATTTGCCAAACTGATCGCTATCGCCTGGAACGACATCCGCATTGAGTTTTCTGAGCGCTCGACCCTGATATTCTTCCTGCTGCTGCCGCTGCTCTTTACCGTGGTGATCGGCCTGGGGTTGCAAGGCTTGTACGGATCTGATGGCTCAGAAACCGACGATCGTTTTGTAGTCGTAGTGGTCGATGAAGACCAGAGTGCCCTCTCGCAGCGCTTACTGGCCGTTTTAGAAGCTTCGCGGGTCTCGCGCCCTTTGCAGACTAGTGCTGACACGGGCCGTGCGTACTTCGAGCGGGAGGAGGTACCTGCCCTGCTAACCATCCCCAAGGGCTTCGAAGAAAGCCTGCTCGCCAACCAGCCCGCCAGCCTGGAGCTGCTCTCAAACCCAGGGAACAGCCAATCTGTGGCAGTCGCCGAATCGGTGCGGGCCGCCGCCTCGCAGGTGGGCAGCGCCGTGGCGGTCGCACACTCAAGCCTGGCCGAAGCCGAGAGCATCCGGCCCTTTGCATCTGAAGATGAACGAAAAGCCTATTTCAACCAGGCCCTCGAGGCTGCCCAGACCCGCCTGGCAGACCCGCCAGCTCGCTCGCAGGGCACCCAGTCGCCCGAGGTCACCATCGATATCGCCACCGGCTTTGAGCAGTCTTCCCCAGGCCAGGTTGTCACCTGGACGCTGATCACCCTCGTTGGGGCTGCCGAGGTCTTCGTATATGAGCGCAACCAGGGCACGTTGCGCCGCTTGCTGGTCATGCCCACCCACAAAGCCGTCATCCTCACTGGCAAGATCTTGGGCCGCTTGGCCATGGGCCTTCTGCAAATGGCCATCCTGATCGGCTTTGGAGGGGTGTTCTTGCACGTGAATTGGGGCCGCTCGCCTGCCGCCCTGACGATCATGTGCCTCGCCTTCGGCCTTGCGGCCGTTGCCCTGGGTGTGATGCTCGGGGCACTGGTGCGCACCCTCGGGCAGGCTTCCGGGCTGACGGTCATGTTCTCCATGCTGTTCTCTGCCCTGGGTGGCGCGTGGTGGCCATTGGAGGTCACCCCGCCTGCCTACCAGGCAGTCGTGAAAGTCCTGCCCACTACCTGGGCTATGACCGGCTTCTCCGACGTGATCTTGCGCGGCCAGGCCGTGGCGGGCATCTTACCCGAGGCCGGCGTCTTGCTGGCCTTTGCGGTCCTGTTCTTCTCCATCGGCCTGTGGAGGCTGCGCTTTGAGTAAATTTTAGGTATTGCTCAACTTTACGCGAGGAAGATGGACGGTTTTTTAGGGACTGACTTGAAAATCGGCCAAGCGACAGGTGGGTCTGTCCAACCTCTTCTTGAAAACAGATTATCGGTCTGATTAGCGCTCTTTCGGATGCGTCCATTCCAGAACTCATGGCCGTTCAAGCGAGGATAGGCCAGATCTGTTTCGTCCCATTTGGATGGGGGAACCTGGGCGAAATTGCATAGGTGAGCAGCAAAGGTAAGGGTGTTATCCGGGAGCATATCAAGAACTTCAGTAAAGCTATAGAGCTTCCCAAATAAACTTTTAACAAAATCGGGAGAATACCCCTTCCCGAAATGGATAATTATCTTGATCGCATTTATCCATAGATCAATGGCCAGGTTGCTGCTATCATCTGGTAAGAATGCCCCTTGGATCACATTATGCATCCCTCCCATTGCAAGCATATGGACATATTTCTCGCCCTGTCCGTCCAATGTGATATCCTCACCCAAAATAAAGCGGAAGCGTTCGTTTTTGCCGAAATGCGAAGCGTACTGGCTAAAAACAAAAGCAATTCGGAAGTATTTAGAAGCTTCTAGAGGCTGTGGGTGAAACTGACGAAGCACACAACCACTCCGAGCAGGATGGGAGGCTAAAATCGTGGAATTTTATGGCGAGCGTCAGTTCTTAACGTATCTACCAAATGTCAACATCTAGTTAAGCCATTGATGCTATAAATTGGACGTGCCATCCAGTACATGATTAGCTTTGATGTTTGGGAACTATAATTCATAATAAGTACACGCGCAAAATTTGTCCCTTTTAGCCTTATTCCTCGATATATATAATGGAAATTATTACGCCATAAAACTATTCTGTCGCCACAATGAGCAGAAGATGGCCGAAAACCTTTTATCAGAAGATACGAAAGGAATATCCCCCATAGAGGAGGCATCTCTCATCAAGATTGCACTCAGCGATCCAACCGCGTTTAATAGGCTCTATTTATCATATATCCACCCAATCTATCGATATATCTTCAGTAAAGTAGGCGAAGCAAGAGAGACTGAGGATCTAACTGCCCAAGTTTTTTTAGCAGCACTTGAAAGTCTGCCACAATACCGTCATAATGGTCATTTTGCGGCCTGGCTATTCAGTATCGCTCGACATAAGGTTGCTGATCATTTTCGTTCTCAGCGCCCGGAACTTACGGTTGATGTGGCTTATGGAGAATCTACAAGAAGGGAAGACCCCCTATCTAGCTTAATCCAAACAGAAGAAGCACATCGCATGTCTGTATTAATTCATAAGCTGGATGAGCAGGACCAGGAGTTATTACGGCTACGGTATGTCGCGGAACTTAACTTTGGAGAAATCGCCCGACTTATCAACAGCAACATGGAAAAAACCAAGAAGCGGGTTTACCGATTACTCGCTCACTTACGACAACAGTTGGAGCTTGATCATGATTGACAACGAACAATTTGAAACTAACCAAGAGATCGAATTTATAGTTCGTTCTGCGTTTCAGATCCAGGATCCGGACCATGATTTCATAGTTTGTCTGCAAAAAGAGTTGGCAGATCGATTTAAAGCTCCTGGCATATCAATTCAAGGCCAAAATACTCTTTCCAGGCGTTCACTATGGATCGGTAAGATAAAACTTCTATTATCTCCCCTGGCCTGGGGTGCAATTGCTTTTATCCTAATCCTTACCCTGATATGGGGGATCAATACCCTCATCCCAAGAACTGTGCCGGGTAGGAGTATCAAGTCATCTCCATCACCAGTAGTCTCACCTTCACCCCAGCTCCCGACATTATCAACCCTATTCATCGAAAATGCAGTTTTCTACACCGTTGAGGCAGGGGACACCTTATCGATCATCGAGGAAAAAACAGGCGTGCCGATGGAGACTCTCCATAACTTAAATGAGTTAGTACTCCAATTAAATGGGTTGGCACTCTGGCTTCAATTGGTAATTGGCTTTAAAGACCAGACACCAGTGTTCTATACGGTTCAGGAGGGAGATACAATCCTGGGAATTTCTGATAAGGCAGGAATCTCCTTAGAAGATTTTGTCACCTTGAATCGACTTGGGTTGTACGCACCAGGTAAACAAACACCTCTCCCTGTTCCACAATATAAATTGACTCCGGGAATACACGTTATTATCGGCCTTGAGAATAAGGCGATGGATGATAACGAAGGGAATAGCGGTGAATTAATGGTCCTTTCCGACGTTGATCTCAATTGCGACAGCCATCCGGAGCGCATTTTGGGTACCGAAATACCTGAAATCGAATATTTCAATATCAAACCTCAGCTATCCACTTTAATTCTAGAGAGTAACAATGGGACTGGTTTTAAAAGAGTATGGGAGCAAACCGCTCAAGAGGCGGGGGTCGCTTACCTGGCGTACCAGCTGTTTCAGGCTGACAATTGCAACCAATTCCTGGTAGTTATTGGTCATAAAGGGAAAGAAGCTGTAAATGTTTATCGTTGGGATGGAGAACGCTTGACCAACGCGCTAAAGCTTTCGGGCAGGTTCCTATTTGAGGGAAACTGGATGGAGGATGTGTTCGGAGATTATAAAACCTCACCGAATACGTTGATCGTCGGTGAGCTTCAACAACCAACAACTTCCTCTAAAAATATCTGGATACTACGCGGATACCAATGGAGTGATGGGGTATTTAAATTGATAATTGAAAGAAGGGTGGAGCTAAGCGCGGGTGGCTAGCTTATTCCCACTGACTACAAATCGTAAAGCTCGAATATACATTGGTAGTGAACATGATCGAAGTCACTACTCGCTCCAAAGCCCACGTCGTCGATCAGGACGATCAATATATTTGAGGCGCTCGTGGAGGCCGGAGATCCGTAATCGCCTGCTCTTTTGATTCCGGATCCCTGGCATCGTAGCTGTTCAATCCCACAAGGGGATTGAGTTCGCACCCACCCCTATGCCGGTTATTTACCAAGCCAGCCCACCATTGGCACAGGGTGTTAGATCCCGCAAAGGGTCGATGTTCGAATTCCACCCTCTCCGCAAAAAAAATATTGCTATCAGGTATCAGCCTTCAGCCTTAAGCTTAAATAAATATTCCCGCTTTAATTATTGTGGAGTTTGGTTGTAAAATACTTAGACAACCGGTGTTAGTTTTGTGCCAGAAGCCACCCAGGAGTAAAAGCATGAAGAACGCAAAGATCACGAATCGCTACGGTTATTTTGATGAAAAAACCGGTGAGTATGTCATCACCCGTCCAGACACGCCGACACCCTGGATGAACTACCTGGGTGTGGGGCGTTACGGCGGGATCATCTCGAATACTGCTGGAGGGTACTCTTTCGATCGTGACCCAAAGAACCGGCGGGTAACCCGCTATCGCTATAACGCCATCCCGGTTGATCAGCCTGGTCGCTACGTTTACCTGCGCGACCAGGAGAAGGGTGCAACCTGGAGCCCCACCTGGCAACCCACCCCAGAACGGAACCTAGAGGCATACGAGTGCCGCCATGGACCTGGCTACACGCGCATTACCAGCCGGTACCTGGGCATCCGGGCTGAGATGCTATATTTCGTACCCAATTCACAAAGCTCTGATTCCAAAGAGAATAACGAAGCCTCGTGTGAATTGTGGGTATTGCACCTGCGCAACAGCTCCAGGCGACCGCGTTGGTTGCGCTCATTCAGCTATGTCGAGTTCAGTATGTGGAACGCAGAGGCGGACCTGAATAACCTGGATTGGGGGCAGCACGTCCTACACAGCCGCGTCGAAAAGGGGATCATCTACATGAATACCACCTTCCGCTCCACAACCACCTTCTTCGGCAGCAGCTTACAACCGCAAGGATTCGACACCGACCGGGAAGCCTTCATCGGAAGCTATCGTGACCTATCGAACCCGGTGGTGGTCCAAAACGGCAGACCGAACAACTCTCTAGCAGCACGCGGCAATAATGTAGGCGTATTGTGTCATGATATCCGGTTGAATCCCGGGGAGGAGAAAGAAATCATTTATATCCTGGGCGTGACAGAGGAGCCGAAGCAGGTACCTGCACTAATTGCCAGATTCAAACGTGCAGAAAATGTGCGAGAAGCCTTTAGCATCCTCAAAGCCGATTGGCAGGCTTACCTGGGTAAATTCCAGGTTGAGACCCCGGATGCTGAGATGAACGCCATGCTCAACGTTTGGAACCAGGTCCAATGTCGGGCGACCTTGTACTGGTCGCGCTTCGCCTCAGCGTACGAGACTGGCCTGGGCCGCGGTATGGGTACACGCGACTCTGCTCAAGATACCCTGGCAACAGTCCAGAATGCCCCGGAACGGGCGCGCCAGAACTTATCTATGCTGTGGAAATTGCAATTCCGAGATGGCCATACCTGGCACCAGATTTTCCCACTGACGGGTGAAGGGGGAGTGGGGCTGGCAGGAGAGTACCCTGACCGACCGCAATGGTTCTGTGACGACCATTTATGGCTGGTAATGGCGGTATGTGCCTACCTGCGCGAGACGGGCGATTTTTCTTACCTGGAGGAACACCTTCTGTATGCTGACGGTGGGGATGATTCGGTGTGGGGGCACATGCAGCGGGCGGTGGATTTCACGCTAACCCATAGAGGTCCTCACGGACTGCCACGCCTGGGGTTTTCGGATTGGGATGACACAATGAACCTCGACCATGGCTCCGGCAAGGCTGAAAGTGTGATGGCGGCCCAGCAGTTCTGCAGGGTGATGCTGGACCTGGCGGATTTATGTGACGCTATCGGAAGGGGAGAAGATGGCAGGAGGTTTCGAACCCTAAAGGAGGACATGACGGGTATTATCAACCAGGTAGCCTGGGATGGTGAGTGGTATGTGCGTGCCTTTGATGATGAAGGGAAGCCAGTCGGTGTGCAGGCGGAGGAGCACCATAAGATCGGTCTGAACACACAGACATGGGCGGTCATTGGTGAGTGTGCCCCGCTTAATCAAGCCAGTCAGGCAATACACAGTGCACACACCCGGCTCAATTCGCCCTTCGGCCTGGCTATTTTGGCACCTGCCTACACCCACGGCGACCCACGCGTGGGTGGCACGACCACTTACCCGCCGGGTGCCAAGGAAAACGGTGGTATCTTCTGCCATACCAATAGCTGGGCGATCATCGCTGCAGCTCGCCTAGGCTGGAATGATCTGGCTTACCAATACTACCGGCAGTTTCTTCCCCTAGCGCGCAACGACAACGACATTTTCAAGGTAGAACCCTACGTATATTGCGCGAATATCTGCGGGCCGGAACACCCCCAATTCGGTTACGGGCGCAACTCCTGGTTATCCGGCACAGCCTCCTGGACCTACGTGGCAGCCACCCAGTGGATATTGGGCATTCGACCTACTTTTAGGGGTCTACAGATTTCACCGGTGATCCCGAAGGAATGGCGTGGGTTCAGCGCCCAGCGGATCTTTCGCGGAGTGACATACATTATAAAAGTGGAGCGGATTGGAAGCGGTAATATCATCTCTTTGACGGTGAACGATAAACCCATCGATGGTGATGTCGTTCCCTTTGCGCCCGATGGGACAGACACCCTGCAGGTGCATGGCGTATTGAGGTGATCACAAGGATACAAGTAAGTAATAAAGGTGCGAGTGCCAGGACTATATAGAACTAATGGATGAAATGTGCCTGCCGGTTTGACCCAAGGGAGAAAGTTTTATTAAAACATGAGCTCCCATCGTTGTGCGAGCTAACCCCGGTGTTGGGTGGTGACCAACCTGACCGACCCTGACTACACTACATACCAGTCATGGCGCGTTGCACAAAGGTCAATACCGCCATGATTAGAAACAGGATAATTGCTGGGATGCTCCAGCTTCGCCCGGCATTTGCAGCCACCCCTAGCATCCCACCAGAACCAGCAAAGAATAAAACAACATAGCTGATCACCATCCATCTTATGCTTCGGAAGTCAACCTTTAGAATATAGTCCAGTAGGGCTTCTATTATCAGCCATGCCAGCATACAACCGATCTGGATATAGTACAACGCGGGTCGCTGCAGCTGTGGAGCTTTGAGGAGTAAAAATACCAAAGGGATTGCAAGGAGGAATTCAAAGTAGCCAATCCAATGTCCGTAATTCGGCTTGCCCAAAAGTCTGAAGGTAAAGACAAGTATGGCCGATACAAAGAATGCGATTGCTACAATAGCACCAAGGAGATTCGTTTTTTCTAACATCCACTGAGCCTTCTTTCTTTATCCAACGCGAGAAAATTCACATCATGATCGGGATATGCATACGCCAGCGTGGAGCTAGATCGAGCGTAACACGCTGGCTGTATTTTGATGTTCATCCGGAACGACGTTTCAGAAAAATAAGAAGGTATTGGTAATCACTCATGTTCTGGCAATAATGCCAGGCGGAGTGAAATGAAAACGATCAGGGCTACGAGGATCAATATCAACGCAATTGGCTGGGCTGCGTCCAGACCAAAACCCACGAAGCGCTCATACACCAGCACCGGAGTTATTTTAGGATGGTAGGCCAGGATAACTACTGCACCAAATTCGCTGATGCCGCGCGCCCACATCATAACCGCCCCACCCAGAACGCCACGCCACGCCAGCGGCAAGGTGACGTTAAAAAAAGCCTGCCATAGGCTGGCTCCATCCGTAAAGGCCACTTTTTCATATTCTTCGTCCACAAGGGCAAATGACTCTCTGCTCAGGTTGACCAGGAACGGCAAGCTGACGAACAGCATGGCTACTACGATCCCGGCAAGGTTGTCTGTAAAGGTGATCCCCAACGGTGAAAGCCATTGACCAAGCATCCCACGCCGCCCGAAGACCAGCAACAAGGCAATTCCAGCTGCGGTATGGGGGATGACCACTGGCAAGTTGATGATGGCTTCCAGTAAGCGTTTGCCGCGGAAGGTGCGACGTGCCAGGAGATAAGCCAGTGGAACACCAGTGACCAGCGCAAGGGAGGTGGAAATTAGCCCCGCGCCAAAAGTTAATCCGATTGATTTCAAAACTTCCGGGTCGGCAAAAGAACTCAGGAAGGCGGCAGGAGTTGTAGAAAGCAACGTGCTGACCAACGGCAGGACAACGAACAGAATGAGCAGACCCCCGAGGATGGAAAAAACCAGATTGAAGGCAAGGTTCCTGCGGCTCAAGGGGACTCTGCGGGCGTGCAATATGGCTGCAAGCTAACCGGGATATTTTTGTAGCCATCACCAATGGCAGGGTCGAACATGGGATGACTGTCTGCTTGCATAACCTGACGTCCCTCAGGACTCAGCAGGAAGGTGATAAACAAGGCAGCCTCTTTAGGATGGGGAGCGCTGCTCGGGATGGTTATGCCGTATCCGATCCGCTCGCCGCGAAATACCGGTTTCACCGAAGCAAAACGCTGAAAGGCTTCGTCAACTTGAACTGTGCTGTAGTCTTGCTGGTTGGCTTCTTCTCCCAGGTTGAAGTCAGCGGGCAATCCGACCATGTTCAACGCGTGTTGGTGGATGACACTTTCGTATTCAAAGGCGTAGTCCAGGTCACCGGATTCGAGCAGGGCAATCAATTCGATACTGGCACCACGCAAGACAATATGTGAATTGGTTTTGGTTTCCAGGATTTCCGGAACAGTAATCGTGGTCAAGTTTTCGTCGTTAAAGATGCCTAATGGAAAACTAAACTGTCCTTTGAACATATCAGTGAATATGGTGGGTTGATGATAATAATCACCGGCCAGAGCATATACCATCAGGGCGCGATAACCTACTGCATCGAAGCGGGGATCAGCCAATCCAACTTTAACCTCCGGTCGGGCAAGAATCTCATGCCAATTATCGGCATTGATCTCTGAGGCATATTGACTATCCGCCTGATAGGCTATCGCCAAGCGGTTGCTGGCAAATCGGATGTACCAGTTCGCATAGGGCAAGCCAGTTTCTGGGTCGTTTGTTGCGTACATCAGCATGGGGAGGAGAGATGCATCAGCAGTAGCAACAACGTCAATCGGCTCATGTAGCTCGGTAGCATGACGAATCACCTGGATGCTGCCATGGTATTGGGCCTGGACGTCTATGTTCGGATATTTGCTTTCGAATGCCTTTTCTAGGTCAGCGAAGGGGATGATGAGACTGCCGGCGGCAAAAACCACCAAGGGAGTCTTGTCAGTACTACCTGCTGATGTGCCTGTGCACCCGCTGGTGAGATTTGCCAGGCAGAAAAAGACGGCAAGTAAGATGGAGGGGATGGTTTTCATGACGGAGGATGGGTATACCAATGCAAGGTATTATACAGGCATACCTGCACGGATAATTTCCAATTATAAACGGCACAGAAAGGGTGGGCTTCATGCAAGCCCACCCCATGAATTCTTACTTCATCAGCTTTATTTTATGGTTATGGATACCAGCTGCTTCACCCAAGACTTGCTGGATTGACCAGCCATCGCAGCGTTATATACACCCGCGGTTTCGGGATCGAAGGCTACCAGACAATCACTGCACGCCTGGACTGTGGCCAGATCAAGATCGTTGGAAAAACCATCGCTGGCGGTAAGTGTAACGGTGGCAGCACCATCCTTTACACCTGCCTGATTGAGCAGGTCATTCAGGCGAACGCCAGTATATTCTGTAGGTCCGTTCTTGGGGTGTTCCAGGGTGAGAGTAACCGCAGTCATGTCGTGCAGGGCAGCATCCGTCAATTGAAGCTCTTTGTTGACCAAACCTGTGACCGTCAATGTGACAGGTCCTTGGGTCGCCGCCGAAGCACAGGCAGAGAGCAGGATGCTCGCTAAGATAAGTAAAGACAGGACAATCATAATAGTACGGTTGTGTTTCATAGTTTATTCTCCTCTATAAGATTATTCTGGTTTGCCATCCAGGGTTCGGCTGGGTGGAGATAACTCTGTAAGAATGAAGCAGGGTGTGACCTGCAAGTGGAATAACGATTGAATAAACCTCACCGATCCTTTTCTACCTAACTTCGATCTTGACAACATTCTTGACCCAGGTGCTGGTAGCCAGGTCAGGCAGTACGATCATGTATGTACCAGGTGTATCCATGAAGGCAAGCAAGGATTTGGGACAATCCCGTACATCTGAAAGATTTACTTCGGATGAATAATCGTCGGATGCCGTAAATACAAGTTTAGTGGCTCCGTCTTGTAGGCCAGCTAAATCGAGCAGCTGGTTCAGCAGTATGCCCTGGAAGTCCTTAGGTCCATCCTTAGCCTCAGCAGATATGGTAATAATTTCCATTGCCCTCAGGTCAGCATCCTTCAGGGTGAGTTCCTGGCTTACCAACCCCTCGATGGCCAGGCTGCCCATGTTCTCCGGGACAGGAGTAATTGCGGGAAGAGATACGGGTGGAACATTGACAACAATCCTGGTTATCTGCCCCACCATTTGATCGCTTTGTAGGCTGGAACCGACCAACCGAAGAGGGTAATACATTTCAGGCAGCTCCCCATCATTGACCATGTGTGCCACCATGACTTGATTGTCTTCTTTGATGGACTGACTGTCCAATGTGACAGTAGTTCCATCGCTACTGACAATATCAATGGTATACCCGGCATCGGCCAGGGAACGGTTATAAGCTACATCTGAGTGACTGTCAGCATCGTCAACTTCACCTACCAGCAGCCATAACGGGACACCCACCCAATTCTGCCCATTTTCATCCTCGTAGAGGGAACCGTGACAACTGGGTGCACCGCAAGACTGATAGGAATCGCGTGTGACGGGAGAGGAAATCGCGCCGGTTAAATCCAATGTCCATGTTTGCCCAACTGCTTTGACCTCCACCTGGTTCACCCATTTGACGGACCAGTGACCGTCAACCACCTGATTGTTCTTGGGGCCGATGACCACCAGTCTCAACATTCCCTCCTCGGTTTCATTCAACGGCTGGCCCTCATGTTCATAGGCAATAATGGCGGTGAGAGGATCGTGTGTGGATAGCTCATTACCCGTGGCTGGATCGTAAGCTATAAAAGCACCATTCATAACCTGGTCGTATGAGAAGGTCATACTGTATCCATCTTCAGCGAATACAGTAACCCCCATGGAGGCATCAAAAGGTACATTTAGATAGGTCACCAAATCCTTGAGTGCGACACCCCTGAATAGCGAGGGAATGGTGATCTGGCCAGTGCTGCTCTTGATGCCTCCTTGTCCTTCTGTAGCCGGCAGGGCTTTGAGCTGGGCCATGGTGAGGATATTCCCGCCCTTTGGCCCGACCAAAGTAAAAATCCTGCCAGTTGGATCGGTGCTGATAGGCGTCTCGAGGGTGCCGGCTGAATTCGACCCGCAAGCAGTGATAACTAGCGAGAGGATGAAAAGCAATGAGAAGGCAATCATGGCGATGCGATAACAGTTCATAAAGTATTCACCTCAGATTGGAATTTGTTCGCCGGTATGGGTCGTATCATAGCCAGTTAGAGCATCGACGCCTCGGCGGAAAGTGCGGGTCTGGATTGTATCCAAGAGCGGAACAAGCGAACTGCTCTGCTCCTGCATAAAAACAAGGTCGTAGCGTTCATGGAACAGCGGGATAAAATCCAACCCAAACTGGTGGGCTGCTGCCCGTAAACCGAGAGCCACATCCACTTGGTGAGCTTGAACCATTCTGGCACACGCGGTGTGAGTGCTAACGGTGTTCTCATATCCGAGGATGCTTGCGGTGGAAATGCCCTCTGCCTGCAAGCGGTGATCGAGCCAAAGGCGTGTGCCGGAACCGGGGTTGCGGTTGACAAAGGTTACATTTTCACGCGCCAGGTCTGCCAAAGAATGTAACATCTTGGGGTTACCGGGTGCTGTCATCAAACCCTGTTCGCGGTTAGCCAGTGTGACCACTTGCATTGCCCGATCAGGGAAGAAATGGCGAACAAAGGGCAGGTTGTATTCTCCACCAGGATCGAGCAAATGCGCTCCGGAAAGGTTACACAGGTTCTGACGCAGGACCATCAACCCATCCAGGCTTCCGACGGTGAGGGTAAGCACATCAAGATGATCGGAGACGAGATTAGTAAGAAGTTCGACGGCCAGGTCATGACTTCCGGAAAAAACAATCACTGGACGATCTCGTTTCTGCGGAAGAATGAGATCCTGTAACAAGAAACCAGCGGCGCGGGCGCGGTAAAACTTTTCAACCACACCGGATTGGATACGTGTCTCGACCAGTTCGACCAGACCAGCAGCTTCTAACTGCTTGAGATGATGGCGCACCCAGGCAGGGTGTTCCCCGATAACTTTCCCCAGCATAGTCAACGAGGCGGGACCAGACATCAACAGTTGAAGAATTGCACGCCGGCGGGGATCTGCCAGGAGTTTAAGCTGTTCAAATGACTGCAATCGTTGGATGGAGAACATTGCCGTTAAAGTTTTCCTTAACAGGGTTTAGTTTAACAAATGTGGGGTGGTTTGTCAATTACAAAAGTAATGCGTGGCGGGTTAATTCATCACTGCTCCCCCGGGCAATCCGAACCAGATGCAATATGACAAAAGAACCACAGGATACTGGGTGGATTGGATATGATGCCAATTTTCAAGATATTGATGATTACTTGTGGGAAATAGCCTACAATCCGTTTTCTTGGATCGAGTAATGCATTTCAAAGTCGTCCCACGATCTCTGCTTCCAATTAACCATAGGGCCCACTTTTATCTCCCTTAACGGCACTATATTCGATTCCTAGCCTCATGGAGGTAAAATTGTTATGGTACCTAGTAAGTTAATTATATTTTCTGAAAGGATCATCAATGAAAATATTATTTATCGGTGGAACAGGGATCATCAGCTCAGCCTGTTCTGAACTAGCGCTCCAGCAGGGCATGGAGCTCTACTTGCTGAACCGTGGGAGGAGCTCACGCCTGACACCGGCGGGTGCAGTTCACCTGCGGGGAGATATCCACCAGCCCAACTCGGTTAGCGCGGCATTAGGTGATCTGACATTCGACGCAGTGGTGGAGTGGGTGGCTTTCGTCCCAGACCAGGTAAAATCGGACATAGAGCTGTTCCGCAATCGCACCAGGCAGTATATTTTCATCAGCTCAGCATCAGCATATCAAAAACCTCCCAGTTATTTGCCCATCTCTGAGAGCACACCCTTGCATAACCCTTACTGGCAATATTCCCGCGATAAAGCTGCATGCGAAGCACTCCTGGAACAAGCCGGGCGTCAGGAAAGTTTCCCCTATACACTCGTTCGCCCCTCGCATACTTACGATCGGACCCTGCTCCCATTCCAGGGGGGCTATACAACGGTTGCGCGGATGCGGGCTGGAAAACCGGTGGTCGTGCATGGCGATGGTACCTCGCTGTGGACCATGACCCACCACCGTGATTTCGCAGTCGGGTTGGTTGGGCTGCTCGGAAATCCACATGCCATTGGGCAGAGCATTCACATTACTTCTGATGAATTGCTATGCTGGAACCAGATCTATACCATCATTGCGCATGCTGCGAGCGTAGAGCCACAGCTGGTGCACGTCCCTTCCGAGCTTATCGCCTGGTATGACCCTGAGTGGGGTGCCTCGATGCTGGGTGATAAGGCGCATAGCGTGATATTCGACAACCAGAAGATCCGCCAGCTGGTCCCGCAATTTAAACCTTCCATTCCTTTCTGGCAAGGAGCACAGGAGATCATGGCGTGGTATGACGAGAATACCTCGCGCCAGGTGGTGGACCCACACAACGATGAAGTGCAAGACCGACTGATTGCAGCGATGGGGAGAGCGTTACCTAGATAGAATTGGGTGCTCAGTCCAGGTGTGCGAACCGGGTCTTGAGGATCCTGGTTACATATCCAAGACCGGCAATAGCGAACTGAAACAGGGTGGTGTTCGACTTGGAAACCCCCTTGGCACGCTCGGTGAAGGTAAAGGGAATCTCGACAACTTTCAGACCCTTCCGGCAACATGCGTAGATAAACTCGATAAAATAAGCGCCGTATCCCGCTGGGGTCAGGGAGACGACATCGAGCACATTGCGGTGCATGAGGATGAAGCCGCTGTCGTAATCCAGGATGCCATGCCCCAATACCAGGCTTGCCATGCGGTTGATGAGGCGGCTGGTCAATACCCGGTCAGGGTCACGGTCGTCTTTGCCACCCTTCACGTAACGCGAGCCGATCACTACATCACATCCCTTAAGAATTTCAAGCATAGTGGGGAAAAGTGCCGGTGGGTGGCACATATCGGCGTCCATCCAGCCGATATATTCGCCCTGGGATTCGATGACCCCCCGGTTAATCGCTGACGCCAACCCACGTGTCCTTACCCGACGAATGACCTTTACACGCCGATCACCCATTTCTTGGGCGATTTTCCACGTCTCGTCGGGGGAATTGTCGTCAACAACGATGATCTCCAGCGGGTCTGGCAGGGAGGCAAAAATAGCGTTGATGATATCGCTAATATTCTCGCTCTCATTATAGGTTGCCAGAATGATGGAGACCAAGCCTCGAGGCGAGGGAACTGGTCCTGGTATTTCGACCGGGGAAGGACGGTTGGGAAACATACTCAGGATAGGATTTTCTCTACAGCCTGGCAGACATCCTCCACCTGTGCCTCGGTGAGGGTTAATCCGGATGGCAGATAGAGACCCTGACGGGCGATGCGTTCGGCGACTGGATATTTCTCATCCTTGAACAAACCCTGATTTGTGAATACAGGTTGTTCGTGCATGCCGAGGAAGAAGGGTCGGGTTTCAATGCCCTCAGCGAGAAGTCGCCTGGCGAACTCTACGGCATTGAGACCAGTACTCTCGTCCAGCACCAATCCATACATCCAATACACCTGCCTGGCCCAGGGTTCTTCCACGGGGAGCTGAACGGTGGGGATATGCTTCAAGCGCCGGGTATAGGTTTCACCCATCCAGCGTTTCTTATGGATGGTTTCAGGCATGCGTTCGATTTGAGCCAACCCAATGGCGGCCTGCAGGTTGGTCAACCGGAAGTTATGTCCTAATTCGGTGTGGAAAAAACGCCGCTCACGGTGAAAGCACAGGTTGCGCAAGCTGCGCGCTTGCTCAGCGACCTTGGGGTCATTGGTCAAAACCATCCCACCCTCGCCGGTGGTGACTAGCTTGTTGGCATAGAAGCTGAATACGCTGATATCCCCCAGGCTTCCGCACCTGCGCCAGACTTCATCAGGTGTACCCTTCTTTAACAGATACTCTGCCCCATGGGCTTCGGCTGCATCTTCGATGATCCGAAGACCATGCTGTTTTGCCAGGGAAATGACTGGATCCATATCCACTGGATGCCCATAGATATGGACAGGCATGATTGCCCGGGTGCGGGGTGTGATTTTGGCAGCCACCTGGTTGACGTCCATACACCAGGTGTGGGGCTCGCTATCCACCAAAACCGGTACGCCCCCATTGTATGTGACCGCCTGGGCACAAGAGATGATGGTGAACGTCGGTAGGATTACTTCATCGCCAGGCTGCAACCCAAGGCAAGCGACAGCAACCTGGAGCGCAGTAGTGCCATTACTGACTGCGATGCCATAACGCATCCCGCAATAGCTGGCCCAAGCCTGTTCAAAGCTTTCCAGGTATTTGCCAGCTGATGAAATCCACCCGGTATGCAAACAATCCAGAACGTACTCGATCTCTTTTTCACCAATCGATGGCTCATTGACCGGGATCATCAAAATAATTCCTTATCCGAGGCTCCGGCGTATGGGCCGAGCTTGATCTCCAGCAAAATGGTCGCTTCCAAGACACGAAAGCCATGCCCTCCCGAGACCATCAGGACAAAATCACCCGTCTGGAGCTCACGAGTGGCTAAGAGGCTCTTGTCTTGATCGTAGATATCAATCTCCAGCTTGCCTTCACGAATGATAAGCGCTTCGGAGCTGCTGATATTCTGACGGTCCATATTCTTATGTATATGCCGTTTGATCACCCCGCCAGCCGGGTAGACCACAAATCCAAGCTGCTGGGCAAGGTCGGGGCTGGTCACGAAAGTAGTTTCAGTGGGTCGAAAGTCGCGCCGGATGATGATGCTGGTCAGGATATTATCTTTGGTTTTGATAAATTCCATGCTCATAGCTGCTCCCTGGTTGCCTGGGATGGTCATGCTGGATGGTACATGATTTTTCCTTAATCGTAGGAATCATACCACATGCCCTCAGCTGCTCAGTTTCGTTTATGGATGACACCCCTCCACATTGAAAAGGTCTCGGAAGGCGGAACTGGTTAATTTCATCTGAGCGACCAGCTGGACGCATGGCTGATGGTAGGCTGCCTGGATTTGGGGAGCTAATTTCTGCCACCATATTTCATCCATGTAGACATATGAATAACCTTCAGAAGCTACTCTAGCAGGGACGGGATCGGCAATCAATGCCTCCCAAGCAGGGGAGCGTTGATAAACGTCCGTACCAGCGAAAGATGCACGTCCGAAAAGGAGCACTGCGCGTTCAGGATAAGAATCCAGGATCTGAGCATTGGTTTCAAGGCGATTCCAATAGGCATGGGCGAAATCACCCTCGTTAAATTTAAGATAATAGGTAGTCTGAGGTACAGGAATAGCAATGAGCTCAACCGCCAGCATCACCAGACCAGCATAGACCGCAACCCCATAGCCAAGAACTGCCAGGAGGCGGAACCCCTGCCGGGCATTTACCAGCCACAGCCAAAGGAATGGGAAAGCCATTGCATAGCTTAACCAAAGGGCGGCTCCAACCAGGCGGGTGATATCGAAATCCAGACCGTAGCGAAAGAATATCGGGAACAGCAGGCTTAAAATCGAACCTATGACCAGAGCCTGTAGAAGCCGGTGAGCTTTACGAAGATTTCTCAGCCAATAAATAATAACCAATATCATGAGGATGAGCGCTGGACCAGCTTCAGCCAGCATGATCACAACCTGACCTGGATCGAACAAGGAGAGCGGTCCAAAATGACCGGAGGGCACAGCTGGTGGCCAGCGAAGGCTAAACCCCTGGAAGTCGGTCGTCACCATGGGGTAAGTGTGCCCGGTGAGGTTGGAGAGGAAACTTAAAAACCCACCAGTTATGTACCCGCCTTGGAACAATACCAGCAAAGCACTCAAGGCGAGGGGTATCACCCAAGGAACCAGGGAGGCAAGCTTGAGTGGACGATGCCGGACAGCATTGCGGATGGCGTAAACCAAGAAATAAATCACCAACCCGGCAAAGACGGCCGCATAGACGTGCTCTGCGCTTAATGCCAGACTGGCTAATAACAAGCTGATGGTCAGAGTGTTGACAAATGAGGTCTTGCGCGGCTTCCACAAGAGCAGGAGAAGTAAGATGGTCATCTCCCACATGGCTCCTGTCGCGCCCAGCTGCATATTCAAAGGTTCGAGAATGCCACTTGCAAAGGCATAGGGGAAAGGAAATGGTCCGCCTCCATCCATAGGCCAGCGGTTCACAAGATCAGTTACCAGGTTACCACCGGCAGTCATCCCAGAAATATCCATGTGCAAATTGGCACCCATACGGTTAAGCAAGGGTTGGGGGATAAGCAAGAGAAGCCAGCGTGAAGCGCCTCCGAAGATGAGCAACACGGTGCCCAGGTAGGCAGGCAGTTTCGCACCCGTCATTCGGCGGATCCATAACCAGGCTAATAAGGCCGTGAAACCGAATACGACCGCCCGGCTGATATCCCAGGCGCTCCAGGGGAAAAAGCCCCCCAATCTGACCATTCCGGCGGCGAATACTTGCAACCCATAGTGGTAGGGTAGGTGGAGCGAGGGATAGAGATAAAAGTGGGGCGGGATATCGCCGGTAGCCATCACCGAGATCATTGGCAGGTGGTAGTAGTCATCGAAAATGGCCAGACCGCGAAGGATCATGGTAAAGCCCAGGATGACCGCAAAAAGGATAGCAATTTGGGGCCACCATTTCAGAGGCCAGAGGTCGATCTGTGGTCTTTTTGGGGGTAACAGTGCCAGGGCTAATCCGCAGAGGAACAAAACTAAGGAACTCGACCAATATGCAACCGTCAGGGGAAGAATTTGGGCGAGAAGGTTGCTCAATACGATGAATAGGAGAAAACCGGCTGCCAGGCCTGTGATCAGTTTTTCTCTTGCCTTGAGGTGGAAGCTATGACTGACGATCAACAAACCACCAAGGGCCCAAAGAGCACAGAGTAATAAGAAACTAGCGATATCAAGCCAATTACCCGTGCGAGTCCAATAATCCATAAGCACACATTCCTTTTGATAGGCGATTAATTTAATTTATCGCGCCTGTCCATAGATATAGAGTTTAACATGCATTCCAGGTTCTTTACAACCTGTGTGCCTTGTGATTGGGGATGGATAGTCTTCTGCTACCCAACCATAGAAATGAGGTCAGATTTAATAGAAAGAAATCAATGGAAAATTTCATTGATTTTGATTAGTTTGGTTACCAGCTTAGAGCATACAGGCATATAAAACATCACCAAACATAACAGGTAGCTAGATAAAAAAGACTATAATAGATTTTGAAACTGAACAATTTTATCTGCCCAGCGATATTCGAAAGGCGAGATTTTCTGGAGGTACAAAATGGCTTCCATTCATCCACTTATTTTGCAACTAAAATTCACCCGCAGCGAGTTCAAACGGGCCCTCAAAGGCTTATCAGAAGAGGATGCAGGCAAGCGCTTATACCCTATGAACTGCATCAACTGGAACATGGGACATTTAGCCTGGCACGAACAGCGCTATTTCCTTTACTTCGGGCAGGGACTCATGCCATATTCTGAAGTGCAGGAGGCTTTTGCTTATGGCGCTCCGGCAAGCACGCCTTCGCTGCGTGAAGTGCTTGCCTTCTGGCGTAAGATTACGAAAGCAGCTGACCCGTGGCTGGAAAGCTTAACCAGGGCGAAGCTGCAGGAGCATTTATTGAAGAAAGATGGCACTCCATCGGAGCGAATATTCGGGTCACTCCTACAAAGGGTGATCTACCACTACTGGTATCACACGGGTGAAAACCTGGCGATCCGTCAAATGCTGGGGCACACCCAATTACCAGAGTTTGTTGGCAATATCGATGACCGGGCGCTTTACACACCGGAATAAGCCTATGTGAAAAAGGATCTCCTATGAATGAATTAGCCAAACTGCACTGCAGTGCAGTAACATCAGCATCTGCACGACTAAATGATCGTGACATCAGTCAATACATTGACAAGCTTCCTGGCTGGCAGGTTTATGAAAAAGGGAGCGAACCGCGCCTGGAAAAAACTTTCCTATTCAAGGATTTTAATCAGGCAGCAGCCTTCACCAACCGTGTTGCGAGTGCTGCCAATGAAGAAGACCACCACCCCGCCATCCTGACGGAATGGGGGAAAGTAACCGTAACCTGGTGGACCCACAAAATCAGAGGCCTGCACCTGAACGACTTCATCATGGCGGCGAAAACTGATGAACTCTATGGAGCAGCTTTATAGGGAGGATTTCGGTCCATAATATCCTCGCTACTTACCGAGGAAAGTTATAAGCCTAAATCCCTCAAATGAGATATCACTCCATACAAAGCGGCCTGGTGTGAAATAATACCGGTGAGAATAGTTTCATCAATGATACCCTCTCTGCCGCCTTAATCATCAAATTGTGTAGCAGCGAAAACCTTACATTTCCGCCCTGCGAACCTTCGGTTCTTCTGCTGGTTTCTCCCGAAATGCCAACCCAGGGCTCCAGGGAGTACCCAGGTCCACTAATACCCAGCGGTCCAATCCCCACCAGCCGGCGGTTTTCCATGCGAGCACCAGGAAGATGGAGAGGAAGAGCAGGATGGGGTTGATGCTTAACGAGCCTGCCAACATGTAGTTCATATTCATAAAAAAGCCAAAGAAGGCGGCAATGCCGGTAAACACACCCAAGATCAAGGCCAGCCCTACCAGTACTTCACCAAATGCCACAACATAGCTCCAGAAACCTGCTATAGGCAGGATAGCAAACTTCAAGAATGATGCATACCAGGCTTGGACTGCAGGGTGAGCGCCGGTGGTCAGGGTTATGGCGTTGTTCAGAAACCCCTGTAAGGCGGTGCCAGCATTTGCACCAACCCAGGCAGGATTGATGATCTTATCCCAGCCTGCCACAAGCCATTCATAGCCCACATAAAGACGGACGATCAACCAAATCCATGCCCAGCGCCAATCACCAAATAATGTCTGTGCAAAGGGTGGGTCGGTAACAATATACTTCCTGGAAAGGGCGTTCGTTTCTGATTTACTGTTCATAATTTATTCTCCATTTGTTATTATTTTGATATCCATATCGCGCGGATAATCAATATTAGATTTAGCTACTAAAGAACTCATCATTCCAACCTCGCGATGGCATAGGAAAGCTTATCCGCAGAATGACAGGCTCCTGCGAGATAATTAAATTCAGAGTCTGCCAGAATCCATATATTATACCCCTAATATGATATAATATACCCA
>CAZXPK010000046.1:0-23538 GCA_964642565.1 uncultured Anaerolineaceae bacterium
CGTTCCAGGATCCTGGTCTCCTCGACCATATAAGCCCATTTTTGCGGATTCATGGCGAACTTATGATCGGGGCCCTGGCGCTTATTGCTGTCGGTAAAATGACGTTCGATGATTCGGGCACCGAGCGTCACAGCACCCAGGACGGGAGCAATGGCGTGGGTATGATCGGAGAGACCCAGGATGACATTGGGAAACATGGTGGCATAGGTTCTGAGGACGTTCAGGTGAAGGTGGTCGTAATTATCAGGACGGGCAGTGTAATTGGTATTACATTGCATCAGCACAAGCTGGGGATTAATCTTCAGAATGGCATGCACAGCACGTTGTACTTCTCCAATATCAGAAGCCCCGGTGGAGACGAAGAATGGCTTGCCCTTGGAAGCCATGCGCTCTAAGGCCTCAATCCAGTCAATCTCACCCGAGCCAGCTTTGTACATCTGGACATACGGATCGAGCATATCAATGGCTTCAAAATCGTAGGGCGCAGAGAAGAAATCAATCCCTGCTTCATCGCAGGTTTGTTTGAGAATGGGTGTCCACTCGAATGGGATGGAAGCTTCAGCGTAAACTTGAAAAACAGACTTTTTCCAGGCTGCCTGGTGGGAAACCTGGCTATCCATATGAGAGAAACCATAATCCGAGACAATTTTAGGAGCGCGGAAATTTTGGAACTTAGCCGCGTTTGCTCCAGCTTGACTGGCAAGGTGGATGAGCAACTTAGCTCGCACCAGGCTACTATCGTGGTTGGCAGCGATATCTGCAATAAAGTAGGTGGGGTGGTAGTTGCCTATTGTATGAGAACCGATTTTGATTTCCATAACTGTCTCCGGTAGGGGGTAAACGAAGATAACGGGCTAATGTAACTCGAGTCTATGGAGCATGTGTGGATAACCTTGTTGATAAAGTGTGTAAAACTTATCCAAACCTGTGGAAAGCCTGGGGAGAGGTTCTCCAAGCACATGAGCGAGTTTATCGGAACGAAGGGTAAGGTTAGGAGCACGGGTAGCTTTCAGTCCCGCTTGGGCCACGGAAGTGGGAAGGATCAGACTACCATCCAGGTCGAAGCGCTGGGCTAGACGCAACCCAAAATCATATTTGCTCAGGCTTTCTGAGCTGACCACATGGTATAAACCGGTTAGATTCCTCTCGAGCATGCGGATAAATATATCTGCCAGATTGTTAGCGAGCAGTGGGCAAAAAAATACATCTGTGAAGCCCATAACTTGCTTATGGAGGCTCAGGTTGTTGAAGAAAAATTCTGCCAAACTGCGGTTACCAGTAAGTGACCACCCAAAGGGATTAACCCGAGCGATGATAGCAGTGGGATCAGCGTCAGCAACTGCCAGCTCACCATCCAGCTTTGTACGGGAGTACTCACTGACCGGAGTGGGAATATCACCCTCGGAATAATCTCCCCGTAAACCATCGAACACTGAATCAGTCGAGACATGCACCAGACGCGCTCCGCTCCTGGTGACATAAATTGCCAGTGTGCGGGGGAGCTCGGTATTCAGCTGTTGCGCCAGGAGGGGGTCAGCCTCACAAGCATCTAAATTCGCCAATGCAGCACAGTGGATGACCCAGTCGGGTTGGGTTCTATTAAGCAGGCACTCCACTGCGCCAGGAACCAGGAGGTCGGTTTGGATCACCGTGAAGGCATCGGTTTTTAGTGAATGGTGGTTGACCGTCCCAAAGACCGTATGCCGGCGGGTGGTTTCCAACGCCAGGTTCAACCCCAGCAAACCACTGGCTCCGGTTATCAGGATGCGCATGTCACTTATTCTTCAACATAGCCATTTACCTGGTGACCTTCAAAAGGGGCAACCATATCACGGATTTGGTTGACATTCAACCATTTAGGGTTGTTATCACTGCCGAAGCGGAATCCGGCAGGTAACATATGCCCTTCAGACTGCCAATCATGCCCAAACCAAGCGTTAGGACCTGGCTGAACGATATACATATCCTCCATCTCCACTGTGGAGCGAGATTCATCCTCGGAGATCAACACCTCGTGCAGCTTCTCCCCAGGGCGGATACCGACGACTTCCAGGCTAGCTCCTGGAGCGATGGCATTAGCCAGATCGGCAATCTTCATGCTCGGAATCTTGGGCACGAACACCTCACCTCCATGCATTATTTCAATGCAATTGATGACGAAGCGGACACCCTGCTCAAGGGTGAGCCAGAAGCGGGTCATCCGCTCATCGGTGATCGTCAGCTTGCCGGAAGCTTTTTGCTGCAAGAAGATGGGTACCACACTTCCGCGTGACCCCACCACGTTGCCATAACGCACACAGCTGAAACGTGTGGCCATCCCTCCGGCATAGGAATTGCTCTGAATGAGAAGTTTTTCAGCAGCAAGTTTGGTGGCACCATATAAATTAATCGGGTTAACCGCCTTATCCGTGCTAAGGGCAAGCACTTTCTTGACACCCGCGTCCAATGCTGCCTCAACCACATTGCTGCTGCCGAGGATATTGGTCTTAATGGCTTCCATGGGATTGTATTCACAAGCGGGGACTTGCTTCAGTGCGGCTGCATGGACAACAATGTCCACGCCATGCATGGCACGGCGTAAACGCTCGACATCGCGCACGTCCCCGATGAAATAACGCAGGGAGGGGTGATTGAAACCTGCCACGCGCATCTCGTGCTGCTTAAGCTCATCTCGGCTGAAGACGATCAGTTTGGCGGGATGGTACTCAGTCAGCATCATTGCGACGAATTTTTTACCAAAAGACCCGGTTCCTCCGGTGACTAGGATGACTTGTTCGGTCCAGTTCATTGGATCTCCATAAGTGATAATCTCGATAATTTCATTTTTCTTTTCTAAGCTCGATCAGTGGGTACTGACCATACTTTCCCCAAAAATGTGGGAAGCGTTCTTCAAACCAATAAATCAATTTAAGTAGAAATCTCCCCGCGAGGCGCTTATGAATAAAGGTGCGCAAGAAGCGCACGCTGACACTGCGCCAACACCAAATTTTAATGGGCATCAAGCTGCCAATACTATTTTGTAGCCAGGCAGCATTCTGTTTGTTGACGTAAGTGCCACGGGCTTTGGTTTGTTCAGTCGCTGAAGGGGAGACATGGCTAACATTGGCTGTTTTTAAGCGGGGGTGGGAAACTGCGTATAGCCGTTCGTATAGACCAATCCAAAAATTCAAAAATATGGTAAGTGGAGGGCTATCCCATCCGTTGACGATAACCGCTTTGCCAGGCTTTGCCAGGGTGCGATACAGCTCCTGGTAAGCACGAATATGCTCATCAGGAGGCAGATGATGGGTGGTATGAAGGGATACCTCACCATCAAAGCTACTGGACTTAAAGGGCAGGTATGCCACGTCGCAGGCGACATATAAGCCTTGTCTACCGATGCGCTTGCGGGCCTCTCTTAAAGCAACGAGAGAGATATCTGCACATACACGGCACTGGTAGCCTTTGGAATACTCCAAATATTCTGGGTATTGGATGGGTCCGCAGCCAGCATCGAGCAGGAGATGCCCGGTGGGATTCAGATGACGCAGCACCCGCAGATGGCATTTATGGATGTATTCTTGCGCTACTGGGCGGAGGTCTTCATAGGAGGCATTCTGGTAGAATCCGTCACTTTGCTCCTGCCAGCCGACATGATCATAAAACTCGCGTACCTGATGTTTAATCTCTGTGTCTGAGATCATGATTCACCAATGGATTGGCTCTCCGACCAGATATTTAAAAGTCTTTTGATATATAGAGAGCCCTTCTTCGCTTAACAGGCGGGAGAGCGGCCAGGTATCAAGATCCTTCCAAAAGTGCACCAGGTGCCAGGGAAAGGGTTGTGGGTATTCAAAGAAAAAGCGATAGGCATAATTCCAGGCTTGATCCACCTGCGCCTGGGAAAGACGAACCAAACCAAGATCTGCCAGGGCGGTCGTCAATAGCTCGAAGTAAGCCTCCCAGCTTTCGGGATCCAATGTAAATCCCTTACCTTGATAATGGGTATTGCCGACTACGATCACTGGCACACCACTCATAGTCATTTCCATACCGACTGTGGTGGTGTAAACCAGGCCCAGATCAGCAATCTCAACAATGTCGTAGGTGTTAACTTTGGCGTTAGCAGGTATAAGATGGATGTTTTCGGGGATGGTGGGCAAGACTTTGTGGACTACATCGGCGACGGAAGGACCTTTGGTGATCAATTCACCAGGGTGGATGCGAGTAACCAGCTGAACTTCGGGATGAGTAGCAAAATACCGTACTGTACGCTCCAACCATTCAGTCATTGAATCACTGAAGACCTGGCGACCCAAGGTGAGGCTATCACCAATTACGTTGGTTGCCAGGAGGATGATTGGACGCCCGTCCAAACCTAAGGTTTGACGCACCTGAGCGCCTCCCTCAGAGGGTACACCCTGCCAACGACGGGCGAAATTTTCCCACAAGCTGGCATGCTGGCGAGCGGTGAAAAGCTTACGCACCTGATTAAGTTGTTCCTGGTTCAGGGGCTGGTTGTGGCGCGCCTGCCACAATTCAGATGTGTCCTGGCGCATGACTTCTGTATTCTGAGCCAGCCAGATGCGATCACGCTGCTCACCAAATTCATAGGTGACTACTGGAATACCGAGATAGCGTGCCACCTGATAAATAACCCCAAATTCAAGGATGGTGCCATTGGGGAGGATAATCGCATCCGGTCTGTGCCTTTTCAGATATGAGAAAGCTGCAAGGGCAGCTGCATGGTTGCGTTGAAGACGAAGTTGGTAAAGATCACTATCCAGGCTAACATCTTCCACTTGCATGGTGTATTGGGTATCGCGCAATGAAACAAGTTCCACAGCCTGCTGCAATTCCTTTGGGAAGCGAGACGCACCAGATTGACGTAATAGAGGCACGACTTTGAGAAGCGGTGAAGCTTTCGCAAGAACACCTTCAACGTATATGTTTTGCCGGCGAAGATTGAAAGCATCGATGGATTGTTGCCACCTGGCGTAAGGAAGGTAGGATAAGGTGACGGAATGCCCCAAGCCTGCCAGAGCTATTCCCAAAAGGCTGGCATGCTCAAGCCAATAACGCAAAGTGGCAAAGATAAAGATTCGTTTATTTTCACTAGACGGTAGTGACCGGATAGATGACGTGTAAGCCTCGGAGGTCATGACCTGCGTGCGCCATTCAGGGATGGATTGCTCCAGGTGGTCAAGTGTAAATTCGGGAGTAACAGGCTTACCAGGCTGACGCAGATACCAGTAAGCCTCAGCGGTGAGAGGAATCTGTCCCAAAATGCTCTTGAGATCTTGCTTGCTAACCATTCTCATAAACGGTCAATCACCCAATCTAAAGCCGGCCGCACAGGTCCCATGCGCGGCTCAGGCCATTGTTTGCCAGGAGCACCTGTGGCATCCACGGTGAATGCCAGGGTATGGTCATCCCAAAAATAGCGTTTAATGCGAAAGCTGCTAGCATTGACAGCCAGGATATAACGACCTTCGTTCAATGTATTAGCGGGGATCGTACAGCGGCTGATGTAATGACCTGCCAGGCGGACACCAAGCTGTTCGAACTGTTTGGGGTCATCCAGGTCGAACGAAGTAAAGACGTACTCTCCGCGCATGGTTAGGAGATAGATACCAACCCGCAGACCAGTAATGGGATGGTCAAGGCGATATTCAATCTCAACGGTGAAGGGTTCGATTGAGCGTAATGTATCTACCACCTGACCGCTCTTATCCCGCAGGCGTAAGGCTAAAGGTACAAATGGGGCAGCTTCAGCAGGAATTTCTGTGGGGGTCCAGATGCGCTCACCAGCACCGGTGAAACCAGAGGCCATGTAATAGTCCACCGCCTGTGGGGTGGGGGCGCGATATACCAAGTGCCCCTTATCCAACACCATGGTCTCTTCTGTTAAGCGCAAGACAGCTGACATGTTATGACTGACGAAGAGCACCGTCCGTCCAGCCTGGGCTACATCGCTCATCTTGCCCATGCACTTGCGTTGGAATTCAGCATCTCCAACAGCCAGCACCTCATCAACAACCAGAATCTCAGGTTCCAGGTGAGCCGCGACAGCAAACGCCAGACGCAGATACATTCCACTCGAATAGCGCTTGACGGGAGTATCGATGAACTGCTCGACCTCTGAGAATGAGACCATCTCATCAAATTTGCTCTCGATCTCAAGGCGCTTCATCCCAAGGATAGCACCATTCAAGTAGATGTTTTCGCGCCCGGTTAATTCAGGGTGAAAACCCGTGCCGACCTCCAACAATGAGCCGACCCGTCCATGGATCTCTGCGCTGCCTTCGGTAGGCTCTGTAACGCGCGATAAAATCTTGAGCAGCGTGCTTTTCCCAGCACCGTTTCGACCGACAATCCCTAAAACCTTACCCTTGTGGACCTCAAAGGAGATATCCCGCAGTGCCCATATCGTACTCGCCTCTTTGGATGTAGCGGTAAGCGACGAGCCTCGTCGCAGCCGGTTAATGGGCGCATTGACCCCAGCAACGATAGTATCGCGCAGAGTTTTATAGCGCTCAGGTGCAGCACCAATGCGGTAGCGTTTGCCCAGGTCTTCAACGCGGATAGCAATCTCGTTCATCAGAAGGTTATTCGTTCCGTGTCATTGACATATTCATAACGGATCTAAATCTCATCTGCAAACGTCCGTTCCATATTGCGGAAATAAACCAATCCTGTGATCAGGAGGACGATTGCGATCCCAGATGATATTGCCAGCAATTGCCATGGCAGACTGTGAACCCCGAGTAGTGACCATCTAAAACCTTCAACCACACCGGTGAGGGGATTTAGTGCATATAAAATTTGCCACTTTTTTGAAACCACAGAAGCAGAATATACAATGGGGGTGGCGAAGAACCAGATTTGGGTTAAAAATGGCAGGATATGACCCACATCACGGTAGATCACATTCATGGCGGAGAACCAAAGGCTGACGCCAAGGGTGGCGATGAGAGCCAGGATAATGAATAATGGCAGGGTGAGCAAAGCGGGAGTGAACTTGAAAATGTAGGATGAACCGGGAGAGAATGTGTAGTACAGAATGATCACGATGTAAACAACGAAGGCGATCGCAAAGTCCACCATCCCCGCCAAAACTGAGGCTACAGGGATCGTCAGGCGGGGGAAATAGATTTTGGTAATCATGTTGCGGTTGGTGACAAGTGAGCGACCGGCATCATTCATGGCTTTGGAGAACAAGCCCCAGGGGAGAAGAGCAGTGAAATTGAAGATGGGATAAGGCACACCTTCAGAGGATAGTCCGGCTGCATTGGAAAATATGAAGGTGAATACGACCATTTGGACGACAGGTTGGATCACAGCCCAGGCAGCGCCCAACACGGTTTGCTTATAGCGTACCAAGACATCCCGCCAGGTAAGGAAAAGGACCAACTCGCGGTAGACCCACAGGTCGCGCAGGTTCAACGCCGCCAGGCCATGCGTCGGGCGTAAGAGGGTTACATCGGAGCGGGATTTGTTTAATGGATTAGCAGCCATTAATAAATGATTAAATTTGCCGATTTTGACGATACCAGGCGATGGTCTGGCGCAACCCTTCTTCGAATGGCACACTTGCCCGCCAGCCGAAATAATTAGCCGCGCGGCTGGTATCCAGTCCCCTCCGCGGCTGACCATTGGGCTTAGTGGTATCCCAGACCAGCTTTCCCTCAAAGCCGGTCAGATGAGCGATCAGTTCCGCCAGGTCTTTGATACGAATCTCCTGCCCAGAGCCAATATTGACCGGCTCATTACCGTTATAAAACTCTGTAGCGGTTAATATTCCGTTTGCAGCATTACCAGCATATAAAAATTCGCGTGTTGGTGAGCCATCTCCCCACAAGACCACCTCTTTATCCCCATGCTCCTGGGCTTCTATACATTTTCGTATCAGGGCAGGAATGACGTGGGAAGTCTCCAGGTTAAAGTTATCCTTTGGCCCGTACAAGTTGACTGGCAGTAGATAGATGGCATTAAAACCATACTGCTGCCGATAAGCCTGAGCCTGGACGAGGAGCATCTTTTTTGCCAAGCCGTATGGGGCGTTGGTTTCCTCGGGGTAGCCATTCCAAAGGTTTTCTTCCTTGAAAGGTACGGGAGTGAACTTGGGGTAAGCACACACCGTGCCAATGGCAACGAATTTGCTTACACCGCGCTTCCAGGCTTCGTGCATTAGCTGGACACCCATCATCAGATTGATATAGAAGAAATCAGCGGGACGTACCCGGTTGGCGCCAATCCCACCTGCCAGGGCGGCCAGATGGATAATGATATCTGGACGGCTAACATCGAGCACACGCTGGATATCTTGAAGGTTGACCAAATCGTATTCTTCGATATGAGGAACAAAGATATCAGTCGCTCCACGTTTCGTAAGCGCCTCGAGAACAAAGGAGCCCAAGAAACCTGCACCCCCGGTGACGCAGATCCGTTTATTTTGCCAGAACTTGGGATTGGATTGATATGCCATCATTGCTCCTATATTATGCTTCACTCATGACATAGTGGATGGGGTACTATTGGACGTTATATTGTGCATTTCGGTAGCGCTGATCGTGCGGGTCACTGATCGGGTTCGTGCGGATGGCATGAAGCACATCGCCTATGCCATCGTCAGGCGTCAACCTGGTTTGGAAGCCAAACGCACGCTGAATTTCTTTATGTGAGGCGGTTCTATCGTGCATATCCCCACCCAAGGTCAAATCTTTAGGTGACATTATGTCCAATGCGCATCAGCTCTCCCGTAAGCAAAGAGCCAATTTTGCCCACCCTGCCGGTGATGCCTACATGGTTTATGTGAGTGTCTTCAATATTAATTTCGCCATTGCTCATTGCATCTATTCCATGCGCAAGGTGATCTTAACCCCATGGACCACTAAGGTAGGGTCGGATGGATCCTGGCTGATTTTAATGCCCTGTTCCAGACAGGTAAGGCGACAAATATCGGCGATGTCATTGGTCTGACTGGAGAGTTTTGGGTCCTCGAAATTGACATCGGTTTCGATATGCACCTGATCAAACCCATTATGGTTGACCTGCGCTAACAGCTCACGCACGCGTTTGCGGATGTTACGGTAAAGCAAGAAGGATTGTTCAATGTAATCAATGGTAAGACGAGCCCTGAAAGTAATGCCTTCTGGGGTGATGATATACCGGAGCTTGCGCCGCTCTGCATGTTTTACCTTGACATAACCCTTGGCGATCATGCGCTTGAGGTGCCAATTGACAGTGCCTACCGCAACTCCGAGCTGAGTTGCCAGGGAGGCTTGGGTAATATTTGGATCATTCTCGATTTGTTCGAGCAGGATCATTTCACGCGTAGCTTCAGGATTTTCAGGCATTGTAATATTCGATTTTCGAGTTTAGTCAATCTATGCGATTAATCAAAATTCAGCAGTTGAATTTCAGCGACTGAATTATAACTCAATTTTATTAATTATGTGGAATGAATCGTGGATATATTTACTATGGTTGTGGAGATAGGGAATTAACCCATATCAAAATTCCCAACAATCCGCAGGATATCAAACCCTTCAGCGAAGGGACGCTCTGCCAGGGCGCCATGTCGGATGAGGGTGGCACGCAAGACTGAATCACTAAAGTAGTATTTATCGTTGTAGGTAGAATATTCGGAAAGTGCCTGAATTTTCCGCTCGACATCTGCAGCAGTGACTTCCGCGAGGAAGTGAGGGAAAAAGCCGTAACTACTGCGTAGAGCGTCAAACCCCAAGACGGTAGTGCCGCGAAAAGCCCGCAATACTTCCTCGGTGGTTTGCTGGTGGTCCTGATGAATATCAGCGCGGGTGTGGGTAATAACAATATCGGGTTGATATTCGTGATTAAGCTGGTACAGGTATTCCAGGATTTCCTGACGCAGCTCAGGGAAACGGCGAGTGACAAAGGATTCCAGTTTAACATGGTCACGAGGGACACCCAGGATGGCCATGCTGCGGTAGTGTTCTTCTACCAGATCGGTGAGTAAAGGATTCTTTTGATTATCGGATAAGGTGGCGCATAGGATATCCGTTTTGCCATGGATGTTGGAGATAAAGGCACCACAGCCAAGCTCGATATCATCAGGGTGGGCACCAATGAAGCAGACTTTTTTTCCATAGAAGAGCATCATATTCGTTCCTTTAGCGAAAAGTCCGGCATGGGAAAATAGGCGAAACCATCCGGCGTATAAAGATCCAGACCTAATCTAACTACGTGTGAAGATTTCCTGGCGTAAAACATGACGGTAAACGGCAACGGTTTTCTCAGCAGTGCGATCCCAGGTGAAGGCTGCGGCGCGTTCCAATCCCTTGGTAGATAACCGCTGGCGATACACCGGATCATTGATCAGCTCAAGCAACGCTTGGGCAAGAGCTTGGGAATCGTTAGGAGTGAGCAGCACCCCGGCATCGCCTACAATTTCCGGCATGGATGAGACATTGGAAGTAATCACGGGAGTACCACATGCCATGGCTTCCAGAACGGGTAAACCGAATCCTTCATAAACTGAAGGATAGATGAATACATCCGCCATATTATAAATCCCGGGAAGGTCAGCCCGCTCGACATAGCCGGTGAAATGGACCTTATCGGAGATATTTAATCGCCCGGTTTGTTGGAGGATATTTTCGACCATCCAACCCTTTGGACCAACAACCACCAGACGATGATCTGGCATCTGGTCGGCAATAGTGGCATAAGCTTGCAGCAGGGTGGGCAGGTTCTTGCGTGGCTCGATCATTCCGACGTAAAGCAGGAAATGTTCTGGGAGATGGTATTTTTGGCGCGCGTGCTGGAGGATCGCGTTATCTCGTATGGGTCGGAACTCCTGGGTCACACCCAGCTGTGCGGTAAATATTTTATCTGGGCGGACACCTACCAGACGAATGGCATCCTGACGAGTGCTTTCGGAGTCTGCAATGAGCGCTACAGCATGGCGTGAGCTGGTGCGAATAAAGAAACGGAAGATGTAACGCTTGAGCAGAGTATGGTGATGCGGGAATAGGAAGAAGGTCATATCATGGAAAGTCACCACTATCCGTCCACGATAAGCTAATGGCATGGTGTAATGTAATGAATGGAGCAAATCTACCTGGTGACTTTTCGCCAACCTTGGCAAGCTGATTTGCTCCCATAAAAGACGCATGGATGGAGATATATTGGGAAGGACTATCAGATGCAGGTTTGGAGTCTCTTCAACGTTTAGCAATTCCAATCGAGATCTTTGAACGAAGATGACGAACTCCAACCCATCTAGCTGATTGCTATCCGGTATGGAATCATTAATCACTTTGTGCCGGGCTATGGCACGAATTAATTGAATAATGTAATTGCCGGCCCCAACAGGACGGGATGGTAAAGCAGAAGCGTCAATCCCAACACGCATCATTCTCAGGGGTTAATCTGCACCGGTGCTTGACTGCAGTAGGATGCCTGGTTATATCCATCGCCCGCCTGGGCACACAAGTAATATTCACCCGGGGCGACCCCGCTGGTATTCCATATATAGATTACGTCTGCAGGGAGCTGGTCCACAAAAGGATCATAATTTTGATCAACAGCGAATATTATAGGCAGATAAAGAAAATTTGGAGCAGCAAAAATTGTCGCATGGTAATTACTGGCAAGGTTTTGGGTCGGCTGAGAAAGGTTTGTGGTGTAGTAAAACTGTAAGGTCACTTCTGATGGCGGCTTATTAAGCACTACGCGGATTTTGACTGGCTTGCCTTGAGTTACCTGCTCAACCCTGGATATGCGGAGCCAATCGAATTCCTGGTGCATAACACTACCGAGGATATTCTCATTGGGGTCGAGACGAAAATCTACCACTGGTCCTACTGATGCCTGGTCACGCCAGGAAACGAGGGGACAATCAGCCGGCGTTTTTTCTTCAGGGATGCCGTTCAATGGATCATACAGATCGACTGTGTACGTCTGCCAGTCGATATCGAGAGCTACCGCGCGTGACCCGTACCAGCAATCTACCCCCGGGCGGTCAAGACTCCAAAACAGACGGACGATCATGCCCAGGTCTGGCACGCTCCAGGGATATCCGGTTGTAGTGCTTGAGAAGGAGAGGTAACGGTAGTTGGACAGGTTTCCATGATTAACAGAGTTGAGGAAGACGTGTGGGTCGGCTTCATTAGCACCAGGGCCGGCACAAGCACGCGAGGCAGTGTCCAGAGATAGAATTCCATTGATAAATCCATAGTTAGCGCAATCAATCCGGGTGACGTCAGACGGGTCCATATCCCAGGGGTTCCCTTGCCCGTTGGCGTAATCTGGACCGCTGTACGGGGATGGGCTGGTGAATGTAACAATGGGCGAACCAACGATGTTCACCTGCCCTTGCTGAACAACGTTTCCTCCCGAGGTCTTCGCATAGTAGGTGTAGCTGCCCGCGGCCAATCCCTGAACGTCCCAGGCATAAGAGCCGGCTGTGGGTGAGAATGAATCCAGCACTAGAATCTGACGCTCCGGTGAGCCAGTACCAATCCAGAGGGAATAAGACCCTGAAGGTAATCCAGTTAAGTTTGCGTAGACAGGCTGACAATTCGTCAGGCGCACCCAGTCAACATAGAATTGAGTGCCGGCTTCCAGACTGGGAGTGACGCGAAAAGCCTGCCAGTCATGTGCTGACCAAGGGGTGTTTTTAATATAGGGATGACTGTTTAGATCAACGCGGTACAGCTTCCATTGGTTTTTCTGGAGTGTGTTACCATATGCCTGCCCCCACACTCCACTTTTATCTAATAAGCGGTCAAGTGCCCAGAATAGAACATAATAATTATTAACAGATGCACTCCAGTTAGCATACATCGACATGTATGCACAGGAGTAAGTGCTCGAATCGATGGGAAAACGGGCTCCAATCTTCCCGGAGTTCAATCCAGGCTCGTAACCAGGGTAAAGGGGGTAAAACTCGGAATAGCTGTCAGGTGTATACGCTGAGAATACGCCATCATTAACTTGTATGTTTTCCAAGGCACCAAGTGTAGAATGATTGAGCCCCAGTGAAATGTCAGTGAAATTTGACATATCCCAAGGATCCTCCAGGACACGGGTGGCAAAATCGATCCCTTCTCCGAGGGTGAAGGTTGCTTCGGGCGTAGCCTCAGATTGGGCTTCACCAGATTTTGTGCCCCACAAGGCAAGCAATAGAACGGCCAACATTAATGTCAATATCAATTTTATTTTCATAACATCCTATTTTTGTGAGAATTTCCATTGGATATATCGCCAAGCCCGGTGCAGGAGCATGCGGAAACCCTCGGTGCGCCAAATAAAACGGGCGCGCGCCAGCTCTTGTTGCCAGGACTGGTTGAAATTGGTTGATACAGAATTAGGTGGGAGAGGAGCACGACCTGAAGCCAGATCAGCAGCGGGAGCACCTTGAAGGCAATAGCGTTTCAGCGGCTCGATGATGTGATTCCAGGAGAAATTTTGCGCCAATGGGGCAAAGGCAGGTTGCCAGTAATCCTTTGGCGCACTCAGAAGTGTGATGAGAGTCTTAGTGATCGCATCCACGTCCATGGGTGGGACGACGGCTCCAATCTGATATTGGCGAACCCATTCACTGGTGACATCTCCGTCACTGACCAGGACAGGCAACCTCGCCCAAAAGTAGTCTAATACACGTGTGCGGATGGAATACCGGGTTTCAAGATGTAAAGGATGGAGAGCTACGCCAACGTCGGCTTCGCAGAGCAGGGCTTCATGGTCTTCAGAAGATAGCCATTCGTGGAAGAATATTGTATTCCCATTCTGCCCGATCTCAGTTGCCAGGGATTCAGCGGCATCCGCCATTTTATGGCGAGGCACATCGGGGTTGGGATGGCGTGTGCCCAGGAACACCAGGCGTGCCTGTGGATGGTGAGATAGGACTTGCGGCCAGGCTTTGATCAGAGAGAGTGGGTCGAGCCAATCCCAAATCCCGCCGCCCCACAAGACGATTTGCACACCTTTGGGAAATGCTGGGTGGACACCGCGCAGGAAGGGGTGATGGACGGGTAAACGATCGGGAAAGCCGACACCGACGATATCAATAAGTGAGCTCAGGTTGGCATCGCGAGTAAAGGTATAGGGATTGATGCGCCCACAAGAGGTCAGGGCCCCCACCCAGAAATCACGCTGGCGCTCATTTCCACAGATGAAGAAATCCCCTCGGCTGACCAGGCGGTTCATCCCCTGGATTGCCTGGCTATTCAGGCTGAGCTGAATATCAATCGGCTCGCCCTGGTAGAGATGCAAATTTTCCAGGACGATCGGGTCATACAAATCAACGACTCGTCGAACTGGAAGGCTGTTAAGGAATGGAAATTTATCCAGAATGAAGCTGGAGATGAGGAGGACATCACTGGCTTCAGCCAAGGTTTTGAGAAGGCCGGGCTGTTCAAAGCGATATGGGAAGAGTTGGATGCCAGACACCTCTAGGGAGGTCTCGCCAGGTATTGCCAATGTGACATCCAGGCTATCTGCCAGGGCACGTGCCATTTCGAGATAGCGAATGCCTGGACCTGCCATCTTCTTATCGATGATATCCTGGCTGATGATCAGCAGACGTGAGTGCCTTCTTGGTTCAAATGTCATAGCATTGGATTGTACGAAAATTCAATCAGAGGACGGGTCTTTCCAGCTAGGATGAGTGGCAGGTAGGTGTGGGTGATTATATCCCAAGTCAGCTCGGGTAGACCGCGCCAGATGAGCCCAGGCGGGATAGAACCCTGCAACGTAAACAGGTCATTATCTGTAGACGTGCGAGTTAATTGTAATTGATGACGTTGGGGGAGAATTGATGATAAATTTTTTAAGAAATTAAGCCATCCAGACAGGATTGCTCCTGCCATGGGTCCCTGCAATTTAAACAAGCGTAGTATGAGATGAGCTATATCTTCAATCCCATAAACAACCAGAAAGCGCCATAGAGTGGGTGAAGCAAGGAGCTTAAGAGCGAAACGCAGGCGACCATAGACGACACAGCGTAATTTGTAAGGGGTCAGGTCAGCTTCTTCGCCGGCATGAACCCGGCGTCCAAAGGCATGGTAGATCACGGCTTTTGGAGCCACCAGGATTTTACGCCCCAATAAACGTGCCCGGTAAGACCATTCTGCGTCTTCATAATATAAGGGGAAAGCTTCATCGAGTGGACCAACCACTTCCCAGGCGGGGCGTGGGATGAGAGCGGCAGCGAAACAGGCGGAGGGTACTTGATTCCAACCGTCGAACTGACCCAAATCCAGATGACCTTGGACATTATCTGACCCGAATGCGGAAGCTCCAACCCGGTTACCTAATCCGTTTAGGAAGGCTGGTGCCCACCAGTATTTAAGCTTAGCAGCTACGGCCGCACAATCCGGGTCATTTTCAGCCACCGAAACCAATTGGGTAATGGCATCTGGCTCCAGGGTAACATCGGGATTCAAGATAAGAAAATAATTACCCCGAGCATGCTGGACACCATGATTGATGGCAGCAGCCAGACTGGCGGTTGGTTCCAACCGGAAGGATTTTACTGCAGGAAAGTACTGCGCAAGCCAGGGTATGGAGCTTTCACTTGAGCCATTATCGATGATAAGGACTTCCAATGGCTGATAAGTCTGTGATTGCAAAGAAGGCAGGCATTCAACCAACCATTCCCGGCTGTTGTAGTCTACGATGATGACAGAGACAAGGGAGATCTTTCGATGATTTTCAGCTGGCGAAGGATGGGTGCTTAGAGAAGCTGTTTTATGATTGAGAGGAGATAAAACTATTCCCTGGCGGTAGAGCAAGCCAGCTTCAACCAGACAGGCAAGGGCTGCCCGGATGGTTTCCGAGGTAAACCCAAGCTTGGGTTTGCCAGAAGGATAGCGAAAGTCTCTCAGGATATCATCATGGCTATGACCATCCGCCTGCTGCCAGAGGGCAAGCAAGGTTGGGTCTATGGCAATCATGCCTCCCTGAGTGGTAGAAAGCAATGGCCGGGAACCGACCTTGCTAGGCTTAACCCCTTCAGGGACAAAATAGAGGAGGCTGGATGATTTCTCAATCATGTGGATAAATAATTGGATATGAAGGTTGATTCAGCCTTTCCACCATTGCTACCCAATCTGGAGCGCGCTGTGCCAGGATGCGCTCGCTGTACAGGTAACGGGCAGCGTTCCGGGCGATTTTCAGGCGTAAGACGTTATCCTGCATAAGGGTTTCCAGGGCTTCTTCCCAGGCCTCGGGGGTGTTCTCGGCAATCCAGCCATTCTCTTTGTGGTGAATGGTCGATGAGTAAGCTGGTGATTGGCTGAAGATGCCTGCAGCACCAATAGCAGCGTAATCCAGGTATTTAATATCCGACTTGCAGCGGGTGAAGGGAGTATCCAGTAATGGTGAGATGGCTATATCCCAATGCACATGACCGGTGAACCACAGCATGAACAAGGGGTATTCATGTTCTTCAGGTCGGGGGTATATATAGCGTACAGGTAATTCCTGCAATTCCTTTTTTGTATCCTCACTGCGAACCACACCAACGACCTGTACTTCGATCCGTCCTGGATAGCGCTTATGAATAGCTTTGAGGGTGGGCAAGACCATCAGAAAATCTTCATCATGCGTGAAGGTGCCCATGTAACCAATTACGATGCGGTCGTGGTCAGTAAGATGGCGAATTTCACTTGGATGCTGGATGACCAGCAAGCGCTC
Source organism: uncultured Anaerolineaceae bacterium (assembly GCA_964642565.1). GTDB lineage: Bacteria > Chloroflexota > Anaerolineae > Anaerolineales > UBA4823 > FEB-25. The sequence goes on from CAZXPK010000046.1 coordinate 16,666, forward strand.
ATCCAACTGGTTAGGAAGGACGATAATGTTCGGGTTATATTCAAGCAGGCGCTCGCGTAGGGCAGGGGTCGAAACCAGCACACAATCCGCATGACGGAGCATGAAAGCGACAATAGTGAGAAATTCCCTGGGTGGCCAACCTTTGTTCTCCAGTACGAGATCGAAGAAGTTATCATCCAGACTGTATACAAATTTGGCTCTCTGCAGACGAATTTTATTGACCAGCTCCTGCACTAGCTGCAAATTGACATCAGGTCGCCAAAGGCGGTCAACGATGACCAAGTGAGCGGATTCCCCATTGTAGTCCCGATCGAAGGTTGTATCGATGTGTGCCTGTACGCGGGGATGGGAAAAAGGGCGGATTAGGCGCAGGAAGGGGCTGCTGTGAGGGCGTAAATCACTGCCGTATTCGTAGACAACATGAATGTGGGAACGCTTGTCAGTAGGTTTGGTATCGGTCATTTATCCACCGGGAACAGTGCGTTGAGCAGATTATAAGTTGGTAGTTCGGGATGGAATTGAATGGCGGCTGAGATGGCATTCTTCTGTATTTTTTGACGTAAAGTGTGGTCTTCAATTAGCCGTTGGAGGGCGTTGAAACAGGCAGTCTGGTCTTGAGTATCCACTACGAGGCAATTTTCTTCGTTTTTTGCAAAGGTGCTGGTACCTCCATAGTCAGGTACGATGGTAGCAACACCACAAGACATAGATTCCATGGCGGTCAGCCCAAGTGCCTGAAAAACCGAAAAATCCACAAAAATATCGGTTTCATTGAGCAGGTTGGCGATCTGCATTGGGCGCAGCTCTCCAGCCAAGTGCCAGGGGAAATTTTGAGGAAGGGGGGCAAATCCTGGGTCAGAGGGTTTACAACCAAAGAGCTTGAATTCCAGCATGGAGCCATACTTTTTACTGGCTTGTTTCATGATCTCCATGGTCATTCTGGGGCTACGGCGCTCGGAGTGAGGGCGGATCATGGCTGCAATACGCAGAGGACGGTCAGGCCAGATTGGATCATGGCGGGGACGAGGCCAGAACAGGTCGGTGTCGAAGCTGGCTCCGATGATGTAGCAAGGGACGCCATGATGATGTTGAATCTGATCATAGATCCATTGTGTGGTCACGCAGCGCACGATATTTGGGATGAGCGTATAGGAGTCAGCTGCTTTATGATAGCCATCAGTATCTGTTGAATAGAAGTAAGGCTCATAATCCTGGATGTAGTATCCAATCTTCAGGTCGGGGCGTTGTTGGAGTACTGGGGCGATCCACGAAACGGTGGGGTTAAAGGTGGCGACGACTGCATCATATTGAATGGCAACGTTGGGGACATCTTCAATATCGCCATAGACAACTGGCACATTTAGATTGGGGTAAGAGCTTTCGAACGAAGGGCGATGGACATGCAGGTTCATGATCTGTGCATCGATACCCATACGGCGCATTGCCTGGGCTGCGAGCACGATCACATTGGCTCCGCCACCTGAAACCCAGATGGGTAAAACGAATAACACCCGGCGGTTAGCAAAGCGCCCATACCCTTGTTGAAGCAATTCTTCACGCTCGATAATGTATCGGCTGTGGGAGCGAATGCCTTCCAGGATGCGGTTCTCACGACAATCGCTTGTCCCTTCATCGATAATTTGCTGTCCATGTTTTTGAGCCAGCATGGTGTTGGCGCGTTCACTCAAACTTCGGCGTCTTTCTTCGTTATAGCTGCGAGATTGGGCATGGAAAATGTAGGTATCGTCAGCCAGAGCAAGCTGCCAGCCGGCCTGGCGAGCCCGCAGACAATAGTCATTCTCTTCGCCATAACCAACACCGAAGTTTTCTTCATCGAAGTACCCGACCTGATCAAGCACCTGGTGGCGGATCATCAGGCAAAAGCCATTCAAGAATTTCATCTCCGGGTACAAGCGCCAGGATTTTTTCGCCACCCATTCACCCATCTTCGCTGCTGAAATATTTGATGGGAGAATATTATCTGCCCAACTTCCATTGGCAATGATCTCAGGAATGGATTGGTAGGTAGCCCCATTGGATAATGGACCTACCATGCCGATCCTGGGGTCGCTCCGAGCACAGGCGACCATACCATCCACCCAGCCGGGGCTGACGATCGTATCACTATTGAGCAGGATGACGAACTCAGCGGAGGATTGGCGTAAACCCTGGTTGGCAGCCAGGGTATAACCAATAGCTTTAGCGTTGCGTAGCAGGGAACATTGATGTTCTACCGCGAAATCTGCCAGGTAACGACGAGTGTCATCATCGCTACCATCATCAACCAGAGTGAGTGCAAAGGGTGAGGTGGTGTATTTCAGGACAGACGCCAGGCAATTTTGGACATCTGCCAGGGCGTTATGCACACAAATAACAATATCGACCGTCGCCTGGTGGGGTTGGGGTGGTGGGTTGATGTGAATATCCTCAACCTCAATGACTTTTGATACGCCATGCGTAGTCAATTTAAAACGGATGCTCTGGGAGGCGACCTTTGCCTGCCAGGAGACTTTATTGCGTATGCGTTTGAGAAATGAAATCAGCCCTTCACGCCTTAGGAGGTTTATTCCGCGAAAAGTGGCGCGCATGGCTGCCTCGCGCTGGCTACCGATGGGAATAATTCGTTCACGGAAGCGATGCAAGCGGGTCATGATCTGCCAGCTGGTGCTATTCCTAATCGCATCCAATTCAAATTGAAGACGCTTTGGCGCTAACTTCCAATATTCGAGATCCATCTCTTTCTTAGCAAGCTCTTTTTTATGTTCCACACTTAGGTCCCGCCTGAGTGCAATTTCCTGTGATAAGTGCCAGATCTTGCGTTCGTAGGTTGAGAATCGGTCTTCCAAAGGTGGCTGGGCTTTAATAAAACGCATTGCCCACGGAGCTATAAATGAGGCGTCGAAATCAAGATCGTGAATAAACCCAAAGTGGTTAAATAGAGCTGCCCAATATTCAGGCGGCTGGACATTGACATGTGTGGGTTCACGGAAATCAAAAGGAGTGGAAGAAAGTAGGATGTCATCACTGTGTTTACACAAGTTCTCTACTGCACACACAGCTTCTTCAGCGGGCAGGTGCTCGATAACTTCAATGCAAACGATCAAATCATAATGCGGGTGTGGAAAAGGCTCAGTAATCAATCCAACCTTACAAAAGGGTTGGATCTCAGGAATTGCTTGGTGAATGGCATAGTCAGATACGTCGATACCCCAGGCATCCGCCCCACGCCGGCGCAAAGCCTCTACCAGGAATCCCATCGCACAGCCTACATCCAAGACAGAGTGAGGTTGGAGTTCCGCAACGATGTGATCAGCGATCAGGTTAAATACACCCAACAAGGTCTCATTGCGCTCATAGGGTTCACCGCAACTGTGGGCATAATACGTGGCGTCGTACTTATCTTGTTGGTTGGTGATCATTTATGCTCTGCAAGTTGTGTAGCGTCGAATTCCCACTTACCATCCAATATGATGAGACCGTAATGTTCCTTCGTATGACCTTCCCGGTTGATAACGCGGAATGAATAAAGTCGGTCGTGATAATCGAAAGTTTCATTATCTTTCTGGTTGACTACAGCGATTGAGAAACTATACAGACCATCGAGTAGTGGCAGTCTTGCGATTTTATAGGTGATCCTCCCGGGTCCGTCAAGCGTCGGAAGGGTTAATCCCGCCTGGGCAGTGTTAGGACCAGTGATGTGGATCCCATCTTGACGATGAATAGCTATACCGAAAACTGGATTTACAATGCGTTCATGAGCTTCGTAATAAATGTGCAAGAGGAGCGACTCGCCAGTATTGAAGATCATTTGCTCGATTCCAGCGGGATCGGTTATGTGTACGTGGGTTATTTCTAATTTACGGTTGCCCCAGCGCTGAGGGGATTCATTATGGTTAAGGGCGAGGTTAGCTCCGACCATTTTCCGTTCAGTGGTAAGACGCTCCGCCTCCTTTTCAAGCACACGCCCAGTATATTGGGCGACAACTGCTTTTGCATCACCCAGAGCAATAATTTCGCCATGCTCTAGCCAGGCTGCCCTCTGGCACTCATTTTCGATAGTGCTCATGGAATGCGAAACAAGCAATATGGTAGCACCTTGAGACTTAATCGCCTGGATGCGTTCAAAACTTTTGCGTTGAAAGGCTTCATCGCCAACCGATAAGATCTCATCTACGATGAGGATATCGGGTTGAGTATCTGTCGCCACGGCAAAACCCAGTCGGGCAGACATACCGGATGAATAGGTACGTAATGGAGCGTCAATAAAATCACCTAATTCTGAAAATTCGACGATACGTGGGAACTTTTCCTGCATTTGTTCACGGCTAAACCCAAGCATGGCTCCATTCAGGAATACATTCTCCCTGCCGGTTAATTCTGGGTGGAAGCCTGCACCCACTTCAAGTAATGGAGCAACATGTCCCATGACCCGAACACGTCCATGGGTTGGACGTAATACCCGAGCCACCAGCTTGAGCAGGGTGCTTTTCCCAGCTCCGTTTGGACCGATCAATCCAAAAACCTCGCCCTGATTTACACTGACATTGACCCCTTTAAGGGCGTTGAATTTCCGGAGCTTAATTCTTCCCTCCAGCAACCGGATCATATATTCTTTAAATGTCCCAATACGTTCTTGAGGAACACGATATTCCACAGAAACATTCTCAAAATGGATGATGGTTTGATCCGTTGGGATGGCAGATAATTGATCTGACATGAGCTTATATCCGGTAGGCAAACTCATCTGATTTCCGAGAAAACACAACCCATCCAATAATCAGCACAGTCAGTGAAATGATCAGGGGGATAAGAAACTCTATCAGATCTGGTAAACGACCATAATAGATTGGGATGCGGAAAAGCTTAACCAGGTGGTACATGGGATTAAATGTGGTGATGTAAATGCGATAAGCCTGTGGCAAAATCTCCTCTGGGTACATAATTGGGGTTAAGAACATCCAGGCAGTCAAAACAATCTGATACATTTCAGCGATGTCCGGGAAATAAACTGCCCAGGTGGAAATTAAAAGCCCCACTCCAAGCGCAAATGCGCATAATATCAGAATAGAGACGGGCACAAAAATGAGTGACCAGGTAAAAGGCATGCCTGTCACAAGCATGACCACTGCCAGAGGGATCAGAGAGAGGAGCATGTTAATCAACCCAGTCCCCATGGCAGCAATAGCAAATGAGACGCGGGGTATATAGATGCGATTAAGTAAGCTTCCACCCCAGACAAGATTTACCATGGAGGCAGTTGTAGTCTGGCTGAAAAAAGTCCAGGCAAGTAATCCATTCAGCACAAAGGAAGGATATGAAGGCAAATCGGCTGTCTTAAAGAACTGAGAAAAGGCAATCGTCCAGACCAACATCATGCCGAGGGGATTCAGCATTGTCCAGGCTACACCCAAGAAGGATCGTTTATATCGGGTCAGGATATCTCTGCGTACCAGCTGTAGGATAAGATAGCGGTAATTTAAAATCTCTCGAAGCTCTTCGAACACAACAGAGCCTCGGCGGGTGCTATCATAAACAACTGAGAGGGAAGGTTGGAACTTCATTAACTGCCTTTTTTGGATTTTTGATTATTATATTATACGTGTTCTGATCTGCCTGGTACTGGTAAGTACCAAGAGAGCTGTCCAAAATCACCTACTTGGTAGCTGTGAAGCCACCAACGACTTTTATCATCACTAGCTTACCATCCTGGTCAATGCGACGGCTAGCGACGATTTTGATCTGCTGCATGACGTGCTCAAACCCTTCCGATTCTTCAAATAGGCTTTTCCATAATTTACGATCCTCGGAGAGGGAAGCGCGCGTATAGGCCAGGAAGGGATCAACACTTTCGAAAATCAGGGGGTTTTCAAAAATATGGATTTCAACTTTAGGAAATAAAGATTGAATAGCTTTATGGATCAGGCTGGAATAGCGCGAACTACCGGGCATGGGTGGGATTGGTTTTTGAGTAGCTTCAAAGATAATATCGTAAAACAAGCGTTTATTTTCGGGCATTGGACCAGTGGTAAACAAGCGCCCCCCTGGCTTGATCACCCGGTGCATCTCTGAAATGGTAAAGGGAATATCTTGTGAATAATAAATCGCGAAACAGGAGGTAACCAGATCATATTGGTTATCACTTAATGGAAATCGCTGGTTGAAATCGAAGTCGATGAATTTCATCCGATTACCAATCTTGGCATTTTCCTGGCGTGCTTTTTCGAGTAGCTCCTGGTTGACGTCTTCACCAGTGATATCTGCTTCGCCTTCCAGGGCTTTGTAAAATAGGAAACATTGTTTGCCCGCCCCACATCCAATGTCTAGGATTTTCGAGCCTTTTTGAGGATTGATCAGGTGAAGCATCCATTCATCGATATCACGACTGCCATATTTTTTATGGATATCGATGCGGGCAAGCAGGTCATTGGTCGTTTCTTGATAATCAATTTTCATTATTTTGCCTCAACATTTATTACTAGAGAAGGGCATGAATTATATTTTTGGAAAAATTTCCAATTGAATGGAATGTAAATAGTAGTAGACTGTCAAAATGAGTACCATTTAGCGGTTTCATAAAAAATGGATCATTGACTACCAGCCATTGGTTGCTCACTCGATAAGTGTGAATGATGGGGGACCATCGAGCAGATGTTTGCTAAGAATTGAGTAGATTGGCATTATACCGACTTACTTGCATGGATTAAGCCGGGGGATATATAAAACCAAACCCACGGAATCTAACTTTATGGCTGGCTCGTAATAGCACAATACGGGCTCAGACACGCGTGTCACCCAACCATCGTTTTCTTCACCAAAACCATGAGTCCTACCTTGATACTGGATAACTAATGGCTCTGAGACAATCATGGCGAA
>CAZXPK010000047.1:0-23390 GCA_964642565.1 uncultured Anaerolineaceae bacterium
CCAAGGGTTCTCTCGTTCGAGCCATACCAATTGAATAATTATTTCTGAAAATTATTATTACTTCTTATTTCCCCCTCAGGACAGGGCTTGGGATCGCCTTTCCTTGCTTCATACCGATGCATACCGGGGCACAATTCGGGAACAATTCGGGTACAGATATGCTATCACAGTATGGTGATTTTGGCACAAAATAGACGTAATAGACAACTTTTTTCCCCTTTTCCCCTACCTGCTCATCAATCGCACTGAAGAGATCGAGGGTTCGAATCCCTCCAGGTCCACAAAATTTCATGCATTTTCCCCCAAAAGCCGGCTTATTAGCTAGCTGCCATTTTTGAATTTCTCCCACAATGGTGGGTTGTGGTTCAGACGGGCTGTTAAACAGTGAATTAAGAAGACATGCTAGATAAATTTATCCCCTGATATGGGATGTACTGGATATCTCAATCCCATATGTAAAGCATGGACATTGGTAGCCACGGCTTTCATCAGAATATCATTCGCGAAATGAATGATGGAATAGATCCTCACGACGTAAATACCGAAGGAATCGCAGAGCCTAGAATCGTGGCCAGTTGCGGGATTTCAGCAGAATGTACCACTGCCAAGACCTCGTCTGCTGTTTGAAAAATCGTGTCGCCACGCGGCACGATCAACTCGCCTTTCCGAATGATAGCTGCCAAGACACAACGTGGAGGGAAATTCAGATCTCGCACGGCTTTACCATTTGCCATGGAATTTGGTGCGACCTTTTCTTCCACCAGGGAATATAATCCTTTGCGCAACTTTAACAAGGTCATCATATCTCCCAACGACATCTCCTCTATAATCAGGTGAGCAAGGAGATCGGCTTGGTTCAGAGCGACATCCACCCCCATTTCCGGAGTGTATAGCCAGGCATTTTTCGGATTGTTCACGCGGGCAATGACGCGTGGAACTCTGAACTCCATGCGCGCCAGGCTGCAAACCACCAGGTTTGTTTCGTCCGACCCGGTTACGGCAGCGACGACATTCGCCTTGTTTATCCCCGCTGCTTCGAGCACATTCGGATCCGAACCGCACCCAAGCATCAATAATTCAGCGGTGAACCTTTGTTCCAAGGCGTCTATTCTGTCTTTACGGTTGTCAATGATCTTGATTTGATGCTTTTCTGCCAATAAGAGCGACGACAGGTAGGTTCCAACCTGGCCACCACCAACGATGATTGTATACATGCTTATATCCTCCTGCTAATATCCCAGAAGCTCTTTGAGCCGGTTGGTCGAAGACGCCAACACTGCCAGATGGAGTACGTCCTTATCTCGGAAGATCGTTCCCAGGGTGGGAAGGAAGGTCTTATTATCACGTGTGATCGATACGATATGAATCTCACTGGCTACAGACAGGTCTCTAACGGTCTTTCCGACCAGGAGAAGGGGGACTTCAGCTACCACCAGTTCGGCCTCGCCGCTCCCAAGAGTGAAAACCGTCTCCAGAGGGGAATAGAGCAATAGGTCGGCAATCCGGTTGACACCCCAGACGGTTGGTGAAATCGTCTGGATACCCAGGCGCTTGTATATTTCCGCCTGGCGAACGTCATATAAGAGCGCTACTACCCTTGGCACGTGAAAAATATCCCGGGCTATACGAGACGCTACCACGTTTGCTTCGTCACTGGAAGTAACCGCTGCCAACCCATCGGCGCGTTCGATGCCTGCTTTCAGCAATACATCGCGATCAAACCCGATCCCTGCAATCGTCTGGCCTTTGAATTTACCCCCCAGCTTTTCAAAAGCAAGTGGATCTTTATCCACAATGGTCACAGAATGGCTTCGATCAAGCAGGGTCTTTGCCAGTCCGGCTCCCACACGCCCACAACCAATGATCAAGATCCTCATCTTTCACCTCCAGTTTGATACAGCGTTTTAACCTGTCTTTCCTTCCCGCGAGCGAATAATTTTCTTGCGTAATTCGTCTAGCAAAAAGATCACCGGCGTCCAGGTAAAAAGGTAAGCCCACTCGAGCAGACCAATCGGCGCCGTGTTGAAAATAGGCTGCATGAATGGCGCATAAATTAGAATTCCCAGCAACGTTAGCTCTACCGCAATCCCCCATAGAACCAGGTGATTGGTAAAGAATCCAATGCGGAAGATCGAGACGCGATCTGTTCGGCAACCCATCACTGCGCCAATCTGGGTGGCGACCACACCAGCCAGAGTCATCGTCGTGGCCATCCGGTAGATGAAAGTGCCCTCCCCTGCCAACGGCACCCCAGGCCAACCATTGAGCCAGTTCAGGAAAAAGTAGGCGGACATTGAAGCGACCGATTCGATCATCCCGTACCACAACAACGCCTTACCCAGAATCCGAGTATTCAGTAAAGGTTCCTTTTGCGAGCGAGGTGGAAGCTGCATAATTCCAGCTTCAGGTGGTTCTGCACCCAGGCCAATCGCAGGGACCATATCAGTTCCCAGGTCAATTGCTAATACCATCATCACGGTCATCGGCAACGGGATCAATCCGCGCGAGAACAGAAATACAATAAATGGCACAGCTTCGGCCATATTGCTGTTAAAGACGTACACTGCAAACTTACGGATATTGGCATACACTGCCCGGCCTTCTTCCACTGCGTAGACAATCGAAGCGAAATTATCGTCGGTCAGGATCATGTCAGCCGCTTCCTTGGCTACATCGGTACCAGCCATGCCCATCGCCACGCCAATATCCGCCTTCTTCAATGCAGGGGCATCATTCACCCCATCTCCAGTCACCGCGACAATCTCTCCCATCTCCTTTAACGCAGTGACCACGCGCAGTTTGTGTTCTGGAGCTACCCGGGCAAAGATGACTTCCTGACCTAATGCCTCTTTCAATCCCTGATCATCGAGGACATCCAGATCCACTCCTGTGATAACCTTTGGATGCAAAGTCTTCAATATACCAATCCGCCGGGCGATGCTTTCGGCAGTCAAGCCATAGTCACCTGTGATCATGATGATGCGAATCCCAGCGCTATGACACTTCTGGACGGCCTCGGCTACTTCCGGTCGAGGCGGGTCCATCATTGCCATCAGCCCGAGGAAAGTAAGGTCACTTTCGATCGATTCAGGTGTATATTTCACCATTACGCTTTTGGATGGAGTTGTATTAAGAAGCTTGCGAGAGGCAACAGCCAGAACCCGCAGTCCATTACGAGCGTAGTCATCATTTGCAGCCATTATCCTGGTACTTAGTAAATCGTCCATAGGCAGAACCTGGCCATCCTGGCGTGCATGAGTGCATAGAGCCAACACCTCTTTCGGTGCCCCTTTCACATAAATCAACTGTGCGTCCTCACCCTGATGAATGGTGCTCATACGCTTGCGGCGCGAATCAAAAGGCAATTCTCGAATGCGTGGCGTGCTCTTGGCTTCAGCTTCGAGATCTATCCTACCTATAAAAGTAGCCACTTTTAAGGCTGCTTCGGTCGGATCGCCCAGGATCGTCCAACCGGGTTTTTCACCGTTCGGGGGCACTAAACGGGCGTTGTTGCACAATCCAGCAGCCACCAGCAAGTCATGCAGATCCTGCTCGGGAGGTGATCCTCCAGCTGGGGTTGTTTCAGCAACCCTGTCATCCAATCGGATCTTCCCAGTGGGTGAATACCCGACGCTTGTTACCGAAAATTTACAAGCCGGGAGCCAGATGTTATTCACTGTCATCTCGTTTTGCGTCAAAGTGCCAGTCTTATCGGTGCAGATGACCGTGGTGCAGCCCAGTGTCTCAACAGCCGAAAGGCGCTTGATTAAAGCATGCCTGCGAGCCATGCGTTGAACGCCCCTCGCCAAGGACAGTGTGACTGTAGGCAGCATCCCTTCGGGTACGAAAGCCACAATCATGCCCATGGCGAAGATAAAACTCTCAGCCAGAGTTACTCCTGCCACTAATATGCCTAAAATGAAGAAGAACACACCGATACTCGTCGCCAGGATGGTAACAATCTTAGTTACCCGCCCCATTTCTTTCTGCAGAGGGCTGAGCTCTTCCCCCACAGTCTGGGTAAGATGGGCGATCTTGCCAAATTCTGTCTCCATCCCAGTCGCAAACACCACTGCCCTACCCGTCCCAGCGGCAACTGTTGTCCCGGCAAAGATTAAATTGGGCAGCTCGGGGCGTGTAAGGTCTTCCCTGAGGACAGCTTCGCTGGTCTTACGCACCGGATGGGACTCGCCACTCAGAGTGGATTGGTCGACGCGCAGTTCATTCTCGTCGATTAGGCGCGCATCCGCGGAAATTTTGTCCCCCTCTTCCACTAGAATGACATCTCCGGGCACAAGCTCTTGAGCCAAAATGCGTTGCAGCTCGCCATCACGCAGTGCGCTAGCATAGGAGGGCAGAATCTTGCGAAGCGCCTCCGTGGCTTTCTCAGCTTTAAATTCCTGCCAGAATGAAAAACCGCCATTGATAATATTGACCATCCAGATGGCAATGCCTATCTGGGGCATTTGGGCAAGAAAGCCGACAATACCGCCCACCCAAAGTAAGATTGCCATCAGGTGGGTAAAATTCGCCAGGAACCGGATCCACAGTGGCTTTCCCTTGACCTTGGTGATGACGTTTTGCCCATAACGCTGCAAACGCTTCTTTGGTTCGTCCTGGGAGAGTCCCTTGGGATCTGAGCCAAGGATAGCGAAGGCTTCAGGAACGGATAAAGTATGGATATTAGCAAGTTGAGCTGTATCAGGAGTAAGAAAATTTGAATCAGACATCGCTGAACATCGACCAATGGAATTTGGCAATTAGGGTACGGAAATGAATCCTATAGAATATGAGCAAGTTAATCCTATTATAAGCTTGTAATTATACTGCTTGTCGACCTAACTATAGCAATGTCTTGGTTAGGAACCATGACTGTCGCTTGTGGGTTTATAATTCGAAGCTGGACAGGCCTTTACTCGAAGTATGCAAAATTAACCCTCCCCGTGCTAAGAGATCTATAGGATCAATAACCAATTGGACTATCTACTGGCCATAATACTGGGTTGGGTCGAGGGGTTGACCGAGTTCATCCCGGTCTCATCCACCGGCCATTTAATTCTGATCGGAAGCTTGCTAGGCTTCCAAGGGGCACGCGCTTCCACATTCGAAATATTTATCCAGCTGGGGGCGATCCTGGCTGTGGTCTGGATATATAAGGATCGATTCAGACAACTCTTCGATATAAGGAAAATGGAAGGGCTAGCAGGCTGGAAAGGCCTTAGTCTTCTAGGTTTGACTACACTTCCAGTGCTCCTGGTGGGAGCTGCAACGCACAGCTTCATCAAGGAGCGATTGTTTAGTCCCACCACAGTCGCGATCGGATTGGGTGTCGGTGGACTGGCGATACTGGCTATTGAGGCTAGAAATCCGAAGAATCGAGTGTTGGGATTGGATTCATTGACCTGGCGGGATGCCCTGCGCGTGGGGTTATTTCAATGCCTAGCGCTTTGGCCAGGCGTGTCACGGTCAGCGGCCACCATCCTGGGCGGGATGCTGATCGGCCTGGAGCGAAAGACAGCCGCGGAGTATTCATTCCTGGCTGCTGTCCCGGCGCTGATGGCTGCAGCGATATTTGATCTATTCCTGAACCTGCCAGTTCTTCAACCTTCGGACGCTGTCTTGTTCGCGATCGGATTCTTCATGGCCTTTCTGTCTGCCTGGTTGGCAGTCAGGTTCTTTATAAGGTTACTCAGCTCGCACAATCTGATCCCATTCGGTTGGTACCGGATTGCGCTCGCAATTATTGTCCTATTATTTATGTCTTGAGGCGTTCTCGTCGGCGCAAGAACGCCTTGCGCAGCTCGTCAAGTAAAAATATTACTGGTGTCCAAGCAAAGACATAAACCCAGTGCGTCAACTCCAGGGGAGCAGTATTGAACACATTGTGCAGGAATGGTGTATAAACCAAGCTTACCAGCAATGCCAGCTCAAGACCGATCCCGACCAGGACCAACCGGTTCGAGGTGAAGCCGATCCTGAAGATCGAGATCTTATCTGTGCGGCATGCGAAGACCGACCCCACCTGTGTGGCGACCACTCCTGCCAGGGTTATGGCTGATGCCATAAGATATACCTTTGTTCCCGCAGCGGCCAAGGGCACCGCTGGCCAGCCATGCTGCCAGTTCACAAAGAAATACGCAGACATCGAAGCAATCGACTCGATGACACCATACCATAGCAAAGCAAGTGCCAGCACGTGAGCGTTAAGTAGCGGTTCTTTCTGTGAGCGCGGCGGCCGGTTCATAACACCTGGCTCTGGAGGTTCAGCGCCCAGGCCAATGGCTGGAAACATATCCGTCCCCAGGTCGATCGCCAGTACTTGCATAACGGTCAAGGCGAGAGGGATAGCTCCTCCTGAAAGAATCCAGAGGACGAAAGGCATCGCTTCCGCCATATTGCTGTTGAATACGTACATGGCAAACTTGCGGATGTTGGCATATACAGTGCGTCCTTCCTCGACAGCATTAATAATTGAAGCGAAATTATCGTCGGTCAGGATCATGTCCGCGGCTTCCTTGGCTACATCGGTACCAGCTAAGCCCATCGCCACACCAATATCGGCTTTCTTCAAGGCCGGGGCGTCATTCACCCCGTCACCAGTCACGGCGACAATCTCTCCCATCTCCTTGAGGGCAGTGACCACGCGCAGTTTGTGCTCTGGCGCAACCCGGGCAAAGATGACTTCCTGCCTCAATGTCTCTTTCAATCCCTGATCATCGAGGGCGTCTAGGTCGATCCCGGTAATGATCTTCGGAGTCGAAGTCTTCAAGATACCAATCCGGCGGGCGATGGTCTCGGCGGTCAGGCCATAGTCACCGGTGATCATGATGATGCGGATCCCGGCGCTGTGACACTTCTGGACCGCTTCGGCAACTTCAGGGCGAGGGGGATCCATCATGGCCATCAGCCCGAGGAAGGTCAGGTCACTCTCGATCGATTCGGGTGTATATTTTACCGCTATGCTCTCGGATTGAGTTGACTTCGGAAGCTTGCGAGAGGCGACTGCCAGCACCCGCAAGCCTTGACGGGCGTAGTCGTCATTGGCGGCCATGATCCTGGAGCGCAGTACGTTGTCCACAAGCAGAACCTGGCCATCCTGGCGTGCATGAGTGCATAGAGCCAATATCTCTTTGGGTGCTCCTTTCACATAGACCAGGTGTGAGTCTTTATCCTGGTGGATGGTGCTCATGCGCTTGCGGCGGGAATCAAATGGCAATTCCCGGATGCGAGGAGTGCTCCTGGCTTCGGCTTCCAGGTCTATCCCACCAATCCAGGTAGCCACTTTTAGCGCGGCTTCGGTCGGGTCGCCCAGGATTGTCCAACCCGGTTTATCACCATTCGGGGGCACCAAGCGGGCATTGTTGCACAATCCAGCTGCCACCAGCAAATCGCGCAGATTATGCTCCCAGGAGTGTATTGTGGATATTGAGTTTTTAGAACCCCGGCTATCTACCTGGATCGTTCCAGAGGGAGAATATCCAATGCCGGTTAGCTTGAATTTACATCCCGGAAGCCAGACATTGGTAACCGTCATCTCGTTCTGCGTCAAGGTGCCGGTTTTATCAGTGCAAATCACTGTCGCACAGCCTAAAGTCTCGACGGAGGAGAGGCGCTTGACCAGAGCTCCCCGGCGCGCCATGCGCTGCACCCCCATTGCTAATGAAAGGGTCACCATGGGTGGCATGCCTTCGGGTAAGAAAGCAACAGTCATACCCAGGGCTGCAATGAAACCCCCGACCATGCCTTCTCCCGCCACTGTAATACTTAAGATAAAGAGTAATAAACCAATACTCGTTGCCAAGGCCGATACAATCTTGGTGACACGTTCCATTTCCTTTTGGAGCGGGCTGAGTTCATCACCCACACTCTGGGTCAATTGGGCGATCTTGCCAAATTCCGTCTGCATACCGGTGGCAAAAACGACAGCTTTCCCGGTGCCCGAGGCAACAGTTGTCCCGGCAAATAGCAGGTTTGGGATTTCAGCTCGCGACAGGTCCCTCTGTAATACTGCATCGCTGGTCTTGCGGACCGGGTGAGATTCACCGCTTAGCGCAGATTGGTCAATGCGCAGCTCATTTTCTTCGACCAGGCGAGCATCTGCGGATATGCGATCCCCTTCAGCAACCAGTATCAAATCTCCCGGGACCAGTTCTTCAGCAGGGATGCGTTGCTCTTCGCCACGCAGGACCTGTGCGTGGTATGGTAACATCCGCTTGAGAGCCTCGATCGCTTTTTCGGCTTTGAATTCCTGCCAGAAAGAGAACGCACCGTTGATTAGATTAACCAGCCAGAATGCAATAGCTAGCTGAGGAAGCTGGGCAATAAAAGCCACCAAACCGCCAACCCATATGAGGATTGCCATCAGGTGGGTGAAATTTGCCAGGAATCTGATCCACAGGGGTTTGCCTTTAATCTCTGTGATTACGTTTTGGCCATAGTATGCCAAACGATTCCTTGCTTCGTCTTGGGAAAGACCGTCAGGTCCTGACCCTAAGCTGGGAAAGGCTTCTGGAACAGATAATGTTTGAATGCTTGCTATTTGTGTCGGATCAGGGGTGTGGATGGTTATATCGGTCATTGAATAAAATCAATTTCCTGATATCAACAGCTCGGATTTGGGAATGAGCCGTTTAAGCAACAATAGAACTTTAAACTCTCCAAATAACTCTTGCATTAAGTAACTCAATGTACTCCGTAGACCTGTAAAGAAAATGTCAATATTCACATAAAAAGTGTAAAAAAAAGGTAAAAAAGTGTAAGCGGAGACATGTGATTACAGCTAATAGTTACAGCCCTCGCATCGTCCACTTCTATAATTAAGCGACCAAGGCTGGGCTTTTATTACTTCCAGTACAATTAAGGTTGAAGGTAAGGTGGGATTTTATTGCAGGAGGTTATTCTATCTTCAGTCGATAACCTACACCGGGTTCAGTGATAAGATAACGCGGGCGGGTGGGATCAGCTTCGAGCTTGTGGCGCAGTTGGCCCATGTAGATGCGTAAATAATGGGACTCATCAACATAATCCGGCCCCCAAATATCGTGTAAAAGTTGGCGGCGTGTAACAACTTTGCCAGCATAATGAATCAGCGTCAATAGCAATTGATACTCGATCGGAGTTAAGTGAACTTCCTTCTCGCCAACGATTACCTTCCGGTAAGCCAAATCGACACGCAGATCACCTACGGTAAATTCCGGTTCATCAATTCCTTGCACCGCGCGGATGGCATGGCGCAGTGCTACCCGTAAGCGTGCCAATAATTCATTAGTCCCAAAAGGTTTCGTTAGATAATCATCTGCCCCCAAGTCCAACGCTTTAACTTTATCATTTTCCTGACTTCTTGCGGTGAGGACGATGATGGGCGTCGATGTCCATTCGCGTATGTCACGTGTGACCTCTAGTCCGTCTCGATCTGGCAGGCCTAGATCCAGGATAATCAAGTCAGGATGGCGAAGTCCCACCTGCTTGATTCCATCCTGAGCAGTGGTCGCTTCGATCAGATGATAGCCTTCGTTGGTCAATACCGTCCGCAAATATCGGCGCATTTGGGAATCATCTTCAATGACCAGGATCAACGAAGACTTAGGCTTTTCTTCAAAGGGAGTGCTCATTTTCATACTTCATCTTTCAACTTGGGTGGTTCCCCAACTAATGGGAGGGTAAAGTAAAAGATCGCGCCTCCTCCCTCACGATTCGTCGCCCAGATACGCCCGCCATGTGCTTCAACGATGGCCCTGCATATGGTGAGTCCCAGTCCAATGCCTCCGGAATCTGTTGGGTGGACACGATAAAACTTGTCAAAGATGCGTTCTTCTTCGCCAGCGGGCAGGCCTGGACCCCGATCAGCAACCTCTACAATCACTTTTTGGTCTTCAGCCCACGCAGAGAGGTCAATGGGTGAGCCTGATGGGGTATATTTGATCGCGTTTTCCAGTAGATTGACGAATACCTGTTCAATCAAGACACTGTCAATCAGCATGAGGGGTAAATCATCTGGAAGCTCCGGCTTTAAGGGGTGATCGGTAAGCAGATCCTCGAGGCGCAGCAGTGTGGTACCGATGACTTCCTCAAGTGGCTGCCATTCTTTCTCAACCTGAACACTACCTGATTCCAAACGTGTAATTTGTAGGAGATTACCTACCCAACGGCTTAAACGCTGTGATTCCTCGTGGGCAATCTGGGCTAATTCGTAAGCGTGAGTATCTAATTGATCCTTGTGTCTCAACAACCCGGTGGTTGCACCCATTATAGAGGCAAGTGGCGTGCGTATATCGTGCGAGACAGAGCTGAGCAACGAGCTTCGCATTCGCTCGGCTTCGATCTGCAAATGAGCGTTTTCCATATCTTTAGTCAAACACGCCCGTTCGATTGCCAGTGCAGTTTGATTGGTGAATGTCTCCAATAAGTGGAGCTGGTCCACCATGAATGCGACTCGAGGCAGAGACGGAATCACCCCAAGCACGCCGATCTTTCTCTCCGATGTAAGCAACGGGAGATAGAGTCCATCCGATTCTGGATGGGTTCGAGTCCCCCACCCAGCTGACTGTCCATTGTCATACGCCCATTGAGCAATCGCATGCTCCTGAATAATAGTTAGATTTGAGGTCTGGTTTACGTCTTGAGCTTGTAATACATTTCCTGAATCTGGCAGCAAAATTACCGCCGGAAATTTGAATACACTTTCAATGTGTCGGATGGCGATTTGAATTAGATTATCCACGTTACTGCTCGTGGCAAACTCACGGCTCATTTCATATAAACTTATTGTTCGGCGTTCTCGTTCTCGCGTGTCTTCAGCCTCCTCCTTGATTCGGATTGTCATATTACTGATAGTCAACATGACCAGGAGCATCACAACGAAGGTAACAATGTATCCTGCGTCGTTAGGTTCAAAGTTAAAATGGGGAGGGACAAAGAAGAAATCAAAGGCCAATACACTCAGAATCGCCGCCAGTATCGAGGGTCCACGCCCAAAACGAGTAGCAATCACCACATTTCCGACGAGATAGACCATAATCAGGTTGGCAAGGTCGAAATAATTGTGCATCCCAGCCGCTATGATTGTGCTAATAGCAACGATAAGAAGTGAGAATCCGTAATGCCTCCAATCAATGGGTTTTCGAAATCTTTGCATGGAAACTGGCTGTGGGATATCACCCTCGCTACTGGTGGCGTAGACATCGATGGTTCCACTCTGCCTTACTAATTCATCCACTATTGATCCGTAGAAGAAATCACGCCAGCGGGGATGGGTCGGTTTACCAACAAGAATTTTGGTCACATTTCGCTTGCGTGCATAATTCAAGACTTCTTCAGCCACCCGAGGGCCGGTTAAGGTGGCTGTTTCCGCACCCAGCTGTTCGGCTGAACGAAGTGTTTGAATAAGTCGGTTGCGATTGGATTCTGACTGATGAGCCATGCGTGGAGTTTCAACATAAACGGCTATCCACTTCGCATGGAGGCTATCTGCCATCCGATTGGCTGCGTTGATTACGTTTGGGGAATTTGGACTGGGGCTGACACACACTAAAATCCGGTCCCCTGCTTGCCCGGCTTGTTTGATCGATTTTTCAATATAAGACTTTTCAACGTCCATACATAGATATAATCGCAATATATTGGCCTTTGATTGATCGATCATCATTAAATGATCGATAATCAGGCTAAACTCCAATACTGCAGGCAGCCTGGTCAGACTGGATCATGATCGCTGCTGTCAGGAAACAACGAAGGCTATAATATTATATAACTATTCGTTAGAAGTTTGGCTGATAAAGATTTGCAGTAATTTATGACTTTCGATCTTAACCATCTTTTATCGGGATATGATTACTCCCTTTACCTCTTGTGTATCTCCGTTTGAATCTCAACAAGACGATAAATAAAGCCAGCAAGATCATTGGAGTTCCAATCGCGAGGATGTGGGCTCCCAGGGTCGCATGCAGATCCGACAAATATAAGTTTAAGGCGAGGGTAAATACAGTCCCAACAATCACCAGACTGTACCAGGTGAATCGATCGTGTTCAGGATGCTTCTTCCTTCGATTTTTGGATGACCTCGAAGACCGCTTGGATTGAGAGACCAAATCGCGCTCAGCCTTTCCCATATAATCGAGTAAAATCGAATGGACTTCAGGATGATCGATATGCAGAGCAAGATCATAGTCACCCACCTGAGGTGGTGGACCAATGCTGATTGGCCGGCGTACCCCGAATAATTCCCAGAAATTGTGGATTGCAATCAATAATTGATAGCGATATTCCTGCATCTTCATGGATTGCCATTCGACGATGGAAGCCATGCCGCCTTGCACACGGGCTTTATTTCGTACAATTCGGTAGATCTGCCTTGGAGATCGATACCCGATCGGAGAGACTAGCAGCATATGTGCCGTTATTATGAGGGTGGAAAAGGTGAGTAAGCGGATCCAACCGCCTTCTGACCATTTTCCAAAAATCTGGCTGACCAACACAATGATCCTTAGCACTCCGCATAATCCAGCTCCGGTAGCGCTCCACGTGCGCTTGAGGCCTTTTGGATATGTTTTCAGGAAGTGCTGCCTCATCGCAAAACCCATTACGCTAATCAGCAAGAAAATACCAATGCTGAAGAAGGGGGTAGCGGCGTCGGTACTGCCTCTGAGCAAGAACGCAATGATCATGGCAGCCACAAAGGTCATACTGACCGAGCGAGTGAACGTTCCATTTTTGGCACGATAAATGATCGCTTCGGGAATTTCGCCGATGGCAACATCCCGCCACTCGGTAGCCTGGGCATCCTGAAGGCCGGTTATCGAGGCTGTAGCCAACAAGATCACTGCCAATACCTGGTAGGCCCAGAAAAGAATCAACCCACCGGGTAACTGTGTGAATCCGATTGAGGCCAGGTTGCCGACTAAAGACCGTCCGAGGGTGCCGTCAAATGTGTTGAAATGAATGGCAAAAGCGGTCAGGAAGAAAGTAGTTAGCCCGCCGTAGAACAAGAAGGAAGTTTGGACAGCGCGGCCAATGCCGACTTTACCGCTGTAGAAATTCCACACCTTCTTCAAGCGAGGTAAATGCTTCTTCCCCCAGCGGGTGAAACCGGGATCTTCGTTCTTGACAAACTGCATACCATTGGACATGCATTCCAAACCGGAGAGTGCTACCATGCCTTTCATGGAGCCGGTCAGGACACGGTAAAGACCTCCCCAGAAGGTGTAAGGTATAGGTTCAGCGATATTAGGTGCAGGAGGTACATGCTTGAAGAGGGCCATAAACAAGCCAGTTGCCATTAAGGTAGTGAGCACGGCAAAGATCATTAGTAAAACGAAAGCGACCATTCCAGACTCGCCACGTCCACGGATCGTAAGATACCATGTTAGGGTAGCCAGCGCCACGCCTATGGCAAAGTGCCAGAACCAATGGGTGTTGTATAGGTTCAGGATTGATAGCGCCTGGTCTGCCCCAGAAAGCACCGAAATGACCAAGACAAGAGTATAGTCTTCGATAAGGAGCACTGCCACCATTAAACTGATGATGGGTTTTAAGTAGCGCATTGAGGCTGTATATGCGCCCCCGCCTTCATTAAACACCCCCAAGGAAATCATATAGGTCATACCAAAGATGATGCTGGCGAGGGATATTATGCCCGCCCCCAGGTAACCCCAGTTTTGTAGCCCATAAGGGTGCAGGGAGCTCATCATTGCGCTTGTTCCGTAGAAGAATGAAGTGAAATAGTCCATGCCAAACAGGGCAATCGCTGCCAGAAGGCCAATCTGACCAGCACCATGGACTTTAATATCTTTTAGTTTTTCTTGTGGAGCGATTTTAAATGCAAGCAGGACGATGAGAATTAAAAGCCCGATCGAAAAAAACATTGGTTCCCGCTAATGAAAAAAGCCGGATATTACTGAAGTCCACCCAGCCAGCCGTTTAAAAACATTCCCCCTTGCTCGGTGCGATCGGCGGCTCAAATTCCGGTTTGTATGTAAGATTTTTAAAGATGGTGGAGATATTGGACTTGAGTCGACACCTAATGCTGCATGCCACTTATCTAGGTCTTCCTGAATCATCGCTCCTGTGTTAGCTTTCAACCAGAGTGAAATATATCCAAAGAAGATCAGTAGGATGAATAACTCTATCATCTTGTGTCCAGCCTCAGGAAGAGGCTGGCGCGTTTCAATCATGAATATGCCTATCAGAATAGGTAATGAGAGATAGAGCTGCCACCAGGATGGATGATGTTTCTTAATATGCATATGCCCTCCATTATCCAAATTACAGCATAACTCTCCCTGCTGTAAAAATGTCGTCAGTATTATCGTTGTTATCGTAAAAAAAGCGTAAAGAAGAGGTGGTATGAACCTGTTTCCAGGCGAACAAAATCAGTCCGGTGCTGATCCTTGTGAATCCCAAGGCCTGGCTGGAATGGACATTAAAATACCAGGCAATCAAAACGGCTGCTTAGAGAACAACACTTGGTAAGAGAAGTCTGGCCGTCTCTTGATACGAATAGGAGAAAGATATAAGCTATCTTGTTTTATGCAAAATAAAGCCGCTTGCAAATGCAAACGGCTTAGCAGAATGGATGAGTATCTCTTACTGAGTGTTAAAGTAAAAAGTCAATATTACACATCCATGCCTATCTGTACCTCACACGCACGTTAATCTAGGAATGAAAAGTTCTACTCTCCAAACCAGTGATACACCCAGCTTTAACAACCTTAGTCAGCGACATTTGGTAATGTAGCATACCGATCAGCAGCATCCAATAGAGTGAAGACAGCGACGTCAGACCCAAAGCGAAGGCCAGCGGCGAGTAAGGTAACCATTCCCCCACGTCAGCTATCGCTTGTGAGACAAACAACAGCGGTTTCCGAGCACGGCTCTGGATGAAAGGGATTTTGTTGGTCCGAATAACATCGATGATCAATGTCTGGCTGAAGAGAGACTCCACGAACCAGCATGTATTTGTATTTTCCCCTATGGACAGGTCTGTGGATCGCCTTTCCTTGCTTCATACCGATGCATACCGGGGCACAATTCGGGAACAATTCGGGTACAGATATGCTATCACAGTATGGTGATTTTGGCACAAAATAGACGTAATAGACAACTTTTCCCCCCTTTTCCCCTACCTGCTTATCTATCGCACTGAAGAGGGCGAGGGTTCGAATCCCTCCAGGTCCACTTAATAATCCTGAACTATGGGGGTCTACTTATTTAGATAACCGTAGATAGGGGTATTGTGATTGATGCGAGGGGGTTCACGCTTAATTCGTTTGCAACCATTTGGACACCATGTGCGCCGCAATTCTTTTATCGTGATTGGTCTGGAAAGCTTCGCTTCAGTTGGTGTCACCAGATCGTCGATTATCTCAGCAGCTTCGTCCTGCATATTTGGTAAAAGATAACCATAAACATCCGTCGTGATCGAGGTTCGCGTATGGCTCAGTCTGCGAGAAACGATTTTAAAGGTGCAATTGTAGTGCAATCTGGTACAGTTGGATTGAAACCCGACTTAAGAGAATACCACCATGTAGCTCAATGGTGGAGTATTGTTCTTTTAAGCCATTGGTTGATCGTTCGAGCCGCTCCACACTCACTGGATCGGCCGTCAACACTCAGCCACCAGTACTTATCTAAAAAACCTGTCTAGAGGCAGATTTTGCGAATACTCCCTAGTTTTTTCCTTTTTTGAAAGACAACCCAATCATAAAAAAAGTTCTTGCGATGCTTTCCACGAAATGTGATTCGGAAGGTCTAGATTAAATAGAGCCTATGCAGGATTGTAGATATGGATGGTTGGTCAATACCAAGTTACTACTCTAGATAACCATAAGTGCGCTAGAGCCCCCATGACGTACCTTCACTCCAACGATTTTGACAGGAAAATACCGTTATTCTTAATCCTGCCCCCAATTTATTTTGAGATAACTTCATCCCCACCTCTCCGCAAATAGACGATAATAAGTTCCTAATCAGCACAAAGCAAAAAATCACCCGGGCTTATTTGGGCGATTTTTAATTGATAGGGCAATACAGTCACCACTATTTTGACAAGATTGTAGAATAAATTTAGAAAATTCTGCTTCTCCCTGAAATAGAGCAGCAGGCAGTAGAATATATCAACCTATTGCAGATCAAACGTTACGGCAGAGTATTCTTTCCCACCTAACAAAAATGATAGTTTCTATCTGAAGTGAAATAGTTATAATCACAAGATGTCGACTCGTATCCACCAGGCTCCTTGTCCGCAGAAGGAAGGATGGATATGAATATTTCCCTTGAATTAGCACAATCAACAACCGCCATCAGTTATGGAGGTGACTATGTATCGCACGAAAATGCCTCACCTGATCTTGCGATTTCTCGTAATACCCCTCTGGATCCTTTCGATCCTTTGGGCTCACCCGGTATATTCTACAAATATCTCACCTAACCAGGATTTTGGCCAGGCTTTAATCTTTCAAGACAACTTCGAGGATGGCGATTACACCACAACCGATGGACCGAATGGTCTGACCTGGAGCTTAATCGCTGGTGGGGCGAGCGTGGATGACGTGGACGGCAGCCTCCAGCTCGGAGTGGACCGCGGATATTCTCTTATCGCCACGGATCAGACCATTGCCGGCGATGAATACACCCTGCGGTTCGCTGGGCGCATCACCTGGAGCGCCCCGGGTCGGTTTGTCATGCTTTATAAAGACGCAAACAACTACTACTCGGTCGGTCTGGGTGAGCAGACTGGGATCTACCGCAAATTGAACGGTAGCGAGGTCCAGCTCCACGAAGACCCGGAAGATCTGATCCGCCTGCTGCATGGGAGCGGTGAAACCGGAGAATTTAAGGTCTATGTCCACAACACCGGCTCATCCATCCTCATCAAAGCCGATAAGGCCGGTGATGGCGTCGATTACGATATCGAGATCCTCGACACCGATCCTACCGCGGTGGCGATGTTCACGAATACAGGCGTCGGGATGATGAGCAGCGGTGGCGATCCGGACTCGCCCTGGTTTTACATCGACAATGTCGCTATCTACGAGGGGTTGGGTCTTGACCCTTATACCCCGGTCACCTATTATGTCGATCAGAATCATCCCAGCGCCAGCGACAACAGCCCTGGAACAGAAGACCTGCCCTGGCTTACGATCCAAAAAGCAGCCGATACCGTCTGGGCAGGTGATACCGTGATTGTCAAGAGCGGCATGTACCCCGAGCGGATTAACTTTTCAAATGGCACCCGTGGTGCTCCCGGTCAGGTGATCACGTTTGCAGCTAAGCCGCGCCGTTCTGTGACGATGTGGGGCTTCTATACCAAACTTGCCCATTACTTGCGTATTGAAGGGTTTAACATCACCACCGACCCCTCCTTGACCAATTGGACAGACGCCAATGGCGTGTTCATCGCCAGCGATCATGTGGAGGTAATCGACAACTATTTCTATAGCCTGGACAGCACCGGCGTCTCTGGTGACTCGGTTGGAGCTATCGTCCGCAATAATCGCATCTACCACTGCCAAGCCGGGCTGACCATTTCCGGGTCAGATTGGTTGGTGGAGGGAAACGAAGTCGAGCGCCTGTACCAATACGGTAACGGCGATTGCGATTATTCACGCTTCTTCGGCGACAACCACTTCATCCGCAACAACTTCTTCCACGGCACATTGTTCAATGAGATCGGCGATGCGCACGTCGATTGTTTCCAGACCTTCGACAACAACGGCGAATACGCTCATAACGTAACCATCGACGGCAATGTTTGTTACGATTTCCACCAGGGGTTCATGGGCGAAGCCGCCTATTATCACAACATCTCCGATATCACCTTCAGCAATAACATTTTTGCTCACGGCGGCGCCTGGGGGCTGTGCGTCTACCAGATCCAAAACGTTACTGTGGTCCACAACGTCTTTGCTGACATCGCATACCATGGCGCGGGATTTCGTGACGGCGCTACTGGTTTTATTTGGAATAATATCTTTCACAACGCCGGTTCCAATTATTGGGCTTCCGATGGCGGAGCGGTAGAAGGTAGTCACAACATCCTATTCTCGACTGAGGGGAATATTGACCCGGGTGATTTTCCAAATGACCTGGTCAATATCAATCCGCTACTGATCGATCCCGCACGGGATAATTATCACATCCCTGCAGGAAGCCCTGCGGTCGACGCTGGATTGGATCTGGGCATAACCACTGACCTGGATGGCCACTCGCGCCCCCAGGGAAACGGGCCCGATATTGGTGCATATGAATTCACCCCAGCTGTATCATTGTGGGGATATCCAGCCTCGCAAGCCATCACCCTGGTCTGGAGCGTTAACATCACTCTGCCGATTACCACCACATGGACGATAGATTATATAGGTCGAATCGGTGACCAGACTCCGCCCATCACGGGGATTCCTGGCGACAGCCGCTCCTATGCCGTGACCGGGTTGACCAATTATACCTGGTACACGTTCACGCTCACAACAAATCCGCCCTGGTTGGCTGATACAGTAATCTTAATGCCGACGGACCACTTCATCTACATGCCTGTGGTATATACAAACCCATGACCTGAAATCGGCTGGTTCACTGGAAGGGTATCAAGACATGAAAAACAAGCTTAAATTCTTGTGTATGGTTTTGGTTCTTCTCTTCTCAACAGCAACGAGCTTATCGAGAGCCAGCATCGCATCTCCTATCGCATCTCAGGAGATTATCCCGGCTGATCGGAGAATAGATTGGAGTAAAGCAGGCATACCCGGAGGCGTCCCAGAAAGGACAACCATTTGTGAGATCATCGACAGTGCTTTACATGGAAATGGGACGACAGACGCAACCGAAGTAATCCAGACTGCTCTCGAAAACTGCCCGGATGGTCGGGTAGTCTACCTACCGCCAGGCGTATACATTGTCAACGACACCATCCACCTAGACGATTTCGATACGCTTAGAGGTGCCGGACCCGGAATCACGATCCTTAAACATAGCGGAGGCTATTTACGCTCGATGGTAGACATGCGGGGCTCAATTTACTGGCAAATTGCCGGCCTGCATAAGACCTATGATGTCATCAAGGCGAGCAAGGATTCTCAAGTCATCACACTTGCGAGTACTGCTGGGATAATCCGCGGCGATATACTGCTTCTTAATCAGCTCAATGACGGTGTAATTGTCGACCCGGTTGGAGTCGAAGGAAAGTGCACATATTGCGGTTACGAAAACGGAGATAGAGTTTTGGGGCAGCTTGTCGAAGTCACTGGCGTAGCAGGCAACCAGGTTTATCTCAATGTACCGCTTCATTGGACGTATGACACCGGGCTGGATCCGTGGGCTTATCAGGTAGACGCAAGCGCCATGATACTCCAGGCAGGGCTAGAAAACCTCACTCTGACTCAAGATACGCCTGATGTCGAGTTCATGATCGAGATGGATGGCGCCCAGTACTCCTGGATTATGAATGTCGAAATCGAGAACGTTCAAAGGAGAGGTATGTGGGTGATCAATTCCTTGCAAAATGAGATCAGAGAGTGCTATGTACACACTGGAATCGATGGATATGGCCGCGATCGTGGCTATGGTATTCTGCTTGACCTGCACAGCTCGAATAATCTGGTAGAGGACAATATTCTCAGCACCATCGACGGTGGAGGAGTTATGGCTGGTGGGGGTGCATCTGGAAATGTCATTTCCTACAATTATTTCCACGAGATCATGTTCGACGATCCCTGGTGGTTGATTGCCAGCCCATCGATTAACCACGCGCCCCACCCAAAGATGAACTTATGGGAAGGAAATATTGCCTATAAAGCAGAAGCGGATATTATTCACGGTTCATCAAGTCACAATACGATCTTCCGGTCGCAATCAAAAGGCTGGCAGAGCGAAACCATCACAACCCGCAATAACGCCATTGAGATCGCTGCTAAGAATTATTATATGACTGTTGTCGGCTCCGTACTTGGTACGCCCGGGAGGTCTAATCGTTATGAGGTGCTCCCCGGTCAGTCCTATGATGATTGGAGCGACTATGTGATCTGGACGCTGGGTGTCGGCAGTGGCGTAGACGATCCCAACGTTGCAACTACTCTTTTGCGCCATGGGAATTTTGATTATGTCACTAATTCCGTTATTTGGGATCCAACCATTCCCTACCACGATATTCCGGATTCGTTGTATCTACGCCAGGTGCCGGGTTGGTGGTGCCAGGAGACCCCATGGCCACCGATCGGACCGGATGTTGCTGGCTTAGTCAACGATATTCCAGCCAAGAGGCGGTTCGAGGGGCTGCCCTGTCTCCCGGTAAATGCTCTGACTTTGACCGGGAGGCCAGCAGACGGAGCTATTTCGCTAAAATGGGAGGTCCATGTTGCCTTGCCGCTCACGACCACCTGGACAATAGATTACATCGGTCTGCCTGGTGACCAACCTTCACCCATCACCGACATTCCTGCTGGCACTCGCCTCTTTACCCTCACTGGGCTGACCAATTACTCCTGGTATACGATCACCTTGGCGACAGACCCGCCATGGTTATCTGATACAGTAACCATGATGCCGACCGATCATTTCATATACCTGCCGGCGCTTTGGAAATGGGAGGTGCTCCCATGAAACTGTGTCGAATATTAATCCTGGTGATACTAATTGGCGTATGCGGTGTGTCTGATTCATCCATCCAAGCACACACTACTGCTCCAAACATCGCAGTATTGGATCTTTACGGTACTTTCAACAGCATGGGTGTGATTGTCACCTTGGACGCCTCTAACGATCCCGATCGAGATGCCATATCCAATTTGGAATATCGCCTCTCAGGTGAAACGATCTACCGGCGGGGTTTCCCGCTAACACGCATGGCTGACACTCGTTTCGTGGGCAGCCTGTTCTGGTTGGAGCCTGGCAGCATCTACGATGTGCGAGTGGGCTTTTCTGACGCTGACAACGATCCAATCAATGGGGTGGTTTTGACCGATAGTTCCTCAACACGCGCTGAGATTACCATTCCAATTGCCAGTCATACTTATTATGTCAGTACTAACGGCAATGGAACAGGCTGTTCGTTGGCATCTCCCTGCCAGCTGGAAGAAGGCCTCTCCCAGGTCCACCCTGGTGAAGAAGTGGTGCTGCGCGGCGGGACGTACTACCAGGGCGATCTATCCTTACCGCGTTCTGGTGTTGCGGGCGCGCCGATCGTTATCCGTAGCTTCACCGGCGAGACAGCCATCCTCAACGGGGCAGACCCGGCAGTCTTCAACTGGGATTCCCAGGGCAGCGGCATCTATCACACGACAGCCAATGTAGCTGATTCTTACCTCGTCCTTGCCAATGGCGAGCGTTTGCTTCCGTACCGCAGCATGGCGGATCTGCAAACCCTCCATTGGGGAATTCCTGGATTCTATGTCAATGGCGTTGACCTGTACGTGCACCTGGCTGGCGATGCTGACCCCAACAATGCCGCGATGATCGTTTCCCGTTTCTCGAGCGCTTTCACCATCGAGCAGAATTACATCTACTTCCTGAATTTGACTTTTCAACATTTTGGAGTTGGCGATTACCCCAAGGCACTCTACTTCTTTAACGCGAGCGATAACCTGGTCCAGGGCTGCATCTTTGCCATGAATAACCTGGGGATCGGCATCAAGTACGACTCGCACCGCAACGTGATCCAGGACAACCTGTTCTACGATGCGATCTTCTCCTGGCCCTGGGATTCATTCTACGCTGGTGAAGTTCCGTATGACGGAGGCGGCATCCGCTTCTACAGCCCCTCTGACGGGCGTGGCACGGTCATCCGTAATAATACCTTCCACGATTTCTTTGACGGCTTTGGTGCCTGCCCAGAAGAGACCAGCGCAATCACCAATGAGACCGATATTTACCATAACCTGGTTTACAACAGCGGTGATGACGGCATGGAGACAGATGGTCGCTGCAGCAATGTGCGCATCTGGGGCAACACCTTACACGATGTGCTGATGGGCATCTCGTTAGCGCCCGTATATGACGGCCCGGTCTACGCCATCCGCAACCTGATCTACCGCACTGGGGCTGGTAATAACGACTATTCAGGCAGCGCCTTTAAATTTAACAGCGGTTACGACCAGTCTGGGCTGATGTATCTCTTTCACAATACCGGCGATGCATTTCTCACCGACCCTCTCAGCTCGGGCCTGCATATCAAGTCACCTGGCTCTTGGACCATGATCACCGCCCGTAACAATATCTGGTCAGGCACGGATTATTCGATCAGCAACGCTAACCCCGATCAGCCCATTGACCTGGATTACGACGATCTGTGCACAACCCGGCCCGGTGAGCTGGCCTGGTGGAGCAACCTTGATGACCGCCATTTAAATACGCTTCTCGAGCTGCAAACTGCAACCGGTCAAGAGCTACACGGGATGAATGCCCTGCCAGGATTCACAGACGCCGCCAGCGGTGATTACACTTTGGCAGATAGCAGCGAGCTGATCGACGCAGGGCTCGTCATACCCGGCATAAACGACAATTATTTGGGAAGTGCGCCAGATATCGGCGCCTTCGAATACGAGGGGTTCGGTTTTACCCTCAGCGCAATCCCAAACAGTCACGCCATCCAACCCGGCGGGACAGCCGTCTACACTTTAACTCTACAGTCGCTAGGGGGATTCACCGATACCGTCCAGCTGACTGTCTCCAACCCCTCACCCGACCTGATCGTGATACTGGATGCTGACCAGGCAGTACCCCCTGCGCAGTTGACACTAACCATCACTGACACCCATATGGCTCCACTGCCTGTCGGTCTGCTTTATACGATCCCCATCACTGCAACCAGTGGTGATCTGAAAAAGAGTATTAACATTTACCTGCTGATCGGTGGGATGCAGATTTACCTGCCTCTGGGATTCAAGTATTGAATACTACGTGAAACGGATGTCGATCTACCTGCTGTTGGTGTGCCAGTCTGTAGCTCGCTTATTTGCTGAAAGGAGAAATGAAGTGAAAAAGCACAAAACCTTCTTCCTGATCTTCATCCTGGTCCTGCAGGCAACGGCAGGGCAGGACCGCTCTACCGCAAATATTTCTACCTCTATTGCCACTCTCAGCAACCCTGATACCACCTATTGGGTCAGCCCGGATGGACAGGCAGCGTGGATAAGTTGCAAGGGTGCACTGCCTTTAAACGGCCCCGACGCATGCGCCTTGAGCACAGCCAACGTGAATGCCGTAGCTGGGGATACGATCTACCTGCGCGGTGGCGCCTATTCCAACCAGGAGATCTGGCCCAGCAACTCTGGGACTTCGGACAGCGATCGAATCGTGTATACAAGTTATAACCAGGAGATCGTGACCATTCGTGACTCGGACTATGGAATCTATATCTATAAAAAGTCATACATTACAGTGAATGGCATCAACTTTTATAACCT
>CAZXPK010000048.1:0-23140 GCA_964642565.1 uncultured Anaerolineaceae bacterium
TGAGGAGGGTGCAATCTGGATAGAATCAATCCACTCGTTTTTGCAGTGGAATCATCATTGTCATCATAAAAATTAATCGCATATTTTTCCACCCATGTTATGGCACTTTTAGCGGAATCTTTTCACACCCTGAGCGATTTATTCATTTCAGGTTTTCTTTTAGTTGCCATAGTATGGTCACGCAAGGGTGCAGATAAAGACCATATGTTTGGTCATGGCCGCGCTCAAAATGTCGCGGCATTGTTGGCAGCTACCTTGTTCTTATCTTTTACCAGTTATAAACTCTACGAGGAGACCATCCCAAAGTTATTCCATCCGGCTTCCCTAATCCATGAAAATCTCCCCATTGCTATAGGGGTGTTAATAATTTCCATGATAATTGCTGCCGCTCTATTGGTCAGCCTAATCCGTCAAAGAACCTTGGGAGCCGCCGCAAAAGCTCAGATGATTGAGCTTATCAACGATGAGCTTGGTCTACTGGCAGCCTTGGTCGGCACGATTTTTATCGCTGTGGGTTTTCCATTAGCTGACCCCATCGCAACTATTATCGTTGCTACCATTATTGCGATCAATGCGATAGGCGTGTTCCGCGATAATCTGGGGCTTGTGTTGGGTGAATCTCCAGATCCAGCCTATATCGAAAAAGTTCGGAAGATCGCTGAGTCCACCGAGGGCGTTTTGGGAGTGGTTGGACCATGGGCTGAATATATCGGTCCCGATTCGATCCATGTCGATCTCCAGATCAAAGTCGCCTCAGGGATCACTATCGATACTGCTAATGCGATTGCTCGCTCAGTCCGCCAACGCGTCCAGACTGAGATGAACTGTCTTTATTGTTCAGTTCATCCGGAACCATAAATGAATTTGGGATTCTAGCTTCTAGAGATTAACCCGCTACGAAAATAAATGCGGTTTATCAGATGAAACTCAGAGTAGCCCATTCTTCATCGACTCGCTATCTGTTTCATCTTCACCATTCCGGATAAACTGGTAAGTCAACCCCCATAACCAATCCTGAAGATACTTCTCAATGTTTTCAAGGAGCTGAATTTTTCCATTTAGTGTTGCTATGAGTTCCTGGCTATCCTTCACAACTTGTATGCAACCAGATCGCGTTTCTTTTTCAATGATATTCTGCTTATCCATCAAGTCTTGCATCTGAACCTCAGTTATCGTTTGGAGAATCTGATTGCCTCCAGATGCTTCCAGATTTACCCCATATCCCTTTAGGATAATTGATAGCTGGTTGGTCACCTGGTTCAGATCATCATACACTTGAGTTTTTCTTTTAATCGTTTCGCCGAAGATCTCACGTAGAGCCTCCAGGCTATGGGGTCCAGCAAGCACCATCTCCTGTATCATTTCATGAATGGGATCAGTCGATCCATCCTCAATACAATGGGTTAATACATCTCCAGCCTGTAGGCGAAAATATGCCTTTTCTACGATGGAATATATGGATGAAGTTGGTCTATTGACCATAGATCATCATCTCCCGGCATATCGGGCAGGGGCAAAGTGCCCTCAGGTAATGCCAGTTATAAATACCATACTGGTGCCCATCCTCCCATTGGATCGTGATACCATAGGATCCAACCTCTTCAATCCCCGATAATCGGGTTGCGGGGCTATCTCCGACCGGCACATAGAATACCCCGGACGGAGGCTCATCGCTCATTTGGTCGTGCCCACCCCGGCATTCTTCACATGGGCAGGCATTGCGCAGTAATGAAAACGGATAAACGCTCGAATGCCCATCACTCCAGTTGACAGTGAGTTCCTTAGTCTTCATATTTGCAGTTATTCCATTCGGAAATATATTATTCATTTCAGACTTCAACTCATTATTACTATATCCCGAAATTCCTAAACATGCAAACTGCTTAGGATAAATCCTACTGATTGCAATTATGGGTTTTGTACAACCTTCAAGTAATTCGCTACCCCCCAGCCACCTGCGTTATCTGTATACGGATCCTGTAATTCCCACCAAATATATCCATCGGCATCAATGGGTCCATCTTTCACCAAAAATACCTCAGCTTCTATCGCAATATAATTTACCTTACTTGAAACCCCAGCTGTATTGTGCAATCGTAAGCCATCCCCCCCTGTCCCAATCACCTGCACGTAATTACCAATTGCAATATCGCCGCTCGGTGGCGGTACCTGCTGTGAGGTTGTAGGCGATGGCGTTGGCGTCTGCGTTGTAATGGGTAATAGGGGGGTTTCAGTGGGTGCCTCTATGATGTTCAGGATGGCTGTAGCGGGCACTTGGGTAATACTTTTTGCTTTTGCGGTCCATAAAATGCCCACCAAAACCGCAAACACGCCCACACCAAAGACGATCGCCCCAAGAATGACTTTGATATTCAGCAAAGTTTTTAAGATCTTGAACATGATTGACCTATACCGGCATTAAAAAGAAGGTTAATCCAAGGATGATATAAATCGCCAGTAATTCAGCCCCTTCCAGCCAGTTTGATTCTCCATCTGCCGATACCAACGCTGCAATCAGTACCCCAGCTATTAATGCAATCAGCTCAAGCGGATTAAAAACCAGGGTCAGTGGATGACCAATCAGCAGGCTGATGAAAACCAACAAGGGTGCCACAAACAAAGCGATCTGTAAGCTGGAAGCTATGGCAATCTCTACACTTAATGTCATCTTATTTTTTAAAGCCACCTGGACTGCCACGATATGCTCAGCCACATTGCCGATAATGGGGATAAATATTAAGCCAATGAAAAATTCAGATAGTCCCAGGGTGGTCACGACAGACTCCACCGAACCAACCAATACTTCAGACAGGTATGCAACTCCCACCGTCGAGAGCACCAGCACCATGATTCCTGTTCGTAATGACCATCCCTTAGGCGCGGTTTCATGACCTGCCTCTTCACCCACCACCGGTCCTTCTATGACCTTGTAACTATAGATGAGGCCAAGTATGTATAAAATAATCATCATTGTCGCAACGCCCAGGCTGAGCGCTTCAACCCTTGGTCCAGGGCTCTCTGTGTTCCCAATATAATGGCTCAGGAGAGACGGAATCAGCAAAATAACTACAGTCAAAACAAGCATTACCGAATTATTACTGGCTTGTTTGCGATTAAATGTTTGCACCCCATGTCGTAACCCTCCCAGCAGGATGGACATCCCCAGCACCAGCAGTAGATTTCCCAAAATCGATCCTGTGATGGAAGCTTTTACCAGCTCAAGGTAACCAGCCCGGATGGCGGTGATGGTGATGATCAGCTCAGCTGCATTCCCCAAAGTCGCATTGAGCAGACCACCAATCCGAGGATTGGTATGAAACGCTAATACTTCAGTTGCGGCACCAATGTACCCAGCTAATGGAATGATGGCAATCGCGGAAATTATGAATATGGCAATTGGAGACCAATTTAATATTTCTGCCAGGATGGCAAATGGGAGTGCCACCAACAATACCCCGATTGGATTTGCACGAACGAAGGAAGCAAGTTTCTTCATGGATTCCATCTTATTAAAGAGATTCTTTTTTACCAAAAAGTTCCCTGGGAGTTTCCTTGGGTACCAATAACCGGAGTCCTTGTGAGATTACCTTGATTTCAATCGTATGGGAATGGTATGGTAAGGGCTCTGCATCCACCTGCACATATAAGGGCAAATCTGATTCTAGCCTTAAGTGCTTGAAGGAGATATACCGAACTCTATCCGAATCGACGTGCCTGCCCGCATACAAGTCCCATGCCATTTGGATCGTATCACCCAATGTATCCCCTTCAAACAACCACAAATCCATCGCTCCATCATCCAACAAAGCGAAAGGTGATATCTGTGCCAGCCCTCCCGCATACAGATGAATATTACTCATTAAGGCTAACAGATAGTGACCACTGATCTGTGAGTCATCTGCTGCGACTTTTAAATTGATTCCATGCCATAAGCTTGCATGCCAGGCTGTTGAGGCAGCATATGCCACATTTGCAAACAGCTTTTCTCCCCTGGGGCGGGGTTCAATATGGTGAATTGCAAATGCATCCAACCCCACGCCAGCCCACATCAAAAACGGGGTATCGGCACATTGACCTATATCCACCTCGCGGACAGTCGCCTTTGCCAATCTACGTGCACTTTCTTCTAGAGCCATCCAACGCGTCCAAGTTAAGCCTGGTAGACCTAGCTCTTGTGCCAGGACGTTTGCTGTCCCTCCGGGTAATACTCCCAATGCGGTGGTGCTGCCAGCTAACCCACGCACTGCCAGGTTGATGGTCCCATCCCCTCCCACCACAAACAAAGCTTCTTTGCTTTCTTCCGCTGCTTTGCGCGCCAATTGGGTAACGTGCTCTCCATCATGGGTCCTTATCAAGCGGATGTTCCAGCCATTTGCTCGCAACACATCGGCAGCCCGTTCTGCCAGTATTCCCGATGGAAACCTGCCTGCATTGGGGTTGTAAATCATGTCTGCAATATGCATTCAATCATTTTACTCGAAATTTTCTCGCCATCCATATTCGTGCTAGAATAGTTATCATTATGAGCAGCCCAAGCTTGTTAAATAATCGCTATCAGATCGAGGGACGCATTGGTTCAGGCGGGATGGCAGAAGTCTATCGCGCCCATGATCTAATGCTCGAGCGTACGGTGGCGATCAAGCTGCTGCGTGAAGATTTTTCTCAAGATCCAGCCTTTCGTGAGCGCTTCAGGCAGGAAGCCAAAGCAGCTGCCAATCTCTCCCATCCAAATATCGTCACGATCCATGATTTTGGTTTTGATGAGAAGCAAATCTTTATCGTCATGGAATATATCCCTGGCACAGATCTAAAAACCATCTTGGAAAGTCGTGGTAGCTTAAGTGTGGATGAAACCCTGCCTCTCATCATACAAGCATGTGCAGGTGTTGGGTACGCACATCGGGCTGGTCTGATCCATTGTGATGTTAAACCCCACAACATGATCGTGACCCCTGATCAGCATCTAAAAGTAACTGATTTTGGGATTGCACGTGCTTTGGCATCCATCCACCCCCAAGAGGTTAATAATGTTGTGTGGGGATCACCCCAGTATTTCTCTCCCGAACAAGCAGCTGGGCGTCCTCCTTCACCTGCTTCCGATGTCTATGGTCTGGGTGTGGTTTTATACGAAATGCTCACCGGTCGTCTACCATTTATCGCTGATACTTCTTCTGAGCTTTCGTACATGCATCGATCAGTCTCACCCACTCCCCCATCCCAACTAAATCCACATATTCCACCTGCCTTGGAACAGGCATGCCTGAAAGTTTTATCCAAGGAACCATCTTCTCGCTATCGCACTGCTGATCAATTCGGTCGGGTGCTTATTTCTTTGAGCCGCTCAATCAAGGCATCCCCCAATGGGGCAGGCTCAACCACAAAATCCACAACAGATGAACTCTCCCGCCCGCATACTCCATCGATTGTCGCTCCCTCCCACACGCGAACAGGTCCTCAAACCTCCACCCAACCTGCCAGGGTAGAGCCATCCTCCCCAAGCCATTCCCATCCATCGACGAAGCACCCAGAAGTTGTCCCAATTTCTCAAAATGCTATGGATATCGATTGGGGTACCTGGGCATTGGTTCTATTAGCTGTCATCACCCTGGGCGGACTGGTTCCATTCTGGGTGTGGGTCTACCTGCTTTACAACCCTCCAGGAAGGTGATCTCTATGACTGCTCCCTACAAGCTTTCTGTATCCATCCTGTCAGCTGATTTTACCAATTTGGGTGAGCAAATCCAGGAAGTTGAGAAAGCCGGTGCCGATTGGATCCATGTGGATGTGATGGATGGACATTTCGTTCCTAACTTGACCATGGGACCTTTCATCGTTAAAGCCTGCCGACGTGTGACTCAATTACCGTTGGACGTGCATCTGATGATTGAATCACCTGAAAACCTGCTGGAAGAGTTTGCCCGGGCAGGTTCGAGCATAATCACTGTGCATGTGGAAACCTGCCCCAATCTGCATCGTACTTTGCAAACCATCCATGAGTTGGGGTGCAAGGCTGGCGTCGTTCTCAACCCAGCCACCTCAGTGAATTTGGTGGAACCTGTCCTGCACATGGTCGACCTGGTGCTGGTGATGAGCGTCAACCCAGGGTATTCTGGGCAGTCATTCTTGCCTGAAGTCCTGCCAAAATTAACCATTCTCCGCCGCGACCTGGAAAAAATCAACCCAACCGCCTACCTGGAAATTGATGGAGGGATCAACTCGAGCACCTTACCCTTGGCATTGAAGGCTGGTGCCAATGTTTTCGTTGCTGCCCATGCAATATTCGATTATCCTGGGGGGATCAGCGCTGGTGTCCAACAATTACGCTCTCATTTCCCTATTTAAATAAAAAGTCACGGAATATACCGTGACTTTTCTAATCTCAGATGATACGTATCTAGGATGTTTTTACCATCGTGCGCATGCACTTTGCACATAAAACTTTGCGGATCTTCCTTCCATCCTCATAGACTGTAACAGCCTGTAAGTTTGGGCGAAAAGTCCGCCGCGTGCTTTTATTGGACCATGGACGGTTACGTCCATAACTTGTCGTCTTTCCACAATGTGCACACTTAGCCATAACTCACATCCTTTTCCACTGCTTCTATCTCCACTCCGGGGCAGAGCATTGACACAAAAATCTAGTTAAAAACTATCAAAATACAAGCTATAATTACGTCTCAATTACACCGGGTGACCGTTTCGTTAAGCCCGCCAATATTACCACATAATGGAATTGATTACAAGCTGTAAAATTCTTACGAGCTCCTGAAACTTTGTTGTGAGGTATATCATGAGTAATGAAAATACCCCCCTTGGCCGCGTCACAATCTCACCCCGCGCCATAGCCACGATTGCTTATCAAGCTGCCCGGCAATCTTATGGCGTTGTCGGTTTGACCTCGAAGAACCTTATGGAAGGGATTACCCAGGTCATTGTGAAAGACCCGACCCATGGGATTGAGGTTAAATATGATGACCAAAAAATCTCAATTGATATTTATGTGATCATCGAGTACGGTACACGCATCAAATCCGTCGCTTCAAGCGTTAGTAACACCGTCAAATTCAAAGTTGAAAAAGCCTTGGGAATGCCGGTTGAAGAGGTGAATGTCCATGTCCGTGGTCTGCGGGTTAGCAACACGGACTAAGGTAATTACTCAATTATTGGTACCATTCCCAGGAGCT
This sequence comes from uncultured Anaerolineaceae bacterium, assembly GCA_964642565.1. GTDB lineage: Bacteria > Chloroflexota > Anaerolineae > Anaerolineales > UBA4823 > FEB-25. The sequence goes on from CAZXPK010000048.1 coordinate 7,185, forward strand.
TATTTTATGGATATAGAAGAACAAGGCAACCCATCCCCGAGAAAACTTTATCCCAATCAGAAATATCCTGTAGATGGTCAAGTATTTAAAACCCTCATCGAATCCAGCCTGACTTGGCTGAGAACCAATCAGCAAGCTGTCAACGTTTTGAACGTCTTCCCCGTGCCAGATGGTGACACGGGTACGAATATGGTTTTAACCATGCAAGCCGCCTGTGATGAAATTGCTAATTCTGCCGAACGAAATATCGGCAAGCTCACCCGCATGGTGGCTCATGGAGCTTTGATGGGTGCCCGTGGCAATTCAGGTGTAATCCTATCGCAGTTATGGCGTGGCTTTGCTCGTGCATTGGATAATTTTGAAGTATTGAATGGTCAATTATTGGTCGATGCCCTTCACCAGGGGCGAAACACTGCCTATAAGGGGGTCGTCCACCCGGTTGAAGGAACCATTCTAACCGTGGCGAAAGATATAGACGTTGAAGGTGAACGTTCTTTACCTGACACCCAAGATCCGTATGATATCCTTGAACGTATTGTGGTTGCTGCAGATGCATCCGTTCAGAAAACACCCGAGCTCCTGGCTGTTTTGAAGGAAGCAGGTGTCGTAGATGCGGGCGGAAAAGGCTTGTTTTATATATTGGAGGGAATGTCTCGCTACATCAAAGGTCTCCCACTGGATGTTGCTTCAGATGCTATTCAACCTTTGGCTGCTATGAAATTGGAAAACACATTGGATAGTATAGAGCCCGGTCAAGATTTTGAAGTGGTCGTGGATTTCCACCCCAACAGAGAGCTCAATATTCCCCAGTTCTATGAGGACCTCCAACGCATTGGCACCTCCATTCAGCTCGGTGAGGGGGATGGTATCTACAGGATGCACATACATGTCTCTGCAGATAAAGAATTCGAACCTGTTCGATACATTAACTCACTGGGTACGGTTTCCAAGGCAGCCATTGAGAACCTAAAAACCCAAATGGAAGATATTACGCACCAACAGGTAAGCTCAATTCAATGCAAGCCCGTCAAACCAGGTCAGATTGCTACCGTTGTGGTTGCCCCAGGTCCTGGGATCGCCCAGATATTTGCCAGTTTGGAAGTATCAGCCATAGTTGAAGGTGGGCAAACCATGAATCCCTCCACCCAGGAGATCCTGAATGCATTTGAGAATTTACCTACTGATCAAATATTCATCTTACCCAATAACAAAAATATAATCCTGACAGCTCAGGCTGCTGCCCAATTGACGGTTAAGCATGTTACAGTGATACCCAGTCGAAGCGTTCCAGAAGGCGTAGCTGCGATTTTTCGTTTTTCAAATTTAGTCATTGACACAGATTCAGCGAGTCCCGAAGAAGTAGCCCATGAAATGATTGAAAGTTTAAATGAAGTTGAAACAGGAGAGATTACCACTGCGACACGTAGCGTGGAAATTGATGGCGTGAATGTCGCGGAAGGTCAGATCATCAGCCTGCTCAACGGTAATTTAGTCCTGGCATCTAAGAGCCTCAAGGCAGCAACACTTGGATTGCTTAAAAGTGCTCATGCCGATCACTTCGAGAAAATCACTTTATATTATGGTGAAAATATATCTCATGTAGAAGTAGATATAGTTGTAAATTCTATTAAAAAGAAATTTCCTGAGCAGGAAATTGAAGTTCTGGATGGTGGGCAGCCTCACTATCACTTTATTATCTCGATTGAATGAGATCCGACCAACGCTATTTTATGCCGAGAACTTGCATATTAACCGACAGCACCGCCTATTTCACGAAATCAAGCTTCGCCGGGCAAGAGCATGTCACCATTCTTCCACATTTTATCCAGGTGAATGATCAGTCCCTCCAGGATAGTAAAGACTTAACCATCTATTTTCCCTCACCTCGATTTACCCAACCCCCAATCACTATCCCACCCTCCGTCGATGCATTTCGTAGTGCGTATGCTTCCCTGGGGGTGAAATACAAAGAAATAGTTGTCATCCTGCTCTCATCCCATCTCAGTCAGGCGATCACAAATGCCCATCTGGCAAGCCAGTCAAGTAATAGCCCTGCCAATATTTTTGTCATCGATTCCCTAAATACAGCTATTGGGTTGGGTTTATTGGTCCAGGCTGCAGCTGAATTAGCCCATCGTGGTTTTTCTGGGGTAGAAATTAACCGCCTCGTCAGGGGTATGATCAATCATATCTATTCAGTATTCTGTTTACCCGATTTATCTCACCTGTACCGGTCGGGTCAGATTGATCCAGCCCAGGCTATTGTTGGAGAAATGCTCGGTGTGATCCCCTTCTTTACCCTGGAAAACGGTAGACTGGTGCACACTCAAAAAATCCGCAGCCCTCGTCATCTTGTGGATATTATGTACGAATTCGTGGCAGAATTTGAAAATCTAAAATATCTTGCCCTTCTGCAAGGGATAACCACATATGAACAGGAAAGTCGGAACCTGCGTGACCGCATCAGCCAAAATGTGCGCACCACACCTTTATGCGAACATAGTCTAAGTCTGGCTTTAGCCACCATCCTCGGCCCGCATAGTATTGGATTGGTCGTTATGGAAAATTTACCCAAGGAGGGTTAAGGTGAATATTGCCATTGTAACTGACAGTACATCTGATATATCCTCTGAGCTTGCCCTTGAGAATGATATTCATGTTGTTCCAGCAATCCTGGTTGTGAATGGTCAAAGTTTGGAAGATGGACGTGGGATCTCCAGAGAGGAGTTATATTATCAGTTACCCACAATGAAGACATCCCCCACCACAGCTGCCCCATCGAGTGGAACTTTTCAATGTCAATATGAGGAATTATTAAAAAAGGGTGCCGAGCATATTATTTCGATTCACGTATCCAGCTTATTAAGTGGTATGTATAACAGTGCATTGGTAGCTGCCAAAGCGATTGGGAAACAGGTCCATGTTATCGACTCCTGCCATGTATCCTTAGGGTTGGGTTTTCAAGTCATCGCTGCAGCCCAGGCTGCCAGGGCTGGTCAAACCCTGGCTGAAATTCAAAAGGTGGTTGATGATATTCGCAAACGTATCCATTTAGTAGCGATGCTCGATACACTTGAGTATGCTCATCGTAGTGGTCGTATCTCTTGGACCCGCTCGAACATAACCGCACTTCTGCAGATCAAGCCGTTCCTCGGGGTCGAGGCTGGGAAAGTGATCCGTATGGGCGAAACCCGCACTCGCCAAAGGGGGATTGAACGGTTATATCAAATGCTCGCTGAGCTTGGTCCGCTTGAGCGCTTGGCCATTCTTCATACCAATGCAGAGGCCGATGCATATCGGGTTGTCGAACGCTTCAAGTCGATCGTTAGACATCACCCGCTGATTATCAATGTTACTTCGATCATAGGTGTTCATGTCGGACCAAACGGTCTGGGCTTTGTCGCTGTAACCGAATAAATTGTCTGCGGATAGAGGTATTGCTTTATTTTGGTCACTCGCTGGTTGTCTATCCCCTCATGCTAATGGTAAAATAACCATCAATGAGACCGTCCCTGCAGAAACTTAAAAAATTTATCCTATTGGAAGCTCAACACAACTACGACAACCGTTCTGTCATCGGCGGTTTTGAGCGTATGGTAGAGCCTTGGCTCGCCGAAGCACAAGCTGACGCCTTATCTGCAGACTTGATCTCGGCCGTCCGTAATCACATATACGATTATGCTGCCTTATCCCCAAAATCTCGCTACGAAACTCTAAATGGCCTTTGGAACCGCCTCCAGCATGAGACTGAAGAGACATTCCCTCCCCTGCCCCTCGTGGTTGAAGCGTCTCCGAAACCGACCGAAACTGAACCGGCAGTGGCGCACCCTTCCCCATCACATAAAACCTACCCTCGTCAGGCAAGCCAACCCTCTGATCGCCAGGTGGTTCCGGTGAAACCTGTGTCTCAGCCTGCAGCCCTAACCGCCCCCACCACAGTCCTCCCCGGTGTAGGAGCAAAGCATGCACAGACATTGGCTCGCTTGGGAATACATACCCTTGGTGATATGCTGTATAACTTCCCTCGCCGTTATGATGATTACACCCAGCTAAAGCCTATCCAGCGGTTAGCTTATGGTGAAGAAGTCACCGTGATTGGTACTGTTGATTCGATCAGCACCCGCCCTATCCGCGGTGGTCGCTATCAGATCACCGAAGCCATCATCACCGATGGAACAGGCTCATTGCGCGTCACTTGGTTTAACCAACCCTGGATAGGCAAACGTCTGCTCGAGGATGCTCAAATCGTTCTGTCCGGGAAAATCGATCAATACCTCGGGCGACCTGTAATGAACAGCCCAGAATGGGAGCCACTGGAACAGCAAAATCTCCATACCAATCGCATCGTTCCGGTCTATCCACTTACTTCCAAAATCACCCAACGCTGGTTGCGTCGAACCATGTATGATGTGGTCACTTATTGGGCGCCCAGGGTTGCAGATCCACTCCCTGAAACATTACGGCAATCCGCAGAGCTGATGGATCTATCCACCGCCTTGCTTCAAGCCCATTTCCCATCTTCAGCTGACCAGCTTAGTGCTGCACGGCACCGTCTGGCATTTGATGAGATCCTGCTGCTTCAGTTGGGTGTGATGAGCCAAAAACGGAATTGGCAAAATCGCTCTGCCCGTGTATATGAAACCCCCGATGATTGGTTGGAATCCCAGGTCGCCAGGTTGCCCTTCCAGCTAACCACTGCCCAGCAAAACGCCTTATGCGATGTCAGGTCCGATCTTGCCTCGGGGCGTCCAATGAACCGGCTACTTCAAGGAGATGTAGGCTCAGGGAAAACAGTGATCGCCGCCCTGGGTATCGCTATGCTGGCACGCCATGCTGCCCAATCTGCCCTGCTTGCTCCAACCAGCATCCTGGCAGAGCAGCACTATAAAAGTATGCTTGGCTTGCTGGGAGGAGATGGTGCTGAATCCATTGACTCCGGCGATGAAATCCCTTACCCGCTTAAGCCAGAACAGATTCGCTTGCTGCTTGGATCAACCCCCGAATCTGAAAAACAGGAAATCCGTGATGCTTTGGCCAATGGCTCAATCAAGCTGGTGGTAGGCACACACGCTCTATTGGAAGATCCGATAGTCTTCGCCAACCTGCAGCTTGCAGTAATTGATGAGCAGCACCGTTTCGGGGTTGATCAGCGCGCTATCCTGCGTTCCAAAGGTGAAAACCCTCACCTGCTCGTGATGACCGCCACACCCATTCCGCGATCGTTAGCCCTCACTGTATATGGTGATCTTGACCTTTCTGTCATGGATGAAATGCCCCCAGGGCGCCAACCCATCCAAACGCAGGTTTTTTATCCACGCGAGCGGGAACGCGCCTATGTCTTTATTCGTAGCCAAATTGATCAGGGTCATCAATGCTTCATTATCTATCCTTTAGTTGAAGAAAGCGAAACTAGCGAGGCATTGGCAGCTGTTGAAGAGCAATCACGCTTGCAAAAGGAAGTCTTTCCATATTACACGGTGGGCTTGCTACACGGGCGTATGAAACCCGACGAAAAAGATGCCACCATGTCCAGTTTCTGCAGTGGAGAGATACATATCCTGGTTTCGACTTCCGTGGTTGAAGTCGGAGTGGACGTTCCCAATGCCACGGTAATGCTTATTGAAGGTGCCAACCGGTTTGGATTATCCCAATTGCACCAATTCCGTGGTCGTGTTGGGCGAAGCCAGTACCAGTCCTATTGTATTCTCATTCCTGATACGCCTGATGCCGCCGAGAATGAGCGTCTCTCCGCCATGGTCGAAACCAACAACGGATTTGTTCTGGCACAACGTGATCTCGAGCAACGCGGCCCCGGTGAATTCCTCGGCACGCGCCAATCAGGTTACTCAGAGCTTCGCCTGTCAAATCTCACCGATATCCACCTGATCGAAAAAGCCCAACGTCACGCACAATCTATATTTGAAACTGACCCAGACCTGAAATCTCCCGACCATCACCTTCTCGCACAATCCTTAAAACGTTTTTGGAGTCTCGGTCAGGGAGATATCAGTTAATATAAGTGCATAGTAGATCATATACAAGGAGAATGTATTAACTAGATGACAGTTAAAGCCCTCTTTCCTGGTACTTTCGACCCAATCCATTATGGTCACCTGGATATTGCCCGGCGTGCTGCCCGCCTTTTTGATGAAGTGGTAATTGCTGTGTACGATAGGCCAATGAAATCTCTGATCTTTCCGCCCGAGGACCGCATTAATTTAGTTGGTATGACGATCAAGGATGATCCAAAGATATCTGTCGTCGGGTATAGCGGGTTGACCGTTGATTTCTGTCATAGAATTGGTGCTCAAGTCATCGTGCGTGGATTGCGTGTGTTTTCCGACTTCGAGTATGAATTCCGCATGGCTTTGGCGAACCATAGGCTCGCACCCGATATTGAAGTGATCTCATTGATTACCAATGAAGAGCATACCTTTTTATCCTCGTCTACCGTCCGTGAGATCGCCGCATTGAACGGTGATATTAGCAGTATGGTTCCACCCCATGTGGAAAAAGCTCTCAAACACCGCCTGCAAGAATTGGGTGAAAGTGACCAGATCGTACCACCCACCTCAATGCGCGATTAATGCCAAACTATATTACATCCTGGAAGATGTTGACGTTTTTAAGATTTCGTTGTAACCTATGCATGAATCTTGCAACCCTGTATATAATCCTCATATATATAATGTTTGCTTTCGAATTATGGGGACGTGAATAGTTTGGGTAAACTGGAGGACACTTATGGATATTCTACAAATGATTGATCGCCTGGAGGAGCTTTTAAACGAGAGCCGCCCTCTTCCCTTTACCCATAATGTCATTGTCGATGAAGACCGAATGCTAGACTTGATCGACCAGATGCGCGTCTCAATCCCAGAAGAAGTAAAAAAAGCACAACAATTATTGGCTCAAAGAGATCGATTGATTGCCCAAGCTCAAGAAGAAGCCAATCGAACAGTCAATCTTGCCCGTGATAGAAGTACCGAGCTTGTGGAGCGAGATCAAGTCGTCCAGGCTGCCTATACCCAAGCTGAACAAATCAAAATTCAAGCCCAAGCTGATGGCGAAGCTATCCGCAGAGAAGCTGATGAATATGTTCTGGAAACATTGCGCAACCTTGAGATGGAAATGGAACGCGCCATCAACCAGGTGCGTAATGGTATCCGCACACTTCAAGAAGATAAACCAAAAGAAGAAGGATAATTTAAGTGATGGTAAATAGCTAGTGAGTGGCTTGTTCTGTGCCACTCACTAGTTTTTTGAACCTATATCTACCCCCATCCCTGCCTCTCCCATAAAGCCGCCCTATATAGGAGAGGCAGAGATGTGTTCCAGACCAGCTCGTCCCCTCAAACACCGGTCCCGGGAATTATCATGATTGCATTATAGTCTCCACCCGTTACATGAACGTCACTAATCCCGTCACAGATATTGTTTTTTTCACATTTCTTAAGTAGAATTAATCCAGAATTAATCGATGTCACGTTTATATATCTCCTTACTGGGCACCCCTCAAATCCTTCTTGATGGCGTCCCTATAAATATTTCCATGGCTCGTGCAATCCCAATGATTGCCTATCTGGCTATCACTGGAAAAAGCCAGACACGTGAAATCTTGGCAAACTTGCTGTGGACCGATAGCACCCAGAAGCAAGCTCTGGCTGCATTGCGCACCACCCTTTGGAGATTGAAAATTACTGGGTTGGAAGATTGGATTACACTGGATCGAAATGGAATCGATTTAAATCACCATAGAAATATTGAAATTGACGTGGTGAATTTCAAGACCATACTCGACAAATGTAACGCACATGGCCATCCCCCATCTCAGATCTGTTTGTATTGCACCCCCGCTCTGACCGAAGCTGTCGAGCTTTATCATGGCGAGTTTATGTCTGGTTTTAATATCTCTAAAGCACCCACTTTTGATGATTGGCGCATGCAGCAAAGTGAAATACTTCAGACTTTGCAGCTCAACGCCCTTGAGCGCCTGGTGAGGTGTCACCGCACTTTTGGTGATTTTAATCTCGCCATTCATTATGCACGAATTTGGCTATACTTCGACCGCCTTAATGAAAATGTGCATTTCCAATTGCTACAGCTTTATTCAATAACTGGGCAGCGAACCGCGGGTATCTCGTTATATAAACATTATAAGGAAGTCCTTTCGCGCGAATTGAGAATCGAGCCGGCTGATGAAATGACTTCATTGTACAAGCAGCTTCAGAGCGGGCAATCAACCCCTGTCACAAAGCAAAAAGTCACAACCCCTGTTTTCCTCATTGCAGATATTGAAAAATCTGCTCAATATTGGGCAAGTGCGGGTTCTAAAAAGAACGATATCCTTAACACATATACCAATATTGTTAAAGAGACGGCCCGGCAATTCGGTGGTCGTATTCTACAAAAATCTGACGATAGCATTACTTTACTCTTTGAAAATGGCCAACCACTGCATTGCGCCGTTACGATTCATCTGAAGTTGAAGAAAACTGTTTGGGGAGATCCTGGTCCACCCAGTATTCGCATGGTTTTATATTCAACGATCATCGAAGGAGATAGTCCGAGTAATTTTGCTATGCTTACGCGGATTGCCTCTTCGCTGTTATTCATCAGCTGGGGTGGACAGATAGTCTTTTCAGATCAATCATTACGATTACTCGATATACCTGTTGGATCACAGGTGAAAGATTTGGGTTTCCATTTCCTCAATGATATCGAAGGTTCGATTCATGTTTTTGAATTGATTCACCCAAATCTTCCTTCTACAGAACATCCACCCATGCAATCGGGTGCCCAGCAGCTGGTCAATTTTCCCATATTGTCTCCTGCTTTTTTCGGCCGCGAGCAGGAATTGGATGAACTCGCTCGTCTGTTCACATCTCCTGATTATCGAATCATATCTTTGGTTGGTCCGGGAGGGATTGGTAAGACCCGTCTTGCAATTCAATTTGCCTCTCAAGTAGCTCAATACTTTTCAGACGGTGTCTATTTCACCTCCTTTACCTCCATTCAAGATCCAGATTTTATCCCCATCCTTCTGGCAGAAGCCTTAAAATTTAGCTTTTACGGATCAACAAATCAAACCGAGCAGCTTGGGAAGTATTTATACCGTATGAAAGCTCTGCTCGTTATTGATAATTTTGAGCACCTGAGGGTGGAAGGCGCCAAATTCCTGGCTACATTACTTTCCCAGACCCATCACCTGAAAATTCTTCTCACTTCCCGTGAACGGTTAAATATGATCGCAGAAACGATCCTGGAGGTTCATGGGCTGCCAGTTCCTGCTACAGCTATGGATGAAAGTGCAGAGAGCTATAGCTCAATTAAGCTTTTCGTCCATAACGCTCAAAAGACCTTCCCTAGATTTTCTTACCAAAATAATAGAGAAGCTATCACTCGTATATGCCAGCTTGTGGATGGTATTCCGTTAGGCATTCTGTTGGCTTCTTCATGGGTAAGGGTTTTTAGCTGTCCTGAGATTGCTTCAGAGATTGACAAAAATATCGATTTTCTCACCACTAATGCTCCAGATATCGATCCTCGCCATCGGAGTCTGAGTGTGGTGTTTGATAATTCCTGGAAATTATTGCCAGAAGAAGAGCGCCGAATCTTACGCCGACTATCAATTTTTCAGGCCGCATTTACCACCCATGCTGCCCAGGAAATATGCGGCGTGACTCAGCTCCTCCTCGCAGTTCTTGCGGATAAATCCTTGCTCTTTCACCGTCAAGACAATCGGTACGAAATGCTTACGACCTTCCATCAATATGCCTCAGGTAGGTTAGAAGAAGACGCGTATGAGCTCGCTGCTACACAGTTAAAATTCTGCGACTATTACACCAACTTTTGTATTCAAAAGCACCAGGAGCTTAACACTTCGGCTCAACATGCCGCGTTAGTGGACATTACTTCAGAAATAGAGAATATTCGAACTGCATGGAATTGGATGATTGATACTGACCTTTGGGAAAATATATCAAAAATAAAAGACCTGATGCTTGCTTACCATGTAATGCTCGGAAATTCCATTCAGGGTAGGGAACTATATCGACTCGCTTTACTCAAGTTGAATAAGCTGAACGATCCTCGGCTGGATCTGATCCGCGCCTCCATGCAGCAGCTCTCAGCCTGGATGACGGTCAAGAATGGTTTTGTTTATGAGGGTATACAAGGATTAACCGAATGTATCGAGACATTCCGTTTGTACAATTCTTCATGGGACATCGCCATGACATTAATGTTTTTGACTGAAGCCCACCGTACATTAGGGAATATTCGTCTGGCGAAAAATGAAATTGAGGATGCTCTTCAAATATTACGCGAAGATAACATCCCAAAGTCAAATTATGTCATCGTCTTCACTGCTCATTGTCAATCGATCCTTGGCACGATATTAATGGACATGGGTGATTTGGTGCAGGCTCGCTTTAACTTTGACGCTAGCTTGGCTACCCATAATAGGATTGGCACATATTATGGGACCATTCATCCCCTTATGGGACTCGGCAAGCTTGCTTATCACCAAGGAGAATACATCCAGGCCAGGGATTTATTTTTGCAAGCCATGGAAACAGCCACAAAAATCTATGACCGGCACGGCATGGCGCTTATCCATAATAACCTCGGAGCTGTTTATGAAGAGATAGTAAATATTTCAGAATCCTATCATCACGTAGCCTCTGCTTTAAAACTTTGTAGAGAAACAGGCGATCGCCGCCTCACCGCGGTCATCTTAAGCAATCTCGCATATCATCAATTTAGATATCTTCATCAGCCTGCGGAGGCTATCCGGACGTATCATGAATGTATTGAGATATTTTCTGATCTTGCTGATTTACGTGGTATAACATATACCTCCTACGACGTAAGCAAGGTATATCTCAACGTAGGATTAGTGGATGAAGCCTGGAATTATTGTTCACGTTCTTTACACACTGCCATGACCTTAGATAGTACTCCCCTGATCTTGCATACTTTGCATGGGTTCGCGTACCTGTTCGCCCAAATCAAGGAACATGAGCGTGCGTTGCGATTATGTTATTTGATAATGAACCATCCACAGGTTAAATCCGACACAAAAAAAAGGGCGATCGTATCCAGGGTTGAGCTTGAAACTATTCTTCCTCCAGAGATTATCCAATCCGCCCATGCCTGGGCAGATTCGGCATATCTCCAGGATGTCATCGACCAAATCCTGACCGACAGGAAATCTCAAAGAATATAATCTTCGACTTCTTCTAATTTTTTATTACCAACCTACTTTTTCCCTTCTATTGACATTATCAATAGTATAGACTAGAATCATACCGACCGGTCGGTATTAATGGAACATTAAAGGAGTTATGGTGCAACAACGTAGCGAAGAAACGCGCAACCACATAATTGTAGCCGCCACGCATCTGTTCTCAAAAACAGGCTACGACGCTACCGGCGTAGCTGAGATTTGCCAGGCAGCTGGGGTGAGCAAGGGTGCTTTTTACCACCACTTCCCCACCAAACAGGCTGTTTTCATGGAGCTCCTCAACAATTACCTGAACGGCATCGAGAACGGTTTCAACCTGATGCGCCAGGAGGTACATGATGTCCCACAGGTGATCCTCCAAATGGCGGAGATGGTCGGATCGCTTTTTCAGACTGCTGATATCCACCTGCCCATTTTTCTGGAATTCTGGACTCAAGCTAACCATGACCCACATATATGGGAAGCCGCCATTGCACCGTATCGCCGCTATCAATCCTATTTCACTAAAATGATCCAGGAAGGTATTGACGAAGGTTCATTACAGCCAGTGGATGCACAGCTGGCTGCTCGTGTGCTGGTCTCACTAGCTATTGGAATGCTCATGCAGTCGCTTTTCGATCCTCAAATCACCAACTGGCAAAGTGAAGCCAGACAAAGCATGGAATTACTCATGAACGGTATTGCAAGGAGAATAGGATGAATCTGGTAACCGGTGCTACTGGGCACATTGGGAATGTTCTCGTCCGCCTTCTGCTTGAGCGTGGCGAAAAAATCCGCGCCATGATCATGCCAGGAGAAGATCCTACACCATTGAATGGTCTGGACGTGGAGATAATCGAGGCTGATGTCCTAGACTATCAGTCACTGCTTAAAGCCTTTGATCGTATTGATGTCGTTTACCACCTCGCTGGTATCATTTCCATTATGCCTGGTAAAGACCACATGCTGCAAGCAGTGAATGTAATTGGAACCCGCAATGTTATCCAGGCTGCGCGTAGTTCCGGAATTCGTCGTCTGGTTTACACCAGTTCCATCCATGCGCTTAAACGTGTGCCTGATGGGGTTCTGATCGATGAAACCATACCTTTCGATATTGAACATTCCATCAGCAGCTATGATTCCTCCAAGGCCAGCGCCTCAATGGAAATTTTGAAAGCTGTCCACCATGGGATGGATGCAGTCATTGTCTGTCCTACTGGCGTGATCGGTCCATACGACTTCCGTCGCTCCGAGATGGGTCAGCTTATTCTGGATTGTGTTGAACAAAAGCCCATGCTTTATGTGGATGGTGCCTACGATTTCGTCGATGTGCGTGATGTTGCTGAGGGTCTCATCCTGGCAGGAGATAAAGGCAGGTGTGGCGAGAGTTATATCCTATCTGGTGAGCGGATTGCGGTATTGGATATCATTAAAATCGTCCAGGAAATCCTCGGCACGCGCCTCTTCAGCTTCAAAATTCCATTCTCCCTGGCGCGTATCACGGCAAATATCACCCCTCTCTATTATCGCCTAACGCATGCGAAACCGCGTTTCACCTCCTATTCTTTGGCAACTATTTCTTCGAACTCATTTATTAGTCATGCCAAAGCTCATCTTGAGTTGGGTTATCTTCCCCGCCCGTTGCGGGAATCTTTAGCCGATACTGTCAAATGGTTTTTGAAATTTAAGAAATTAAGTAAAAATCCAGGTATATAGCGATTTCTAGCCTTAAAAAGGTCGTCCAAATTGCCCAGAATTCACCAACCAAAATGGTTAAATAAAATCGCAGTAATCACTGGTGCCTCCAGCGGTATTGGTGCTGCCACTTCCCGCAAGCTCGCCAGCCAGGGTCTCCACGTAATCCTGGTTGCCCGCCGGCAGGACCGCCTTGAACGTCTCGCAGATGAGATTCGCCTCTCTGGTGGTCAGGCAGAGATCATCTCAGCTGACCTGTCTCAGGAAGCTGAGCGTCAACGCGTTTACACTCAGGTGGAAGCCAAGTATGGGCAGGTTGATGTGCTGGTCAACAATGCCGGTTTGGGTTGGTATGGCTTTGGTACTGATATGCCTTGGACGATTGCCTCCAGCATCTTACAGGTCAATGTAGCTGCTGCGGTCCATTTCACCTTGCTCTTTTTGAAGAAGATGCGCTCTCTTGGCTCTGGGCATATCATCAACATTGGCTCCATATCTGGCAGCCTGCCTAGCCAGGGAGTTGCTGTATATGGCGCCACCAAATCCTTCCTTGATAACTTCACCACTGCATTGTATCGTGAGCTTGTCGGTACTCAGCTTCATGTCAGTGTAGTGCGTGCCGGACCTGTCCTGACAGATTTCAGTGATATTGCTGCTAACCTCGAGGCCGGTCTCCATATCCCAACCGAGCGCATGGGTGTGACTGCTGAAACCATCGCTAACCACGTCTGGAAGCTGCTCGAGCATCCTCGCAGGGTGATTTATGTGCCGGGATGGCTGGGGATCACACCGTACATCGAAAACGCCTTTGGTTGGCTCATCGATAGGCTGGGTCCCCTTCTTCTACGGGCCCAATCTCGCCCTAAGTAATTCCTACAAAACATCTAATTTCTAATCCAACTTAATCGCATATCTCAATAAGCCTTAATCCATAAGACGAGTAGTATATTACAACGATATTATTAGTTTATGCTCAGATCTGCAAACGTTACATGCTTTCTGGGTCATAGTTTCCTCTTTTTGAGATGAACTCTAACATGTCCAGTTCACTTTTCAGCTTTATTCACTCGAAAGAAATGCTTTGCTAAGAGTTCACTTTTCAGGTTTGAACAATTCACTTTTGAACTTTAAATGACAACTAATATTTCATACTAATATTTCATACTTGACAAAAAACTCGATAACCTCTATAATGCAACCGGTTGCAAGATTATACGTAAATGTGTGAAAAGCATGAGTGAGAAATCCGTTCAAACCATGGCCGATATCGCCCGTATCTGCTGCGTCTCGAAATCGACTGTATCGCGCGCCTTAAACGACAGCACGTTGATTAGCACCGAGACGAAAGAACGGATTCGCGCCGTGGCCAAAGAGCACAATTTTCAGATCAATATCCCGGCCCGCCGTCTCAGTCTGCAGCGCAGCCGCACGATCGCCTTTGTGGTTAATGCGCATCAGACCAAGGATGTGTTCTCGCTGGCTGATCTCTTCCTTTTAGAGGTCCTCGGGGCAATCTCTAGCACCTTATCAACCTATCATTACGATTTACTCGTGGCAAATGTCGACCCAAATGACCCTGCCTGGCCGCACCAATACCTGGATACCGGCCGGGTGGATGGGTTCATTTTATTGACCTCCACCCGTAAAAATTTCCACATCAAGACCCTGGTGGAGATGAAAGCTCCATTCATCGTGCGGAGTAACGTGCGCTCGACTGACGACAGCTATTGCTCAGTGAACAACGATAATTTTGGCGGAGGAAAGTTAGCTGCCGGCCATCTCCTGCAAAGAGGGAAGCACCGCATTGCCTTCGTTGGTGGTCCAGTGGATGAGTACGAAACACAGCGGCGATATGATGGTTACGCCGCCTCACTGCAAGAAAACGGGCAGACAATCGACCCGGCCTTGGTCACCTATGGCGATTGGACTAGTGAATCCGCTACCGAGCAAATGCGGCAACTGCTGGAGACCGCGCCTGACCTGGATGCTGTGTTTGCTAATAGCGACCTGATGGCTGTCGGGGCGATAAACGTGCTGCGCGAACAAGGCCGCAGTGTGCCCCAGGATGTCGCCGTGGTGGGTTATGATGACCTTTCGATCGCGAAGTTCAACAGCCCGCCCCTGACCACGATCAGCCAGAACCTCCCCTTGGTAGGAAAATTGCTGGCCCAGAACTTGATTCAGAATATCGAAACAGGCCTGGTGACCAATGTGACCATCCCGGCGGAATTAGTTATCAGGAATTCGACCTAAATTTTTTTATTGATAATTGCAACCGGTTGCATTTTTCCGGGAGAAAACTTTTTCTTACGAGCGTTTGCATCCTGTTGCAGCTAAAACAACCGGAAAGAAAGGAAAGGGAATAAATGTCAAGCCAAACCGTTATCCATGACCTCCGTGGTCCCTGCGTCAATGTCTTTGAAAACGTACCTGCTCAGGATATCCATCAGGCTTGCCTGTCAGACACTACGCGATGTAACCTCCTTGGTTTGCAGGGTATCGCGCTGGACGATATCGCAAGCAGCACTTACGAAAAGGAAAAAGGCGTAAACCACACCAAACTTTTGGATATCCTTACCGATCTTTGGGATATCCTTTTCCCGCGCAATTGGAAAGAAACCTACCGCAGGCTAGAAGGCGAAGATATGCCGCCCGTCGTGGTTTACAAATATACGGGTACGACCTTTGTCCAGGCAGAGGTATGGGATTACCTCAGGAGATGGAGATAAAAATCGGGGAGCGCTCTTCCGAGTCCGGGATTGTAAAAGTTAGCGCTGTTGTTTGCATGGTAAAACTTCGACCATCGAAGCATCTATGGTAAACGAGAAAAATGAGACTGTCTTTCCTTCGATACCGCTGGTGTAGTTGTGGCGTAGATAGGGTGAGAAGCGACGGGCGATAAACCTTTTATCCACCCTGGAACCATTTTCTAGAAATTTCCAATCCACCGGAATACTGAACTGCACGCCTTTATATTCACGCGATATTAATATCCGTTTAAACGATTTTATAGTTCTTAAATAATATAATATGA
>CAZXPK010000049.1:0-23125 GCA_964642565.1 uncultured Anaerolineaceae bacterium
GTAAATTGGGTCATGCAGTCGAAGTGGTTGCTCCCTACGATCAGGAGGTAAAGCCTATCAGTACGGATGGGGTAAAAATCCATCGTTTCCGATATGCATTAACTAATAAACTACACATCATGGGTCATGGTCGTGCATTGGAAGCTGATGTGCGTTTACACCCCTTAGCATTACTCTTGTTACCATTCTATCTGCTGGGGGCATTTATTACCTTGTGGTTGGTTACAGGTCGTCAAAAGACTGAGGTAATTCATGTCCATTGGGTTTTACCCAACGGACCCGTAGCTGCTTTAGTGGCTAAAATCCGTCGGGTTCCTTTTATCATAAGCCTGCATGGTTCTGATATATTTTTGGCGCATAAAAATCGTTTATTCGGTTATGTAGCTCATTGGGTTTTTATCCAAGCTGCTGCTGTGACAGCTTGTAGTCCTGAATTAAAAGAACATGCTTTAGAACTAGGAGCACCTACAACAACTGAATTATTAGCTTGGGGAGCTGATCCGCTAATATTTAAACCTGCGGATGATCGAAAAGAATTACGTCATAAACTCGGATGGGGAGATGGGGTCGTTATAAATACTTTAGGAAGGATTGTGTATAAAAAAGGTTTCGATGTTTTACTAAAAGCCTTACCTTCCGTATTGGAAAAACACCCCACTTTAAAAATCATCATAGGAGGAGATGGTCCAATATTACGGGAGTTGAAAGAATTAGCCAGTACTTTAGGTATTACTGGCTCGGTTCAATTTATCGGTCGTGTTCCATGGAATGATGTGCCTGATTTTTTAGCTGCTGCTAATATATTCGTACTGCCATCCGTGCGTGATCCATCCGGAAACCTCGATGGACTGCCTACCGTTCTTCTTGAAGCAATGGGATGTGGGTCCGCAATAATCGCCAGTGATATTGGTGGAGTGTCATTGGCAATTCACAACAATGAGAATGGACTTTTAGTCACACCTGGTTCTGTACAAGAGTTAACGCAGGCTTTGATAGTATTATTGGATGATATAACTTTATGCGAGGAACTAGGTAAGGCAGCTCGTCGAAAAGTTGTGGATGATCTGAACTGGGACAATGTAGTCCGCAGAATTGAGCAATTGCTATATTTATCAATCTCAAATCATTCACATAAACTTCGGATGGGAACAATTTATCGCGAGGAAATGCTCACGAGTTTGGGTTTTTTAGAAGCAATAAAAGGTAGTGTATTGGATGTTGGATGTTATGATGGTTTCCTATTAGGTAAGGTGAATGCAGATTTTCGAGTGGGTATCGATCTTCACCCGATCCGAGGAAAACCTGGTATATGTCTTGTGAAAGCCGATGCACTGTATCTTCCATTTCGCTCCGGCTGTTTTAATAAGGTTTACGCGCTAGATATCATAGAGCATGTAGAGGATGATGTTACCTTTTCTAAATCTTTAATCGATGTTGTTGCTACTGATGGAAAATTAATATTAACAACCCCATCTGCTGATATACGACTTAATCCTCCATTCCTGACAGCCTGGATCAGCAAGAAATGGGGGCATATATATCGATTGGGCTATTCTCCCAGCAGACTCATGGAATTGTTCGGTAGTAAACTCAATGTTAAGGTGCAATCTTGGAATGCACCCATTTACCGTTTTTGTTATCCGTTTCTACGTTTCTTGCAGGTTTTTTCCCCAAGGCTGGTTGAGAAGTGGGTCAGGGCTATCAGCGGTTTGGATTCTAGAAGGCGAGAAGGGCAACACGGTTTTCAAATTATGATGGCATCTCTTAATAATAATCAATCCTCATTAAACTCGAATAGGATCATATGATTGATCCTTATCATGATAAATTTCCTGTCGATACACAAAGATGCGAATAGCGATTGATGCCCTCGGAATTCACAATTTTGGTGGTGGACGAACTGCGACTATAACCTTATTAAAAGGTCTATTTGCTGTAGATGATAAAAACGAGTACCATATTTTTCTCAGCCAGGCAGAGCCTTCAATATTTAGCCAGAAAGGTAATGTACGTCAGATCATCTTTCCTGTTAAAAACCGCTTCTTAGTCCGATTGTGGGCCCAACTTGCTTTACCATTTATATTAAGGAATTTTGATCTGGTTCATTTCGCAAAAAATTTGGGTGTATTTGGATTGAAGATACCATCAGTTGTTACCATTTATGACTTGACCACTCTTATCCACCCAGAGCTATTTCCAAAATTCGACGTATGGTATTGGAAAAACATTGAGAAAATGTACTTGAAGAGTGCATCACGTATAATTGCTATCTCCGAGATAACGGCACGTGATTTGGAGTGGTATTATAATCTTCCTACGAAGCGTATTAAAGTTATCTATCCTTCAATCGATCCATGTTTTTTTCCTATTCCAACATCTGATATCGCACGCGTACGGGAAAAATATTGTCTTCCAGAAAGTTACATCTTGCACGTAGGTCGTATTGATTTAAAGAAGAAATTAACATTATTAGTTGAAGCATATACATTAGCCAAAAAAATATATGGACCCGGTTTCACTGACCGTTTAGTTTTTGTTGGTGAGGTATATCCAAAAAGCAAGGACGAAGCTCTCTTTCCAACGATTAATCGCCTGGGATTGACGAAAGAGGTAATATTTACTGGTGGAATACCTGAGAATGATCTGCCTGCCATTTTGACCGGCGCAAAGGTTGTTGTTTCAGCTTCTGTCCATGAAGGTTTTGGATTAGCACCCGCCGAAGCAATGGCATGTGGGACTCCGGTGATTGCATATCGGGCTGGGGCATTACAGGAATCTCTCGGAGATGCTGCTCTATATATCGACACTCTCGATCAGGAAAGTTTAGCTCGCGCAATAATAAAAATCTATGAAGAACCAGAATTACGTACAGACTTGAGTCTAAAAGGATTGATCAGGGCTCGAATGTATCAACGCGAGCAGAACTCTCTTCAGACACTCCAACTTTACGAAGAAATCGTGCATGAAAATCAAAGAAAATCCACACTTAACCCAAAATGATATTGCTCGGATCTACAACGAACTATATAAAAAGCAAGGGCAGCTTCGGGATTCAGATGCATATTACCATTGGGTATTAGATCGGCTTGCTCCAGCTGTTGGAACGAGACTCCTTGATATTGCCTGTGGAGAGGGCTTGTTAATCCAAGCAGCACGCCAACGAGGTGTAAACGGGATTGGAATTGACCTATCATCTCTCGGTACGACGCTTGCCCACAAGCGCCTGGGAGCATCATGGGTATCCATATCAAATGGTGAGTTTTTACCTTTTGCAGATCAGAGTTTTGATTATGTCACAAACACTGGTAGTTTGGAGCATTTCGTTGACCCCATAGCCGGAATCAAGGAAATGATTCGGGTCTTAAAACCGAATGGGCAGGCAGCGTTGGTTCTACCGAATAGTTATTATCTGGTTGATATCATCTGGCAAGTCTGGCGGACGGGTTACAGTCCCAATCATAAACAACCTTTGGAACGCTTCGCATCTTTTAGGGAATGGTGGGATTTTTTGGAGAATGGAGGATTGCGAGTAAGAAAAGCATATAAATATAATTTTTGTTTTCCGCGTTCAAAAGCAGACTGGCTTTGGTATCGTCAACATCCGAGAAAAATATTAAATTTATGCCTGGCGCCGTTCATTCCTTATAATTTTTCTAACCATTTTTTATATATTTGCTCTCGAACGTAAGGGGGTAACCATTTAAAAACAAGTATGATGAGTATCATCGAATGGTTTAAACCATGGATTGAAAAAGTAAAAAAATTGTTGCTAAATCGATGGTTTCGTTCTGCAATGCAAATATCGATTCTGGCATTGTGTGCAATTTATTTAATCAACAACCTGCAAAGTATTAAATCCGCTCAAGTAGAATTCCATGTTAATATTTATCTTCTTGTAATATCCTGCGCTATTACGATTTGCACAGTATTTCTAGGTGCTTTGGGGTTTTATTTGACCGTAAAGGCAATGTTGATGCCGATAAATTGGATGGAAGCAATAAATATACATCTCCAGTCAAACCTAGCGAAATACATCCCAGGATATGCCTGGCAGCTTATTGGTAAAGCTTATCTTACCCAGAGGACTGGCGTTTCGGTACGTTTGGTCGGGCTGGCTATGACAATCGAGCTGGTACAACTTTTTCTTGCAGGGATATGTGTAGCGTTCCTATCCTTGCCAGTAGACATTATGGTTAGTTGGAGATTTGGGAACTTATTCAGTAGCTTTTTACCAATTATCCGAATTATTTCTTTTGTTATTTTTTTGCTTTTTCCAATTGCTGTATCTTGGATATTTAATAAGACCAAGATAATTAATCAAACCATGAGTGCCAGCCCTGTGATCTTGCTTGGCGCATCATTATCTATGTTTGCGAGCTGGATATTATTTGGTTATTCATTCTGGCTATTAGGAAAAACATTTTTTCCAGTCTCTATCGACCAATTGCTATTGTTTGTTTTTACTCTAGCAGCCTCGATACTTATTGGGTTGGTAATTATTGTTGTGCCCGGAAGTATTGGAGTGCGAGAAAGTATCATGGTCTGGTTTCTTGGACCGGTCGTTGGTGCACCTCAAGCAGTTATCATAGCAGCAATATCTCGGGTTATTATCACGATAAGTGAACTAATTGGTGCTTACACATTTCGAATTATTAAGCGCAGATGGAATAACCCTAAAGTATTAGAGGTGCAGATTAACACAGATCAGCGGGATTAATTATAGATTTTCTACAGAGGAAAATACCTCCAAAGAAGTATTGCTCTTAGAGGCAATAGAAGATAAACTGATAGAAAGTTATAACCTAATCAAATCGCATTTAAAGAAGGAGGCTAAATTTAATATGAAATTAAATCGGATTTTTTCTATTGTAATTGTTTTAGCCCTGATGTTAGCCCTGGTTCCTACTGCCTTGGCACAGGGTCCTGCAGGTACCTGGGTAAGTGGTATCGCTTGTCAGAATCTAGACGATGTGAATGATGCTTCGATTACACTGTCCTTCTATCCAGAAGGAAGTGGTACCTCTGTTCTGGATTATGATGATACCATCCCTGCTGGTAGCAGCAAGAATTACTATACACCTAGCAGTCCTCCAGGTCTTCCCACTACTTTTTTGGGCTCGGTAATAGTTACATCATCCACTCCATTGGCATGTAATATCAACACGCAGACGACTGGAAGTGGCACTTCTGGGAGCCCATTCCGCATGGCTGCAGCTTCGGGTTTTGATAACACTGAAACTGGTACGACAATGTACTCACCTCAGGTTATGAAACTATTTTCCAGCACTTGGAGCTCATATATTGCCGTCCAAAATGCTACCACCAGTTCTGTGGATGTTACTGTAACATATAGGGACCGCTACGGAGCCGCTGTTCCAGCTGCAACTGAAACCGCCACGATCCCAGCATTTAGTAATAACGTCTTCTATCAGACTGAGAATGCGGGTTTGCCGAATGGCTTCCTCGGTGCTGCGACAGTAACGGGAACTGGTAATATAGCCGTTGTCACCAATTTCTATAATGCCGGCACAACCTCCAGCAATTCACAATTTCAGAGTTATGATGGCTTTGCTTCTGGTACCACGAAATTGCTCGTTCCACGCTTTGTTCGTCGCTTCTACGGATATAACGGTGGTATGAGCATCCAGAATATTGGTACAAGTCCAACGACTGTCACGATTGCTTTTACCTTCGCTGGAGTAACCTACACTTATAATTCACCCACAATCCAGCCTGGTGCAGCACTGGCGCTCTATTCTACCAACATCACCGAACTTGCTCCTGTAGATACACTCGCAATGAGTCAACGCTTTGGTAGTGCTGTGATCACCTCCAATGCTAGCCAGCCAATTATCGCCATTGTTAATGAAGATAACCGTGGTGATCCAGCTGACAACAATGGCGCAGCGATACCTGTGGAACGTATCAGTCAGGGCAATACCTACAATGCATTCCCGGATGGAGCACAGACTGATACCATATTCTTCGCTCAGGTTACTGCCGGTGCAAGTGCCAAATTCTCAGGTGGGTTCCAGGTGGCTAATACCACAAGTACTCCCACCTCCTGCACTGCCACATTCAATAAACAGGCGGGATTAACTTATACCTTCAACTTGATTGCATATGGTTCAGCCTCAGTTTATGCCCCGAATATTCCCGGAATCGTTCAACCATACAATGGGAGCGTGACCGTGGTTTGCGGTCAACCCGTCGTTGGTTTTGCTAATCTTTCGGCAATCCTTGGCACAGCCTTGGTCGGCGACAGCTCCACTGGTTCCAATGGTTTGAACCGCTAAACTTAACTAACTATACAATAAAGGAAAAAACCTACAAACTTACACCGCCTGCGTTATGCAGGCGGTGTATCATTAATTCAATACCTTGTAATATTCTATAAGTTCAAGTATCCTTTGGTTCACATAAATTTCGCAGGAGTTAAGACTGTGGCAAAATTCATGAAATTTCTATTGATTATGCTATTTACCTTTGTGATGACCGGGTGTGGTACAAAAAATCCCATAGAAACACCAGGGGTCACGGTGATGGTTCAAACCCCAATACAATCTGCTTACCCTAACCCGGTTGAAGAACCTACTGTACCTGTAGTAACTTTTTCTTATCCCGGACCACTTGGTGGTAGTGGAATCCCAGAAGCTGTATCGACACCTGAATATTATGTGACACAATTAGTTGTACCAACACCAGTCGATGGAAAGGCTGTTGTAACCGGAGTGTTATTAGTAGAGGGTGAAGCCGGTAAACCCTACATGGCCACTCTTTATCTGGCATCTACAATTCCTCCCAGCACCCCAGATTATCCGCCATTAATCGCTTTCTCCGAACAGTCGGATCAACTTGGTATTCAAGATGTGGATACCGGTCGGTTCCTTTTTACCGATGTAGCTCCAGGACAGTATGCTATTATCATTTGGACACCATTTGGTGGAACTCCGCTCGTAGATGAAAGTGGAAATTCGATATTAATTACGGTGAATTCTGGTGAAGTAAAAGACTTGGGAATTATCCCAATTAAGTAGGATATGAAATTATCTAACAATTGGTAGGGTTATCGTAAATATTGCTTGATAACTCCATGTTTGATCACTAAGCCCCTCTTCAGTTTTTCCACCCAAGGCATAAAGACGAGTTCCTACAGTAGCTGCCCCAAGGAAAGACCAACCAGATTGCAGTGGGGCTTCAATTTGCCCCCAATCAAGCTCGTCTAGTGATAGGGCAATCACCGAACGATTTTCATCTGGACCTGTCCCACCGATTATAAAGATAATGTCAGCCAGATTGGTGATGCCCATCCCATATCGCCCAGAAGGCAGGGGAAAAGCTTGGGTCCATTGTGGGCTGGTCGCTGAAGAATCAGGTTGATACACTTCATTAATGCTCAACGCCTTTTGACCATCCCAGCCACCAATGACAAAAATCCTACCTCCAATCACTACAGCACCGGCATAGGATCGCGCAGTTGGCATTGCGTTAAGCTCAGACCAGGAATTGTTATGAGGATCATATACATAAGTATCATTAACAATCTGTTTTCCATCCCAGCCACCAAAAATGTATATCCGCCCCTCAAATACGGTTAATGCATAAGCACTCAATGTCTTGGGCAATGGATTACCAGACGACCAATTATTAACACGTGGATCATATATTTCAGTAACATTTGTAGGCATGCCAGAGGCTAATTGCCCACCTGGTATATATATCAGCCCACCTATCACAGCTGCGTTTATATCTGTAACCGCTGTAGGTTTTGATATATGATTATTCCAAGTATTCGTTTGAGGATCATAGCTCTCAATGATATTACTAACTCCTTCGGTGGATTCTCCTCCAATCGCAAAAATTTGGTTCTCGTAATTCACAACAGCTAATCCCCGACGTGGTGTCGGTAAACCTGGTAATCTAAACCATTGGACCCGTGGAGTAGAAGTTGGGGGTATTGGAGTAAATGCCTGAATATAATTATTACGGATAAATAGTATACCGGTGACTATGAGGATAAGTAGTAAGCTAAGTATTCCAAAATAACGAGCATATATTTTGTTTCTAAAAATATCTGCTAAAGAGTGTATCGGTGGTAATACCGCGTTTTGATTTGCTTGTAATTCTAAATCATCTGCTTGTGCTGTGAGTTGTGAAGATATCGTTTCAACAAGCCCGGTACGAACCGCATACATAGCTGCTTCAGTTCGAGACGTAACTTCAATTTTTGCAAAAATATTTCGTAAGTGTACTTTAACCGTATTTGAGCTGATAAATAATTTTTGAGCAATCTCTTTATTACTCGCCCCCGTTGCTACGAGTTTTAATATATCCAGTTCGCGGTCACTGAGATCGTTGTTTTCGGCGTTTGTCATAACTTCAAAATTATAACACTACGGATTTCCTTTACTTGACATCTATTTCGGGGCTGACTATAATCAGCAACGCAATTGCGGGTGTTGCCAAGTGGTAAGGCAGTAGCTTCCCAAGCTACCATTCGTGGGTTCGAGTCCCATCACCCGCTCTAAGGGTAAGGATTATTTACCAACCAATAAGGTTAGGGAAACAACAGTTCTGGTGTCCTTCCTGCCATTGGACAGTAAAAATTAATTTCTTTTTCTTACTCTAGTCATCCAAGGATAGGTAAAGAAGCTTCCTAAAGTCAGAGTCTGCAGGGGATATCACCTGGAGGTTTTTTTACCTCCATGAGTGATTAATGCTATACTTAGGCTTACTCACCCCGGTCAACTGAGATGTGATTAATGGCTAAAAAGTCATTTAACCAAGAAGAAAATAAACCCTTTGATTATTTTAACCAGGTAAAGTCGACCCAGAAACAAGAAAAATCTTCCATCGGCGATCTCGTCACCTCTTTGCGCACTGATATGCTTCCTGCCAGTGAGGAGGAACCTGCCAAGAAAAATATTTTCGAACGGGAAAACCTCAAAGTCGCAGTTGGAATATTGCTCGGTTTGGTCATCATCGGGTGGATATTGTTTACCATCGCTGGTCCAGGACGGCCAATTTTGGAACGGGGCTTAGCAGGCTTAGCTCATAAGGAATTAACCACCACTCAGAATGTAACCCCATCACTCATACCTGCAGCCAATACTTCTCCACGACCTAGCAATACACCGAATTCGAGTCCTACAGCTCCCCCGACAAACACACCTGTCGTTGCATTTGCCATCTCGCCAACCCCCTTACCACCAACAGCAACCCCCACGCCTACATCGGATTGCCGTGACGTGATGTCTATCACATTAGCAGATGTTGGACAGCCTTTATGCGTCCAGGGGATTGTGATCGATACTGTCACCACTCAAGATTATTTTATGGTTATCTTCAGTGATCAGCGCGGAGCATTATATTTGGTATCTTATGACCTGGTTTGGTCAGAAGCTAAGCTCAATACTTGTTATCGAGTATACGGGACAATTGAACAAATCGGGAACCGTCCTATTATGTTATTTAATTTAAACAATCTCCCACAGGCCTGCCCATAATGCAAGAAAAGATCACATTTATCGTCAATCCAATCGCTGGGCAGGGAGCCGGGAAGATTGCCCTACCTGAGATTGATCGCATGGCACGTGTGAATTCTTTGGACTATATAATCGTTAACACTGAACATCCTGGGCATGCAATTGACCTGGCAAGGGAAGCAGCAATGGGTGGTTTGGATATCGTCGTCGCCGTTGGTGGTGATGGTACATCCAATGAGGTCCTAAATGGTTTGATGCAAGCTTGGAATCAAGGATATCGAAAAACCAGTATGGGGATAATAGGCATTGGCCGTGGTAATGATTTTGCTTATGGGTTTGGAATACCACCAGGTGTCCCGGATGGTTTTAAGGTAATAAAGGAGGGGACGCAGCGTTTGATGGACGTAGGATGTGTGGTCGGTGGTGACTATCCCCAAGGACGTTATTTTGGCAATGGGGTGGGGATTGGATTCGATGCAGTTGTAGGATTTGAAGCGTTAAAACTTACTCATCTGCATGGTTTCTTAAATTACATTGTAGCTGCTTTGCGGACGATTTTTCTATTTTTTAATGCCCCTATGGTACGGATTGAGTATGAAGACAAGCAGATCACCCAGCCATCCTTGATGGTCTCAATTATGAATGGAAGAAGGATGGGTGGTGGTTTTATGATGGCTCCGGAGGCACAGCCGGATGATGGACTATTGGATCTATGTATTGCGGGACAATTAAGTAGAATTGGCATACTTACCTTGATACCCCGTTTTATGAAGGGTACTCAGGCTACTCACCCACAAATCAAGATGGGACGAGCATCTAAAATTCATGTTATAGCTTTAAATGGTTCCTTGCCTGCACATGCTGATGGAGAGACAATTTGTATTGCGGGGAAAGAATTAAGTATTGAAATTATAAAACAGCCGATATCTATCTTGCATGGGTGAATTAACGCATGAACCTTGCATATGCTGTTGTAACTACATCCATAAAGAGCCTGACA
Source organism: uncultured Anaerolineaceae bacterium (assembly GCA_964642565.1). Lineage (GTDB taxonomy): Bacteria > Chloroflexota > Anaerolineae > Anaerolineales > UBA4823 > FEB-25. The sequence goes on from CAZXPK010000049.1 coordinate 10,486, forward strand.
CGAATTTTGTGTAATATTGATGATACGCAACTAATTAATGTTCCTGATCAAGGGCCATTGATTATTGTCAGTAACCATATCAATTTCATGGATGTGCCTGTAATGTATACACATCTGCAACCACGCACTATTACAGGATTTGCCAAAGCGGAGACATGGGACAATCCTGCCATGGGTTTATTATTCGATCTTTGGGGAGCGATTCCAATCCAACGTGGTGAAGCAGATACCAATGCGTTTCGGAGTGCATTGGATGCACTGAGGGAGGGTAAGATCCTGGCAATTGCCCCTGAGGGGACCCGTAGCGGGAATGGAAGGTTGGGACGGGGATTACCAGGTATCGTGCTGTTGGCACATCACAGCGAGGCACCAATTTTGCCATTAGTCTATTTTGGGGGAGAGAGATTACGCGATAACATCAACCGCTTTAAACGGACCGATTTTAATATCCGAGTAGGGAAATTGTTCAAGATGCAATTCCCTGAAGGCAAATTGGACCGAGAAATTCGGAATAAGATGGTTGATGAAATTATGTACCAAATCGCCATGATATTGCCAGAACGATATCGGGGTTATTACTCTGATCTATCAAAATTAACCACAAATTACCTTAACTTCGTATAGCCAGTATGAGCACACAGATTCGAGATACTGCTGTGATCGTTGATACATCGCACAGCCCATATTCACGTCTAAAACCAGTTCCACTTAGTGGTATTTCCTTGGATGGAGGTTTCTGGCAATTTCGAGTTTTGATGAACCAAGGTGTGACAATACCTGCTCAATTTCAGTTGCTTGAGAAGACAGGTAGATTGGATAATTTTAGGCGAGTTTCAGGCGATACAAAAAAGCCCTATCAAGGATATGTGTTTAATGACTCAGACGTTTATAAGTGGTTAGAGGCTGCTTCATGGACGATGATTTATAGCCACGAAGAACATTTGCGGTCATGGGTCGACCATGTCATCGCACTGATCATCAAAGCTCAAGATAAGGATGGGTATTTAAACACTTATTTTTCCTTGAACAAAATCAGAGAACGTTGGACGAATTTGCAGGAAAAACATGAATTATATTGTGCCGGGCACCTGATCCAATCTGCTGTAGCACATCAACGCGCGACTGGCGACGGCAAGTTGATGAATGTAGCTATTCGCCTGGCGGATCATATATGTGGTACCTTTGGACCCTCGCAGGTAGCTGGAACAAGTGGTCACCCAGAGATCGAAATGGCATTGATTGAACTGTACCGGGCGACTGGAGATGCAAAATATCTTAAGCAGGCCGCTATTTTCCTTGATCGAAGTGGTCGTGGATTTCTTGGTAATCGTGAATACTTATTAGATCATATCCCCTTCCGCAATTTGGATCATCTAGTTGGGCATGCAGTGCGAGCGCTATATTTATGCTCGGGAGCAATGGATCTCGCCCTCGAAACAGGTGAACAGCATCTACGAACTACCCTTGACCTCTTATGGACCAACATGGTTAACCAACAGATGTATATTACAGGTGAAGTTGGTGCAAGACACGATGGTGAAGCATTTGGTAAGCCTTACGAGCTGCCAAATGCGAGAGCTTATGCGGAAACCTGCGCTGCAATAGCTAGCATAATGTGGAACTGGCGTATGTTGCAATTGGAAGGAAATCCACGTTATGCAGATTTATTGGAATGGACATTTTATAATGCTGTTCTTCCTGGAATTTCGTTGGATTCCAAGGAATATTTTTATGTCAACCCGTTAATGGATAATGGAGACCATCGACGAGAAGCCTGGTTCGATTGTGCATGTTGCCCCCCAAATATTTGTCGTACCATCGCGATGTTCCCAGGTTATATGTATAGTCTTTCCATTGAAGGGATCTGGCTGCATCTTTACGCACAATCGAAAGCAATAATAGATCTGATAACTGGTCAACAGGTGGAGATACATCAAAATACCTCCTACCCATGGGACGGACATATAACATTGCAAATAACCGGCTTACGGCTTTCACATTCGAATATAAGCGGCACGATAAATTCTGTTAAATTCAGTCTCTTCCTTCGCATACCAGGCTGGCTGGCTGCCCAAAAAGTTTATGTCAAAATAAATGGTAAACCTTATAGACATAATTCAACTTCGGGTTCATATCTTGAAATTCACCGGAATTGGAAGAAGGGTGACATTGTGGCACTGCAGCTACCGATGGATGTTCGGTTTATTGAGAGTCATCCCATGGTGGAGGAGAATTACGAGAGAATTGCGATTGCACGTGGACCATTATTGTATTGCCTTGAAGCGGTGGATAACCCGGATGCCCTATTATCCGATATCAGGATTAACCCCTTGGTCCAGCCAGAGATTGAATTTGTACCAGATTTATTGGGTGGAATCGTGAGACTTCGCTTATCGGGCAGCGTCCGATTGGTTGATACTGATTGGAATAATAAACTATATCGTCCAATTCACCTAAATCTGCCTCATGCTTATGACCGTGATATTGAGATTATCTCCATTCCCTATTTTACATGGGCAAATCGCAAGCCAGGTGCAATGGGAATTTGGTATTTAATAACAAGAAGAAACGAGTTAGCACCCTACGTCTAAGTTGATAAGTATGGAAGATATGATTTATTTTTACCCTGAAGGACATATCGAGCATTATGAAATAAGGCATCCCGAAAGACCGGAACGTGTCGAGACAATACGGTCGGCATTACAAAATGCCGGTTTATGGGATCCTTATCCCAAAATACAACCAATTGATTTGACTGAAGAACTTCTGCAAGAAGTACATTCACCAGCATATCTGAATATATTGGAAATGACATGCAGGAAATCTGGGCACCTGGATATGGATACCTATACCACTCCAGCGTCATGGCAACTCGCTCATCGAGCTGCAGGGGGAGCTGCTGCTTTGGCCTCATCTATTTGGGAGGGGAAAGCAAAACGAGGATTTGCCCTGACTCGTCCACCGGGCCATCACGCGACCCATGGGCAGGGAATGGGTTTTTGCCTGATGAATAATATTGCTATTGCTGCGCAATATTTAATCAAGGAAAGCGTTGTCCAAAAATTGGCGATTGTCGATCTGGATTTGCACCATGGTAATGGAACCCAGGATATATTTTGGTTCAGAAACGATGTGCTTTATATTTCCACTCATCAGTCACCATTTTACCCTGGTACAGGGCACCTTGATAATATTGGTGAAGGGAATGGAGAAGGTTGGACAGCTAATTTTCCTCTTCCACCAGGCTCAGGGGATATTGCATATACCACCATAATGAATGAGCTAATCCTCCCTTTGCTAGATCAACGAAGCCCCCAAATACTCTTGGTTAGCTATGGGTATGATACTCACTGGTTGGATCCGCTTGGACAGCTTCAATTAACTGCTGAATGTTATGGGAATCTAATCAAGGAGTTATGCACTTGGGCGGATATCCATTGTGAAGGCAAAATTGGTCTGCTCCTTGAAGGAGGCTATGATTTGAACGCGGGAAGTGCCTGTTCTGTGGCAGCAGTCTCTGCTATGACCGGAAAATCATTCGACGATCCATATCCATGCCCATACAAAGAAAATAGCGCCTGGCAGCTTACCCTAAGAAAAGCACATTCAATATGGAATTTATAGGAATAATATAAACATATTATTAATTACATCCGTACACCTTGCCATTCAATCATTTTCGTGCTAAAATCATTTCGGTAAAGGTAATTAGATTGTGGCGACGTGGAAAAGTGGGCAGACCCCACTTTTCTTGCGTATAAGGCCAATCCCGTCGTGGTAATTGTTCGGAGAAAATCAAGGAATGAAAAACGAGTTCATGTTGGCATTTAATGAGGTACTCGAGGAAAAAGGTCTACCGAAAAATGTAGTCCTTGAAGCCCTCGAAGCTGCCATGGTATCAGCATATCGCCGGGCGGTAAATGCTTCCACTGCACAATTAGTCGAAGCAAAGATCGATCCTGAAACAGGAGAAGTCACTGTCTTTGCTGAGAAAGAGGTGGTGGATTCTGTTCAAGATGAACGGACAGAAGTATCACTTGAGATAGCCCGCAAGATCGATCCAAACGCTGAACTTGGTGGTATGGTCACTGTGGAAACTACACCCACTAATTTTGGAAGAGTGGCTGCTCAAACAGCCCGACAGGTGATCCAACAACGCATCCGTGAAGCCGAACGTGATTCACAGATGAACTATTATGGCAAACAAGTAGGTGAAATTGTTAGTGGTGTGGTCCAAGCGGTTACTCCACAACAGGTTACCCTTGGATTGGATATGAAGGCTGAGGGTGTCCTACCCAGAAACCAACAAATAAATGGTGAGCATTTTCGTGTACATGATCGGGTGCAATCATTATTACTAGAAGTAAAACAGACACCACGGGGACCACAGATCGTACTTTCTCGCTCACATCGCAATTTCCTTCGATGTCTATTAGAGAATGAAGTCCCCGAGATTTACCACGGACTGGTCGAGATTCGGTCAATTGCGCGTGAGCCTGGACAACGATCAAAAGTGGCTGTTGCAGCGCTACAGCCAGCGGTAGATCCAGTCGGTGCATGTGTTGGCATCAGGGGTGTACGCATTCAGGCGATAGTACGTGAATTGAATGACGAAAAAATCGATGTAATCGAGTTCGATTCTGATCCAGCAGCTTATATTGCCAAGGCGCTCAGCCCTGCACGTGTTACCGGTGTTTATCTAAATGAGCACGCCAAGGGGACAAAAACAGCTACTGTGGTTGTAATGGATGATCAGCTTAGCCTGGCAATCGGCCGGGATGGTCAAAATGCGCGACTGGCAGCCAAGCTCACTGGATGGCGTATAGATATCAAATCATTACTTGAAGCCGCTGGGGATGCTGTTCATCGATTACAAAGCGATCACGAATTTGCATCGATGGCAGAGTTGGAATCAGAGAATATTCCAAGGGTTGAGCTTATTTTAGGGAAGAAAGCTGAAGGACGCCCGATAACTCCTGAAGAATATCAATTCTTGAGCCAATTCGTGGATAGAGTTGAGCGTGGTCTAATCCATCGTAGAACAGCAGAAAAATTAGCTGAAGAAGAACGGCGGAAAGAAACACGAGCTAAGATTCCGACCGTTGCCTTCGCAATGTCCCTCGAAGATTTAGCCTTGACTGAACGGATCTATGATTTACTCAGTTCCTCAGGCTATGAGACAATCGGTGACCTGATGTTCCAATTAGCCTTGGACGAAGACGCAGTATTGGGGATAAGCGGAATTGGTCCTAAGGCAATGGAAGAAATAAAGGAAAAACTAGCGAATATTTCATACCCGTCAGCTGAGCCTGAAGTGGTAGCTCCTGAGGTGGTCGAGCAGGTAGAACCTGAGGTTGAGAAAGTTGAAGAAGTTATTACCCCTACCCCCGAGGAAGTTATTACAATTGAAAAGCCTGAAGTGGCAGAGGAAGTCGCAGAAGTACAACCGACCATTGTGGAGGAAGGTGCTCAGGTTGTTGAAGAAATCAGTGCAGAGCCTGTATCAATCAGTGAGGAACAAGTACCAGCTGTTTCTGGTGATGTAAAAGAAGAAGAAGGTAAGAAACCGATTGATTTTAACGAGATCTTTGCGTTACGACCCGAAATCCTTGGTATACAAGATACAGAAGAAGAGGAAGAGGAAGAAGATCTCGATAAAAAAGGTAAAAAGAAGAAAAAGAAGAAAAAATTCGTGGAAGTTGTTTATGATCCAGATCGAGATATCACTCTGGTGAAAAGAAAACGCAAACGTGGCGGTGATTGGGAAGATGATTGGAATTTCTAAACCAATATAAGAAGGACATGTGCCCCGAAAAACCGGTAAAAAAAGGCATATTCCCCAACGTACCTGTGTAGGCTGCAGGGAAATATTGCCTAAGCGTTCAATGGTTAGGATAGTACGTAGCCCGCAAGGGGTTGTAATCGACCCGACGGGAAAATTGGCAGGCAGGGGTGCTTACCTTCATGAACTGCGAACGTGTTGGGAAAGCGGATTGAAGGGCGCACTTGCGAATGCTTTGAAAACGGAATTAACTCCTGAAGAGCGCGAGCGTCTAATGAATTACGCCGTATCATTACCGGAGTAGGAACCGACAATGAACGAGTGATACATCTCACCCGCTCATAGGGGTCTAATAAATCGAATTCATAGAGGTACCATATGAGCGAGAACGGCAACAATTCAAAGAAAATAGAATTATCATCAAGCATCACGGTGCGTGACCTTGCACAGATCATGCAAACCAGCCCTATTGATGTCATTAAGGCGTTGATGTCGAATGGAGTGATGGCTAGCATTAATCAACCCATTGATTTCGACACAGCGGCAATCGTGGCTTCAGAGATGGGTTTTGAAGCTGTACCTGAAAGTCCAAAGGTTATCGAGCAGGATCTTGGAGAGATACCTCAATGGAGAAAGGCCATCGCCAAGGAAGACGTTGAGAATTTGGAGCTTCGACCTCCTGTGGTTACTATCCTTGGTCATGTTGATCATGGAAAGACCACCCTTTTGGATGCAATCCGGGAAACGAATGTCGCCGAGGGGGAAGTCGGTGGGATTACCCAGCATATTGGAGCTTACCAGGCAGAGCACAACGGGCATCTAATTACGTTTTTGGATACTCCTGGTCATGCTGCTTTCACTGCCATGAGAGCACGCGGTGCCCAAGGCGCGGATATCGTGGTTTTAGTAGTTGCTGCAGATGATGGAGTGATGCCTCAGACCAAAGAGGCAATTGCTCACGCTAAAGCTGCTAAGGTGCCGATCATAGTAGCGATGAATAAAATTGATAAATCCAATGCCGATCCAGACCGTGTGAAACAGCAACTCGCAGAGGCTGGGTTGGTTCCTGATGACTGGGATGGGGATACTATAGTCGTGCCCATGTCCGCCAAACTTAGGCAAGGTCTGGAAGACTTACTTGAGGCTATTGTACTCGTGGCAGACAATATGGATATTCGCGCAAATCCAAATGGGCAGGTAATTGGTACAGTCATCGAGGCTGAATTAGACAAAGCGAAAGGTCCAATGGCTACATTACTCGTCCAGAATGGGACTCTTGAATTGGGTGATGTGGTCATTGTTGGGCAAGCGTTAGGGCGATTAAAAGCACTATTTGATTTTCGAGGTCGAAGAATCCGTAAAGCTGGTCCATCTACACCGGTATCTGTGATGGGTCTGAACGAAGTACCTCAAGCTGGTGATATTTTTCAAGTTGTTCCTTCAGAACGTGAAGCTCGAATTATCGTATCTTGGAAATCTCAAGTGAGTGATAAAGTTTCAAGTGGCAAGAAAGCACAAATCACCTTGGAACAATTATATGATCAATATAAGGCAGGTGAGGTTCGGGAATTAAGGTTGATTATTAAAGCTGACGTGCAAGGATCTTTGGAACCAATCATTTCGTCATTAAAAGACCTTTGTACCGAGGAACTCACCGTAAATATTCTCCATGCAGAAACCGGTAATATCACCGAAAACGATGTCATGCTTGCATCTGCCTCCAAGGCAGTTATTATCGGTTTTAGTGTACAAGCAGACGTGTCTGCAAGGCGGTTAGCTGAAAAAGAAGGTGTTTCCATTCGACTATATGACATTATTTATCGAATGATTGAAGATATCGAGAAAGCCTTGAATGGGATGCTTGAGCCGGTTGAAAAAGAAACCGCGATAGGGCATGCTGATGTTAGAAAGGTGTTTCGTATATCTAAAGTTGGTAATATTGCCGGCTGTTATATTATCGATGGTGAGATCAGACGTAATACACGAGCAAAAGTATTTCGGAATGGAGAGATTGTTGCAATTGGTGAGATATCAACTATAAAACATCTTCAGGAAGATGTCCGGGAGATTCGCCAAGGGTTTGAATGTGGCATAGCGATCAAGAATTTTTCAGATTTTATGGAAGGCGATCGGATTGAATGTGTTTTAATCGAGATGGTGGCTGCAGCCTGATAAATTCTGGAGGCTGAGATGGTATCCAAAACACGATTAACTAAAATATCGGAACGTATTCGGCAAGAGCTCTCAGAAATTATATTAATGGAAAGTAGTGACCCGCGCTTGAAAGGTGTTACTATCACAGGCGCAGAGGTTGATAGGGAATTGGCTTTTGCTGAAATTTATGTTTGTGCACTCGAAGGATCACAACGCTCTCAAGAAGTCTTGTCTGGATTGGAACATGCACAAGGATTTTTACGGAGTGAATTAGCTCATAGAATGGAGTTGCGTGTTTTTCCTCGACTGAGATTTCATTGGGATCCAACCTTCGAGCGAGCGGATGAAATCGAACGATTACTTATAACAATCCATCAGGCAGACACAACGAAAACAGTTACTTCAAAGAAGAATAGGGCGGTAAAACGTGAAGGAACCTCATCATGAATTGATTGCGACGATTCGTAAGCAATTAAAACTAGCAAAAAAGTTGTTAATTCTATCACACCAACGGCCGGATGGAGATGCGATCGGGTCATTATTGGCGATGGGTTTGCCTCTACTAGCAGCTGGGAAAGATGTCCAAATGGTGCTTAAAGACGGGATACCGGAAAACTTTCGGTTTTTAGCAGGCAGTGAGCTAGTAAAAACCAAACCCGTAGGAAAGGTTGATTACATCATCGTCGTAGATTCTTCTGAGGTCGAGCGAACTGATACAGAATTTGATAATTATGATGTTCCTGATCTTAACATCGATCATCATAAGACAAATACTTATTTTGCCAGGGTAAATCTCGTTGAAAGTGATGCAGTGGCAACCTCAGAGATATTAACCAGGTATCTGCCGGATTTTGGTTTTCGAATCACCAAGCCAGTCGCAAATGCTTTATTAGCCGGAATTGTCACGGATACGATTGGTTTTCGCACGACCAATGTCTATCCACAAGTCCTTCGAATGGTTGCAGATTTAATGGAACTGGGCGGAGACCTGGCGGATATATACTACAAAACGATTATTGAGCAGTCGCTTGCCTCAGTGCGATACTGGGCTGCTGGCTTATCCAAAATCCAGATGGAAGACGGATTAGTATGGACAACACTTTCATTAATTGAACGTTATGCAGCGGGGTATATAGCTCGGGATGATGCGGATTTAGTAAAAATCTTATCCGCAATTGAAGGAGCGAAGGTAGCGGTAATATTAACAGAGCAAGACGCAGGATATGTTAAAATAAGTTGGCGCTTGTGTGGTAGTCTGGCAACAGATTTAGATGTGTCAGAAATTGCTCAGAAATTTGGGGGTGGGGGACACAAGGCAGCTGCAGGAGCAGATGTAAAAGGGAAATTGAATGAAGTCCTGGAAAAAGTCTTAGCAGACACAAAAATATCCATGAATCGTGTCAAGGCGTCTATCGAGGGGGGCAGATAGAATATTTATTATCAGGGATGGTATATGAACAAAAATTATGAAGATCAACTAAAAAACGCTGTGTCTGGCGTATTGGTCGTCGATAAGCCAGTCGGTTTAACCTCACATGATGTCGTTCAAATTATTCGCAGGGGTACAAATATTCACCGAGCTGGTCATACTGGTACATTGGATCCAAGAGCTTCAGGGGTACTTGTAGTCCTGGTTGGACCTGCTGTTCGTTTAAGTGAATATGTTTCTGCATCGGATAAGCGCTATCAAGCAACGGTACATTTGGGCAGTACCACAGATACTTTTGACTCAGAGGGTAAGATTACCTCGTCTGGATCTGTTGAGAACATCACAGAAGAGCAATTTGAACAAGCCTTGGACCAGTTTATTGGCGAAATTCAACAGGTCCCACCGCCATATTCAGCGATTAAAGTTCAGGGCCGCAAAGCATATGAGATGGCACGGGAGGGTGAAGAAGTCGAACTTCAACCGAGGACAATCCAAGTTTATAGTTTGGAATTGCTTGAATGGAATCCACCTGAGGCTGTTATAGACGTATTTTGTTCCTCTGGGACCTATGTCAGGTCCCTGGCAAATGACCTGGGTGTAGCTTTGGGATGTGGGGCACATCTGGTTGGCTTACGGAGGACAAAAAGTGGTCGCTTCACGTTACGCGATGCAGTGCAATTACGTCGATTACAAGAATCATTTCATGTTGGTGACTGGTATAAATTCCTCATCCCAGCTGCTGAAGCTTTAGGAGATTGGCATATGGTGGAATTAGATGGGGACCAGGTAGAGTTAATCCGTCACGGTCATCGAATTGCTGCTGAAGGTGAAGTAAAAGGATGGGTCAGAGGAATCAGTCAACAAGGTGATCTGGTTGCATTAATGGAACTTGACGAAGCAACCAATGAATGGCAGCCGCGTAAGGTATTCTTTTCATAACTAAAGATTTTGACGCCCCATGGTGCAACACTACATATCTCTTGACGGTGTCAATATCCAGGATACATGGCTGACAATTGGGTCGTTCGATGGTGTTCACCTAGGTCACCAACAGCTTATCCGCGAGTTGAATAACCAAGCTCACAAGGCTGGTTACAAATCATGTGTATTAACTTTTCATCCGCACCCTGCGGTTATATTAAGGGGAAGGACAGGGGCATTTTATTTAACAACACCAGATGAAAAAGCAGAACTACTCGATGAACTTGGCACTGATATCGTAGTTACGCATCCTTTTACATATGAAATTTCACAATCAACTGCCCGTGAATATGTATCATATTTGATGGACCATCTTAGATTTCATCAACTCTGGGTAGGTTATGATTATGCGCTTGGCAAAGGGAGGGAGGGGAATGTATCTTACCTAAGGCAGCTGGGAGGAGAGCTCGGTTATAACGTTCATGTCGTAGAGCCAGTCATGTCGGATGGACACACCATATCTTCAAGTAAGATTCGGAAATTAATTACGGATGGCAATATTAACGAAGCTAACAAGTTGTTGGGGAGACCATATCGAGTGGTCGGGGAGGTTGTGCATGGTGACGGAAGGGGGAAGGGAATTGGTATTCCTACCGCAAATTTAGAGACAGGCGATGAAAAATTAATTCCCGCTGCTGGTGTCTATGCATGTCAAGCGCAAATATTTGATGAATTCTGGGCAGCTGCGGTCAACATTGGTACACGTCCAACCTTTGAGAGTACTGACCAGCGCTCACACGTCGAAGCGTATATATTGGATTATTCGAATGATTTGTATACCCAGAAGATAGCAGTGGAGTTTATTGAACGTTTACGCGGAGAAGAACGATTTCAAAGTGTAGAAAACCTAATTCTACAAGTTCATGCAGATATCAATCAGACCAGAGAAATTCTTACGAGAGTAAACAAATAGTTCGTATGCAATAACTCTTGATTGGAATTGATTATGCGACAATACCTAGATTTACTTCGGTTCATTTTAGATCATGGGGTCGAGAAAGCTGATAGAACTGGCACAGGAACAATGTCTGTGTTTGGATATCAGATGCGATTTAATCTAAATGAGGGCTTCCCTTTACTTACGACAAAAAAGCTTCACCTGAAATCGGTGATTTATGAATTGTTATGGTTTTTACGAGGGGAAAGTAATATCGATTTCCTGAAAGCACATAGGATTGGCATCTGGGATGAATGGGCGGATGCAAACGGTGAGTTAGGTCCAGTGTATGGAGTTCAATGGAGGCATTGGAGGTCAGCCGAGGGGACGGTGATTGACCAAATCAGCCAGGTGATCGATCAAATAAAACATGATCCGAATTCCAGGCGTTTAATTGTCAATGCTTGGAATGTCGGAGAAATTGCGAAGATGGCCCTCCCTCCATGTCATCTATTATTTCAATTTTACGTGGTAGATGGAAGACTCTCCTGCCAGTTCTACCAACGTTCTGCCGATGTTTTTTTAGGTGTCCCATTTAATATCGCTTCATACGCCTTGTTGACGATGATGGTCGCCCAGGTGTGTAACCTTGGGGTTGGTGACTTGGTCCAGCTCATGGGAGACACACATTTGTACCTAAATCATTTGGATCAAGCCAGACTTCAATTAACCCGTGAGCCGCTTCCACTACCGAAGATGATCCTTAATCCGGATATCACTTCTATTTTTGATTTTAAGTACGAAGATTTTGAGCTTATTAATTATCAAAGCCACCCACACATCAAAGCGGAGATCTCTGTATGATCGTGTCTTTGATCGTAGCCATGGATGAAAGTGGAGGGATAGGTAAGAACAATCAGCTACCCTGGCATTTACCATCGGATTTAAAACGATTCAAGAATTTGACCATGGGTCACCATCTCGTAATGGGGAGGAAAACCTACGAGACGATCGGGAAACCATTACCCGGAAGGGTGATGATTATAGTCACCCATCAAAAAGAATATTTTCCTAAAGGTTGTAAGGTTGTGAATTCGCTTGGTGACGCGATCAAGTTGGCTGAAGATGACAACGAAACAGAAGTATTTATTATGGGTGGAGGAAAAATATTTCGCCAAGCAATCGGTCGAGCTGATAAGATTTATTTGACCACTGTACATATAAATACAGATGCTGATGTTTCATTTCCAAAAATTGATACCAAACAATGGGAGCTAAATCAGATTGAGCCTTCACCACAAAACGACAAGGATGAGTATAAGTCGGATTTTAAGATATTAAGCAGGAAGCATTAATATAGGGGTGTTAGGAAAACTTCAAAAGTGAACTCAACGAAACTTGAAAAGTGAACACCTTA
>CAZXPK010000050.1:0-17118 GCA_964642565.1 uncultured Anaerolineaceae bacterium
TCAGGATGTCCCGATACGCCGTCTGGTCCAAACGTGAGGATGACCTGGGGTTGTACAAGATCGATCCAACAAGCAATCATTTCTAGGAGTGTTTCCGGTTTTGTAAGAGCCAGCTCACCATCTGGATAATCCAGGAAATATACTTCAATTCCTAAATGTTCTGCAGCTTGTCGCAGCTCACGTGTGCGGATATTTCCAGCTTCTTCAGGCTTTACTCCAGGAATACCAGCTTCTCCACGCGTCACGCACAATAAAACAACCTGCACATCTTGATGGGCATATTTCGCCAGTGTGCCACCAGCTCCGAAACTTTCATCGTCTGGATGGGCAAAGACTGCCAGCATCCGTTTTGCCCTCAATTCACGCACACACTGTCCTTGAGGGTTGTATCCGAGGCAAATGCTATTATCCAATTTTTGCACCCTCTAGAACAAATTCCTGTGCGATATGATCATTTTGGTAAATCTGATCGCCCAACCTGGCTAGCATCTCCAGCCCCTTGATTTCGTAAGGGAGAAGCGGGATCTGAGCCAACGGTAGCTGGAAACGTTCAGTAATTTCGACCAGATACTTCTCCTGCATCGTGCGCCGGGCGTGGGTGAAGATGGTATTGGCCTGTTCCGGTGGGATAACCATATTGGCAACCACCAATCCGGGGTGAATGCCGACCGTGCCTAATTCACGTGCAGCCCGCCAGGCCTCCAAAATTGGCGTCGCTTCAGGATACATAACGAAAACAAAAGTGCTCTGTTCTGAATCGCGCATCATCTCTATGACTTTCCCGAATCGCTGCTTGGCGACATCGTCCGCAGCCGAGGTATCTACGGAGGCGAAGATCTTTACATCAAGCTGCTTGCTCCAATCCACTGGTAGTTCGAGTAAACGTAAAGTGTGGCCAGTGGGTGCAGTATCGAATACAACTGCCTGCCATTCATCCTGGGATGCATATTCGATAAATTTATCGAATGCAGCCATCTCTTCAGTGCAGGGTGAGTTAAGCTCTTCTTCCATCACCGCAATAGCTTTTTCCGGGCGCCCTCGTTTTCGGGCATCCTCCAGGATGCGCGCTTTATAGGTTTCAGCAGCGGCTTTCGGATCAATCTTAACTGCCCACAGGTTTGGTTGACCTGCGACAGGGGCAATCTCATCTCCCACTGGGCTATCTAAAACATCTCCCAGGTGCGCTGCTGGATCGGTAGTCAGGAGCAGAGTTTTGTACCCTTGCCGAGCCAGCCAAACAGCTGTGATGCATGAGGCAACGGTTTTACCCACCCCGCCTTTACCAGCGAAGAAAACAGTCCGGCGATGACCATTTGGTTGGATGCGTACTCGTATATCTTCAAGAGGTGTAGCTAGCATTGTAATTTGAGGTTGTACGTCTTCAGCAGTAAACGTCTTGGTGGCAGAGGTGCCATCAAAGAAAATCTTTCCGACCTGGCGTAGTCTTTGCACGCCTTTGATCTCGCCTGCCAGCAAGGACATGCATTGTTGTGGGTACGGCAGGTCGGTTTTGATTTGCACCAGGTAATGTGCCTGCATTTGGGCGCGTGCAGCGAAGAGTGTATTTTGCTCACCTTCGAGTGGAATAATGCTATTGATGATCAGGCGATAGTTTTGGATGCCCAATTTGCTCAGCTCGGTAATCGCCCGCCGAGTTTCCTTGATCGAGATGGATTCTGGATGCAAGACGAAAATGAAAGTGGTTTGCGTACTATCCCGCATCGCAGCCAGGGCGCGCTCATACTTGTTCTTAGTTTCCTGGATGGCTGCAGCTGGGCCGATACAGGTCTGTCCGCTGCCTGAGCTGGCTGCATTGATCGATTGGCTCCACTCTGCAGGCAGTTCCAGTAGACGAATCGTATGACCTGTGGGAGCGGTGTCAAAAATCACCACATCAAAAGCCTTGTCGGTACTGGTAGAAACCTCCAGAAAATCAGTGAAACGGTCAAAGGCAGCTACTTCTGCCGTGCAGGGGCCGCTCATCTGCTCCTCCATCACCTGTACAATCTGGGGTGGGAAGGCAGCACGGATAGGCGCCATAGCGCGGTCGATATATTCCCGGGTGGCTTTATCGGGGTCGATCTCCATCGCCCACAAATTGGGGACACCGTTGATTGGGGCTACCTGATGCCCGATTGCTTGTTCAAAAGTATCGGAAAGATTGGATGCTGGGTCAGTGGTAACGATAAGCGTGCGTTTTCCTTCATCAGCGTAGCGGACCGCATGCGTGCAAGCCATGCTGGTCTTACCTACCCCGCCTTTGCCGGAAAAGAAGATATATTGGGTCATGAATGGGCTCCGTTGAGAGATGTTTTAACTTCCTCGAGGGATGGATATGTCTGGGTTTTGATCACTTTTCCATGCACAACAGTGATCGGTAAAACCTCCATTTGCTTCTCGAGAACAAGTTTCATAACTTCTGCGTTGTTGAGAAAGGCATTCGGGTGGCTGGTTATTTGGTAGCGCACTACGACGATCCCTTGAGCCTGGAGTGCCAGAATCATTTCATTGAGATCCATCAGCGTCTGGTCAATAGTTGGACCGCAGATGCCTGTAGGGCAACACATCGGTGGATCGAAGATTTCAACCTCAGCGGTTGTAGTTTGCGATTGGCATAAATCAGAGATGGGAATAGTTTGTGTCACAGTAATTCAGTCTCCATTGAAGTATTTTGATAAAAAAACTAACTTGCTTTCACGTGCTCTAGGCGGATAAATTCACCCTGCGGACCACAGGTCAATCGGCGCGGTTTTATCCGCTGTGGGTCAAAAAAGGTGCCCCATGCGTGGTTAAGCTCTTCCAGTGCTTTGCGGTTTATTGAATAGTACATCCAGCGGGCATCTAGGGCATCGCGTTCGACATCAACCAGACCTGCTTCGCGCAGCACCCGTAGGTGGTGGGAGATCAGGTTGGGAGCCATCTGTAGGCCATCCCCGAGCTCGCAGTTACACTGGACACCTTCCATCAGCAAATGGAAGATCAATAAACGGTTTGGCTCGGCTAGCACTTTCAACCAATTTGCCATCTGATTCAAGTCAATCGGAGGGGTGGCTGGTTCAGGTAAATAATTCAACATACGTTGAATTATATTACGAATAACAAAAATAGACAATGACAGAAATCATGAGAATTATGTGATTGTCAGCGCGAACGGCTACTACCTTTACCTCCCCACCGCACTGCGATGACCTCTGCCAGGATCGCCACTGCAATTTCTTCTGGTGCTGGCCCACCCAAGTCGAGACCGATGGGAGCATAGACGCGACCGAGCAATTCTTCGCTGACACCGTCATTCCGTAAACGTTCGAGGATGGTTTTACATTTGTGCCGGCTACCGATCATCCCTATATAACACGCTGGAGATGTGATCACCTGCCGTAGAGCAGCTTTGTCAGATACATGGTCAGTTGTTATCAGTACAATAAAAGAATCAGTTGTTAAATGGACTGCTTCCAGCTCAGGGATGTCAGCACGGCCTGGCACGACATCTACCAAAATTACATCAAAACCAGCTAATTCCCCCATTATCTTAAGCGGGCGTCCAATATGCCCACCTCCGACGATGATCAATTGAGCTGGTGGCAGGTAAGGCTGGATGAAAACGGTCACCTCCCCACCGCACAGCGTGCTAATCGAGTCCTGCCCTTCTTCCGTGAGAGCATAATGGGCCAGGCGAGGCTGACCGGCTTCATGGGCGGCTTGGGCGTCCGCGAGAATCGAAGATTCCAATTTACCACCACCAACTGTACCAACGGTCATTCCATCAGAAAACAATACGATTTGCGCACCCACTTTCGCGGGGGAAGCGCCTTTGATGTCGATCACCGTCGCTAGTATAGCTATTTGCTTGCTTTGAATCGCCTCTGCAAGTTTCACAATTGGGTTCTGGTCCATCATGTAATATATCTCCTACAGCATTGCTTCCAAGGTCGCTCGCCGTTCTGCAAAGGATACATCCGCTTGCAATGGGATGCATTCCGGCAGTTCCCGTTCCTGTAAAAGCAATTTACACGCAAATGCCATGCATGTTGCCTCACTACATTTTTTACAGTTAGTTTGCGGTAGTAATGTCCATATATCCAAGGGGCGCGGAGCGTGTTTTCGAGCTGTCATGGCTACCAGCTCCTCCCGATGTTCCCAGGTCGCGTTGATTGCATCCACCAACGCTTTTAACAATTCCAACCCCTCTTCAGTATCCTTCACCTTGGTGATGTAAGCCTTGTCCGAATAAAGTGAGATAAAACCAGGCTGGCGGCGTAAGGTCAACGTGCAGGTTTCCGGGTTGTAAGAGATTACATTAGGTAGCGTTGCCAGATACGGGAGTACCTCATCCAACTTTCGCGATGGATCGCCAATCACGATAATTTTGCCCGGTTCCGCCAGGCAAGGCAATATTTTGATCAGGGTGATTGATTCAAGGAACATACCCACCTCATGGTGCGAACATATTGTCGGTCATTTGTATGGTACCCGCACAGGGTGTTTCGATAATCAGGTTGAGATCCGATTTCATCTACGCTTGCTGCTCAGGTTATCGGCCGGTTGCAGACATGGGCATCATTCCATAGCTTCTTTCAACCATCCAATGACTTCATCTTTCTTTGGGAAACGCCCAATACAAACCAGTTTTTCATTTATAACCAGGCTGGGGTAACACACCACATGAGTGTATTTTTCCATCTCCTCAAGTTTTTTGTCTTCGGTAATCGAGAAATCTAGATCTGGATAGGTTTTACGCAGTTCATTGCTGGCAGCTATTAGAGTCTGCCTGACAGCATACCTCTGAGGGCTTTTATAGCTGAGTATTTTGATGTTGATCATATTCACTGTTAATTAATTTTTTCTTTGTATAAGGCGGGAGTGAATGAGCTTCTAACCACCGCTCATAACGGCAATTAGCTTGACATCATCTTCATCCTGAAGGAGATAATCTTTCGACTGTAAATCACCGTTGACTACCACGCCAGCAATCATTTCTGGCATGACTTGTGCGGCGACCAGAATCTCACGTATGGTTTGTCCTGCTTCTACGTTGATCGTGGGCTGATTGTTGAAAATACTTTTTAGCTGTCCCACGAGATGAATAGTAACGGTCATAACATCTCCTCATGATTTATCTCATTGATAAGAAAATCTATAATTCGTTCTGGCTGTATGTTTCCCGGGTGATGAACCAATATCAAAAGCCAGGAAGGTGTAAACCTTTTTTCTCACACTCTATGCATAGATCAGCATC
Source organism: uncultured Anaerolineaceae bacterium (assembly GCA_964642565.1). Lineage (GTDB taxonomy): Bacteria > Chloroflexota > Anaerolineae > Anaerolineales > UBA4823 > FEB-25. The sequence continues at coordinate 5,237 of CAZXPK010000050.1, forward strand.
GCGGTTAGTCCAATAACTAAACCCACAAACAGGACAATTCACCTTGCGTAATCCACCCATGACATCTTTATTGCGAGGCCTCAATTCTGGAGGCAGGCTGTTGAATGGATCGGTCATGCAGGTACATAGTGGTTTTTCCAGCTCTTCGTTATGTTTCGGTTCAGTTTTATCCTTTATATCATTCATAGTCAAAATCCTTTACTAACCTATCGCTGGTGCGTCAATCATGATTTCTTCTAAGGCAACACGCTTTTCTTCATACTTCGGTTCATCCAACAGTGGACAATCAGTCACATTCTTTTGCGCGGTAACGAGTTTCAAGGCAAAAGTGTAACAGGTTGGCTCCCCGCATTGTTTACAGTTGGTCTGTGGCAGCAGTTTGAAGATCGCCATCGATGTAGGTCGCTGGCGGGTAGTGGTATCCGGGGTGATCTCGCTGCGGCGTTCCCAGATGCCGTTGACCAGGTTAATCAACCCTTTGAGTTCTTTTTCTGCGCCATCCCGATCTTCCACATTGCTGGTTGCAATCTCGAAGGCGTGAAACGCAACGTTATGTCCACCTTTCTTCCAGGTCAGGGCACTAGCTGACGGGAGATAAACCGCACCACGCAATGAAGCATTGAGATAAGGTAGGATTTCAGAAATATCCACGAATAACCTGGCACGTGCTGCATATCGCTCAGATCCAGGATCACAAGGTGGGGTAAAGACTTCGAGGTCAAATTTTTCAATCAACATTCCGACCTCCTTTTGGTCATCTTATGATGCTCTCAATCTGTAAATTGGCAGTTACCAGGTCGAGTGGATCTTCATCGCTCAGACCCACATCCTGTTTCCAGGTTACTTCACCAGCTGCGTTGAGCAACACCAGGGCAGGAACACGCGCTACATCATATTGCCTGACCAGGTCAGTCCGACGGCTGAAATCCACGTAAAAGATTGGTACCTGCCTTTGCAGTACAACCTGCCAGGTAGCAATTTGAGCTTCAGCATTGTGTATGACTTTCATCTGGCATTCACAACCTTTTCCCAGGGTAAAAAACACGAGTGCGGGTTGACCATTCAACGTGAGGGGAGTCTGTGGTTCAAACCAACTATCGTTAGTAGATTTGATCGCCAAAATAACCATCACGAGCACCATAAATAATATCAGCGTTGCTGCACGCCTACGACCTGCCAGAATTAATACCCGATCAGTGTTCATCAATCACGCAATCCACAAGAAGTACAACCCAACTCCAATCACGATCACACCGCTGGCTTTTTCAATCACTACCGACCAGCGCTCGACCTTTCGAAAGTTCTTCAACGCACCGGTGAATGTTCCCGCCAGAACCACCGGCACACCACGACCCAAGGCGTAGACGAACAGTAATGCTGCGCCATAAACCAAGGCGCCCTTCGCCATCACATAGGTCAGGATAGCTGCTAGCACTGGCGTAGCACATTGTGATGCCACCAGACCTGAAACCAACCCCAGCGCTAATGCCCCAGGACTGCCCTTAAGTCCGATGCTCTCACGCAATCCGCTAAATACCATCGGTAGATTGAAACGAAACACACCGAGCATATTCAACCCAATAATAAAGCAGATTACTGCTACCAGGTAATACCACCAAACTGTAGTCGCTCCGATTAATCCGCCAATTAGTGCGGCGGCTATGCCTAGTAGCATGAAGGTGATAGCCAAGCCGATAGCAAAAGCTAAAGAAAGTACGAATGAGCGAGAACGTGTCAGATCATGACTGCCACCCACATAGCCTACAATCAGAGGGATCGTGGCAATGTTACATGGGCCTAGGCTGGTAATGATACCGCCCAAAAATACAAGGATAAAAGCCAACAACGAAGCGGTTTGATAAATGGATGGGTCAAAGGTCATGTCAGTCTCCTTCGACTAGGGCTACCAGAGTCTGGCGTAATTGCTCAGCTTCCATCACGCCAACCGAGACTTTCTCTTTCCCTTCATGGTCATAGAAAATCAGCGTCGGAATGAACTGCAAGCCAACCCTTTTTAGAAGCTTAGAGTTGTTATCATCGTAAACATTGACATCCACCAATGCTACTGAAGTAGAGAAATCGGGATAAACCTGGCTAACGGTATCTATCATGATGAGACACTGGCGACAATTGTTCGAATGGAAGAAAGCCAGAATAAGTTGGCGATCTGCCAGAGCTCGGTCGAATTGCACTTCAGCAGGTTCGGTTGAATTAGCTATAGGTACAGCTGTCTGGGCCTTTTCTTTGAACACAAATACAGCCAGAACTAGTAGTGCCACGCCTCCAATTGCCAGGAATTGTGTTTGACGAGATGGTTTACGATGATGTTGTTTAGGCATCAGAAAGGATTAGCCTCCGACTAGCTTGAGCATCTCGGGGGAAAAGGTTACATTGCACCTTTTTCCAGATGGCTGCGTAATTCTTTGCGAAGAGCAGCCTGAATTTGATCCCAGATGATTTCTTTCAAAAAAATCAGAGCTGCCTCTGCATCCTTATCAACCAGGATCATTTTTAATTCTGCCTGCTGTTGATCATCCAATGTCACACTCACTTTAGCCATCCTGCTTCCCTCGCTATCCACAGCGCCTGCGTATCGCTTCTTCTACTCTTTTGGCAATCACTTCCTTCACGAACTTGTAGATCGCATCCGTATCACCTTGTCGTGCTAAGCGCATCACCTGGCGCAACTCATCTTCATTCAAAATGACCAGAGTCTTTTCAATCCGTTGTTTAGCCATCCAGCTACCTACAAGATACTTTGTAATGATTCAACAGCATAGTCAATCTCTTCACCTGTTGTGAAATAGCCAGGGCTAAAGCGTAAAGCCCCATTCTCCAAAGTCCCTGCCACTTGGTGAGCTTGGGGAGCGCAGTGCAGTCCAGCCCGTGTTGCCACACCAAAAACCTTGTCCAGCACGGCGGATAATTGATCAGGAATGTAATTATCCACAGTGATCGAAACAACCGCTGTACGTTGCTTCAGGTTTCCCGGACCCAGAATGCCTAAGCCAGGTATAGCCTGTAACTGTTCGATCAACTGGCTAGCCAATCTCATCTCATGCGCATGGATTTTCTCCACACCCTTTTCCAGCACGAACCGCACTCCGGCCAGCAGTCCGGCCACACCGGCGGAGTTCTGGGTACCAGCCTCCAGGCGTAAAGGCAATTCTTCAGGCATCGTTTCAGGGCGTGAAAGGACACCTGAGCCACCCTCCACCCACGTCTCCAAATGGATACCTGGCATCACTACCAGCCCGCCAGTCCCTTGAGGGCCATATGTCCCCTTGTGCCCAGCAAAGGCTAGCAGGTCTATCCCCATCGATTGCATGTCAATCAAATAGTTACCAGCTGTCTGGGCGGCATCTACCAGCAGGAGTGCTTTGTGATGATGGACGATTTCGCCTACCTCGGCAATAGGCAAAAGAACGCCTAGCACATTGGATGCGTGTAGCATGGCTACCAACCGGGTATCGGGGCATAGAGCTGCCTTCACATCAGCTGGATCTAGCACACCGTCGGGAGCGCAAGGTACGGTGGTAACCACCACGCCTCGCTTTTCCAATGCCTTGAGCGGACGCCACATGGCATTATGCTCAATAGAAGAAGTAACGACATGATCGCCGGAATGAAGCAGCCCCTTGAGAGCCATGTTGATGGCTTGGGTTGCATTCAGCGTAAAAATCACACCCTGTGGGTCTGGGGCATGAAAGAGTTGCGCCAGAGCTGCTCTTGTTTCGTCGGCAATCTGTTGGGCATCCTCTTCCTGTTGATACCCACCCCGGCCAGGTGTAGCCCCTACGTCCCGCATAAAGTGATCCACAGCCTGATAGACAGTTTCCGGCTTAGGCCAGCTTGTGGCGGCATTATCCAGATAAACGCCCATTGCTCTCCTCAATCTCTTCTCCCAGGGAGATACCTCGCCGTTCAGCAGCATCCTTCGCACGGGGAAGGATCACGCGCCAAAAGAATTCAGTGACATCCTGGGAATCACGATCCATGATCGCTTGTTTCAGTTCGATGATCTCTTGGGCTTCAAGCGTTACCCACGCAAAGCGCTGCCGATCAATTGTTGCTGACATGGGTCACTCCATCACTTATAAGGAGATGAATATCCCGATTAATTATCAGGCATGAATTGCGAGATGGCATCCAGGGCGTGGGAGGCGTAGATCGAACCCGGCCCGCCGCCCATCAGCAACCCCACACCTATTGCTTCCAACAACTCTGGGCGGGTTGCTCCGGCTTCAACGGCATCGTGAACGTGGTAGGCAATGCAGCCATCACAGCCAACAACGATGCTGATTGACAGGGCCATCATTTCTTTGACCTTATGGCTCAACGCCCCATCTTCCACTGCTTTTTTATGCAGCCGGGCGAAGCCGGTCATCGGGCCGGGCATTTCTTTGCCAAACTGGAATAAACGCTCTTCCAGATGTTTATAGGCTTCAATATAATTGGTGTTCATTAACTTAATATCCTCTGTTTCTACTTGAGCAATACATAGGCCCGCTGGAGGGCGAGCAGCACCAAAGCCAGGGCAAAAATCCGGCTTAGCGTCAATGATTTCACCCGTTTGGACATAAAGCGAGCCCCCAGCCAGGCCCCGATCACTGCAGTAATCGAAGTCAGGATCAGCATCAGCCAGTCAAACTGGGCGTTGGGTAGATGAGTGATGAAAGCCGAGAAGGAAGGCAAGGTGACAATGACGCTGTTGGTAGCAGCAGCCAGGCGGGCGGTATAACCCAGCATCACCAGAGTGGGCATCATCAGGAAACCTGGCCCCACTCCAAGAAACCCAGCAAAAGTTCCGATGACGGCGCTCAAAAAACCAGCTTTGACGCGCGTTTGATCCGTGATGGCGATCGCTTTGCTATCATCCTGTTTGGGCGGAAAAGCCATACGGAAAGCCAGGAAGCATAGTACGGCAACATAAATCCACCACACGACGGTGGTCGAAGCAAAGTTCAACAGCCATACGCCCAAAGGCGCTACCAGCGTAGTGATGATTAACAGGGGTATGGCAGTGCGCCAATCGACCATTTTAGCGCGCGCAAAAGTGATCGCGCCGGCAATGGCGGTCAGGCCATTGAGCCACAGCGACCAGGGCATAATGACGTTCTTCAAATCGAAACCAAATAAGCCCAGAATTGGAGTGGCAATGAAAGCCACGCCTAGGCCCATCATTCCAGCCAGGAAAGAGAGGGCAAACAACAATGCGGGGATCACGAAATACTGCATATTTCACCTGCTTTCAAAAACGCTCATCGATCCGGGTTGATCCTGGCCAAGCCCTCTTCGAGGTGTTGGTGATACTCAATATAATTAGTCGTCATATTCACCTCTTAGAGATAGCTTATTTATCAAGACATGGCATTGGCTAACCAGGTGGTTACTTCCGTTTCGGTTGGAATCCGCCCGGCGCAGACTACTTTCTCATTGATCACCAAACCAGGCGTACCCAGGATGGGATATTTTTTGATTTCCGCCCAATCAGTCACTTTGATGATCTGAGCTTCAATGCCAAACATCATTAGTGCCTTGCGTGTTATGGCTTCTACCTTTTTACAGTTATCACAACCAGGACCAAGAACTTTTATTGTAAGCATTTTCATTCTCCTTATCCAAAATATGGTTAATTGTGTTCAATAGCAGATCCGCAGCATTTGTTGACGCAAATGCCGAACTCATTACATTTTTCATAGTCAAAAACAATCCTTCCACCCTTACGGATACTTTTATCCTTTACATATATGATTGCGTTTTCCGTACATGCTGGAATGCCTGGGCAGTATTGCCCTATGGCAGGGCATTTTTCTTCGTTGAGAACTGGTTTCACTCAATGACCTTAATTTTTGATTCGATGATGATCTCAGATTTAACCGAGTTCGCAACGAGACTATACTTTTGAGCTGATTGTAGGGCTCGGTGGGCACGGGCTTCGACAGCACTTGCTTTTTCGCCACCTGCTGCAATGCGGATGACCGGGTAAAAACGTAAATGGGTAAATATTTCTGTGCGATCCAGCTCGATCAGCTTGGTTCCTTCTGCCCAGCAGTCGTATGAAACAAGGTTGAGCTTGAAGCGTTCGGTAGCCCAGAGGAACATCATCATGATGCAGGTGTTCGCTGCAGCCACAAACGCATCCTCTGGAGTCAGTACGCCCGGGTGGCCTTGTGCATCGGGTGGGGCAGAGAAATCCATCTCTGGCCCGTTACCCATCACGATATGACCCCAGTGTTCGCCTTTCCACGCAATGGTAGTATGGTAGGTAGCTGTGCGGCTCATCAGGCAGCCTCCTTCTCAAAATATGCAGAATATTCTTGTAATAACATTTCTCTGTAAGCTTGTTCTTCACCAGGTAGGACTGGATTGTAGATCTTGAGCAAGTCCAGAAGTTCTGTGACGGTCGCGGCTCCGGGTGCTTTACCAGCCTCTTTGAACTGCTGAAGCATGACCGGAAGGGCGATCAGGGCTACACTCTGGTCGTTGATCATCACTTTCTGGATTGGGATCCCCGATCCGCATGAGCAGGTGGCTTGGACCCTCTCTTTTATTGATGAATCGACCGCTTTCTCTGCAACGGCCGGGATAGCGAATTCTCCCCCGCGCCGGTTCCATGGTCGACCCATGAGTTCGTCAACCTGACTAGTAATTTGCTCAGCCAATAAATCTACTGCCTGCATCCCCACTGCGTTAAGCCTGCGCAGGCCTTCCGGCTGCTCCAGACCGTTCTGCTGCACCAAGTCGCTCACCACCAGGCTGGCTGCCGGTTTGCCGGAGTATTTCTCTGTACCTCGCGCCGCACAGCGCAGGCTGCAGCCATCCACAGCGATCGTCGGATAGAACCGGGCAAAGGCTCGGTCTCCCTCTCCGCCAGCCAGGAATAACGGTAGGCAGATGGTGACAGTATCGGCCGGGCGAAGCTGCTCCAGTACTTTCAAGGCTGCTAGGCGTGTAACCGTACCCTCAGCCAGTTCTTCACCCGAACAAGCCACGATCCCAATCTTTTTCTTGGGTAGATCAACCATTCTTTTTTCCTCCAGACTCAGCCAGCGTACTGTCTACGACCGCGGCAATCTCTTCCGCCAGTGCACGCGCCAGCTGCCGGCCACCTTCGTTGAGCTCGGCGATACCCTGCGGCTTGAACTGCTTATAACGCCGATAGACATCGAGCACTGCATAATCCTGGGCGACCGTCCCTCCGCTTTCCAGCACCATTTTGGTGGCGCAGGCAAGCTTGCATCCGTCGATGGTCACAGCTGGAGCTCTGGCCAGGGCAGCACGGGCACTTTCATCACCCAGTACGAGCATCGCCAGCGATATTAATTTTGTTTCCCCGGGGCGCAGATCTTCGGTTACGTCATAAGCTGCTTCACGGCTGACAGAACCATAAGTTTTACCGATCCCGCTGCAAGGCACGATGGCAACTTTACGAGGTGAGTTTTTATCGCTCATCCTTTATTCAACTCCTCTTGTGCAAGGGATTTCATGTGTGTAAAGTATGTCTGGGGATCCATCAGGCGTGGTCGATCGGCTTCCCAATCAGCTACTTCGATCCCAGCCATCCAACCAGCGCCATAAGGATCTTGGTTAATCACTTCGGGTGCATCGGTCATCGCTGGGTTAACCTCAACGACACTCCCAGCGACAGGTGAACCCAGGCTGATATTGACCTTGATCGTTTCGATTACCGCTACTTCATCGTCCAAGACAAGCTGCGTGCCGATTGGTTTTATCTCTGCGAACGCCACGTCGCCACTGCGTTGCTGTTGAAAATCCGAAAGGCCAATTCGGATTCGGTTCCCTTCTACCAGCGCCCACACACCTGCTGGAGTATAGAAGCGATCATCAGCAACTTTGAAAATAAACTTGTCGATTGTGGTTTCAAGAAATTTGGGCATGAGCTCCTCACAATTCTACATTTAGATAGATTTATGTCTCAAGAATACAAACCTTCGTCATGAACCAGCATCTGGTGGGATGCAACCGATGAACGAATAAGGTGACGGCTGATCCATTCATATCCAAGGTTTCTTTACACAGTACTCTCAACCCGGTTTATGGCAAGGTCTTGCTGTTCAAGGTGAGTTGATTCCGCCCCAGCATTGCACTTTGGACAGGGACAGGTATGCTGCTTTGTAGAGGGTCTGGCATTGGATTGATATGTGCCGTCTTCTTTGGTATTTACCGTATGTGTGACGATATTCATGGCATCGATCACCTGATAGATCTCTGGCTTGCTCACACTATAAAAGACATTCCATCCATCACGGCGGTCGGTAACCAATCCGGCATCACGCATTTGCATGAGATGCTGGGAGATGTACGCCTGGCGTAAGCCAAACTTTGCCTCCATATGGCAAACGCATTGCTCGCCACTGCGTAACTCATCCAGGATAGCCAGTCGGGTGGGGTGCATCAGAACTTTGAATAATTGAGTTTGTGATTGATAGATTTCCATAGTTTCCTCTGAAATATCATAGCATTCAGAATATTGAATATGATATTAACACCTTTCAACGTAATTGTCAATCAATAGTCCGTTGTTTTTGCCAACCAGATCAAGGGCAGCGAATGAAACCTTGCGCCCACAAGCAACCGCCGCAAGTGGGAAATGTATTTCCATAACAGTCTTCCTGGTTTGATTCAGCCATCTGGCAGCTTGCACAAACAGTGCAGGGGGAAAAATCGAATTCATCCACCCGCTTCCGAAAATCCACATATTCCTTTGATTCCCATAGATCCTTAAGCTCCCGTTCCGCTATGTTCCCAACGACGTACCGCTTTACACTTCGGGGTTTATCCATTAAATAACTCTCGTATTGGTGCATCAACGGTAAACAAGGGCTTACATTTCCATCCCATGCAATCGTTGTTGAACCCTGGCGGATGAACGGGCAGTGCCCTCTAAGTTCTGCTAAACTGCTATCCATTTGATAATATTGCGGATTGGCACTCATTATGCGGATCAACGGGTCACGCGTATGTTGGTTGGTATCCATCGGGGGGAAATCCAATCGCGGCACCCAGGAAGATGGTATACCGGCAAGCGTGTCCATAGCACGACCATAGAGTCGTTCTTCACACATCTCGCGTGTATAGGGTAGGATATTGGTCACCAGGTACCGCGATACACCAAGTCTTGTACTCATTCTTAGTAGTTCAGGCAAATCAGCAATGTTACGCTTCATGGCGACGAAAACCAAACCAATCCCAGGGTCTCTGCCAGTCATATCCAGATACAGGTAGCGATAGTGAGCAACATTCCGAAAAATATCAGGGAGAGCCGCACCGATACGGATATCCGCATAACTTTCGGGTGAAGCGCCATCAACCGACACCCATAAAAAACTCAATCCAGCCTGGTGCAAAGTACGCGAGCGTTCTTCGGTCAGCAACATACCATTCGTGATCAACTCCACCTTATGACTGACTTTTTTCGCTTGTGCCACCATATCGACAATTTGAGGGTGTGAGAGCGGTTCACCAAACCCTCCAAAGAAGATCGATGGCTTGGAGTCTAATACTTGTATACTGCTTATGACCCGGTCAAAGATAGCGCCTGTCATTTGACCCATCGGCTCATCCCAAGAATTCCGGATACAGGTCCGGCAAGTAAGATTGCATTTGCTAGTTGGCTCGATGTAAATTTTTACCAGATGCGAAATCGGTCGGCGTAAGAAAATACCATCATCTTTTTCATCAATGTAAAGCTCTCCCCCTGGTTGGATGCCATATTGCCTGGCAACATCAGCAGGGATCACCAGATTTCCTCTGTTATCTACTTGCACTCGGCGATGTTGGACAGAATTCATGCAACTTTACCTTTGCGAAGAATACATTCGGTATTTCGAATATATTTTACCCCTTTCTTGTTGCTTATCGAGTGATAGATGTCACCAAGATTCAGGAGCCGTGTCACCCTGCCCCTGCACATCGTTGATAGCTCTCAAGTTGCGCTGATCAAGGATTTTTGCGATTTTCCCACACCGCAGATCAGATCCATCTAGCTTGAAATTCTAATCTTCCAGGCAGCCTGCTGTAGGAATTTTGTGCTAAAATCTTGCCATCAACCAATCAATCTCTCCCAGTCAGGTCTGCAAGAACCATTCTTCGTCGGGCCGGCTAAAAACACGGGCATGATGGTCAAAGGTTGTGGAAACGGGTTTCTCACTCATAACCCGGAGGTCCTTGGTTCGAATCCAAGCCCCGCTACTTGAAGGCGTTCTATGCCCGAAACAACGCGAGTGGTTTTCACGAGCGTTGCTAGCTAAAATCCGTCCATTTGGACGGATTTTTTATTTCTGAGATCCTTGTCCCCCATTTATGGGATGCATGCGAACCAGGCCTCGCTACCTGAACCAAATCCATTCGGATGTTTCGTTATTAATTTTGCTTCTCGTATTTAGCCAATTTCATGTGAATAAGCAGTCGTACCCTGGCATGGGAGCGATGTTTTTTGAGTAAGTCATATGCCCGTCGTATGACATTCTCCTCAATGATCACATCGTTTTTCCATCTCTCCCGATAATCCGCCATCATTCCTCTAACCGTTTTCCAGTAATACGTCAATTCAAAATACTCTGTCGATAATTCTTTAAATATCCCTTCCTTTATCACACTCTCGACCGCATGATCCACCGCAACATCATCTTCAATGTCCGGACTCATATCCACAATGCCAGCTGATTCGTATTTTTCTTTGAAAATAATATCCAGGGACGTATCGATAGACAAAGGTCGCAAATCGATCATTATTCCTCGTCGGGCGAGTACTCTCCAGGCTTCATGCAGGGCATGAACCATGCCCTCATGCTTAATTCATCAAAGGGAGGAAGCAAATATGACACTATCGAAACATTGAGATGGAAACGGCAGTCCTTCACCCATAGCTCGGATGAAGGAAACATTCATTTCAGATCCTGGTGTGTTGTTTTTTGCTAGAAGGAGCTCAGATTCTTGAGGGTCAATCCCCATGATCAGCCTGGGTAATCCCGCATATTGAAAGGTAAGGCTTCCGTGCCCACAACCAATCTCGAGGATATTCTTCCCGCTCGGTTGGCAAGCAGAAATAAGGTGGCTCACTTCTACGCCTTCAGGATCATGGATATATTTCACTCATCCCTCCTTGTGATACTACCAACAGCCTAAAGTCCAATGGTTTCCCTACTTATTAATTTCATTATAGCACCGGAGCAAGATTACCTACTAATAATAAAAAATAAGGGTAATAGTGTTCATAATTTCATAGGGAAGCCAATTATCAAATCATTCTATACCTTTGACCCGTCTATTCAATCAGAAAATAGGTTTTTGATTGACCTTATGCAATTCTTTCACTTCTAGAGAGGTTTTACTAAAAGTTTAATCAGGCCTACTTGACATTATTCCCAATCTCTGTTATTTATTACTCATCTTATCCGAATTTGCCAGATTGCTAAGAAAGGGGTAACCTATGAAATTCTTCGTTCACTGGCTCATCACCGTCATCGCTCTAGTTGTAGCCTACTTCATCCTGGCTCCCTATAACTTGATGTCGGTTCAGGGTACATCTGCCTGGCTGGCATTTGCCGTCATGGCAGTTGTGATGGGGCTGGTCAACATTTTTATCCGACCCATCCTCAAGCTGCTCTCCTGCGCCTTTATCATCCTCACTGTGGGCTTGTTCATGCTGGTGATCAATGCCTTCCTGCTTTGGTTCTCCTCCTGGATCTGCCAGCAGATTGGCGTAGGTTTTGTTGTCTCATGGCCATGGGGTGCTTTCTGGGGTTCGATCATCGTCAGTGTGGTTTCTTTCATCATCCACCTGTTTGTCCACCAGCGCCCTTCAAGAGCATAATATCATTTAATCTCTGATCGTATCAGGGTTGTAAACGAATACT
>CAZXPK010000050.1:17218-23031 GCA_964642565.1 uncultured Anaerolineaceae bacterium
TCTCTTTCGTCGGGCGACCGTTCCCGCTGCATCAAGCGGATGAGCATTTAGAACGTTTGCATGAGTGGGGTTTCAACTTCCTGCGTCTGCTGGTCACCTGGGAAGCCATCGAACACGCCGGACCCGGTATTTACGATGAGGAGTATCTCGACTATATCGTTGCGGTGGTGAAGAAAGCCGCTGCGTATGGCTTCAACCTGTTCATCGACTCACACCAAGACGTATGGAGCCGCTTCTCTGGCGGGGATGGTGCCCCTGGCTGGACACTCGAAGCCGTAGGTTTTGACCTCACCCATTTCGTCGAGACCGGGGCTGCCATCGTCCACTACACCCACGGTGATCCCTTCCCCAAAATGATATGGAGCTCCAATTACAGCAAGCTGGCTTGCGCCACCATGTTCACCCTGTTCTTTGCTGGGAATGATTTTGCCCCCCTCACTAAAGTGGACGATGAACCAGCTCAAGATTACCTCCAGCGACATTATATCGAGGCTATCCGTCAGGTAGCACTGCGTTTGAAAGACCAGCCCAATGTGATTGGTTATGACACGATGAATGAACCCTCCAGCGGTTATATTGGTTGCAAGGATTTGAACGCCCCTGCTGGCTTGGTGAGCATCGGTGATGTGCCCACACCGTTCCAATCCATGTTGCTCGGAGCAGGGTATTCACAAGATGTTCCTGTATGGGGTTTGGGCATGGCTAGCTTTAAACACCTGGGCACACATCACCTGAATGATGTTCATCAGCGTGGCTGGCGCGATGGCTGTGAGTGCATCTGGAAGCAGAATGGCGTTTGGGATATTGGCGCAAACGGTGAACCTCACCTCTCACGGCCGGATTATTTTTCATTGGTGAACGGTAAACCGGTGAATTTCAGTGATGATTATTACCGTCCCTTTGCCAATCGCTTTGCCAAGGTCATACGTAATGTCCATCCAGAGGCGATGATTTTCCTCGAAACAGAATTTGATATGCAGATCACAAAATGGGATGAACATGATGCGTCTGGTATTGTTTATGCTCCCCATTGGTACGATGGTTACGTTGTGGCTAAAAAAGAATACACCCCTCTGCTCGGGGTTGACAGTTACACCCGCAAAGTGGTCATCAGTCCACCAGCAATTCGACTCTCCTTCCGCCGCCAGCTTGCCAGACATACGCGCCAGGCTCAGCTCGTCCTCGGAGAAGTGCCAGTGGTTTTGGGTGAGTTCGGTATCCCCTTTGACTTACAGGACAAGCAAGCCTACCACACGGGGAATTTTCAGATGCAGATACATGCTTTACAGCGTAGTATTCAAGCAGTTGAGGATAATTTGCTTAATTACACCCTGTGGAATTACACTCCTGATAACACCAACCTGCATGGTGACCTTTGGAATGATGAGGATTTTTCAATCTATAGCCCTGATCAACGGACTAACCCACGCGAGATCAACTCTGGCGGGCGCGGATTGGAAGCAGTGGTGCGCCCCTACCCGGTGGCGACCTCGGGCGAATTGCTCAAGGTAAACTTCAATCCTCACACTCGGATCTTTAAAATGATCTTTTGCCATGATCCTGCGATCACTGCTCCCACCGAAATCTACGTCCCCAATTTCCAATATCCACATGGTTACACGATAAAAGTGAGTGATGGCAGGTACGAGATCCACCGCTCCAGGCAAACTCTGCTTTACTGGCCTGGCGTAGAGCGTAGCATCCACAAGCTAACCATAAAACCGTGATTTTGTAAGGGCTGGTCTGAGACCAGCCCGTACAGGGATAACCTGAACCTATTGCAATCCCCCGCTGAGCTTCACGTTGGCAGCTTCAGGGGATGTGGCGGTTTTCGCTTGAGGATAGCTATCCTCACGATAATGACAGCCGCGGCTCGTGCGGTTGCGGTGTGCCGCGTATGCCACGATCAATGCTGTTTGCACGCTGTTGCGCAAACCAATCAGCCCATCGCTCAGGCGCGTCTTCCGATAAAACTCCTCGATGTCCAGCCAGAGCTGACGTAAGTCGCGGATGGCGCGATTCAAGCGATATTCGCTGCGTACCAGGCCCACGTAGTGCCACATGAGGTTACGCACGCTTTGCATATCCCCCTGGATCAGGTTCGGGTCAGGCTCATAGATCAGCCCGCTATCATTCCACTCCGGAATATCATGATCATTTATTAACGCACCAGGAGATTGTGCCCGGATGTCTCGTGCAGCCTGAACGCCCCACACCAGCCCCTCCAGGAGGGAAGTACTGGCCAGGCGGTTGGCACCATGCACGCCCGTGCAGCTCACCTCGCCCACCGCATATAGGTTCGGGATGCTGGTGCGCCCTGCAAGATCCACCTGCACGCCGCCGCAAAAGTAATGCGCAGTTGGCACCACCGGGATAGGCTGTCGCGTGATATCTATATTCTGTTCCTGGCAATAGGAATATATATGGGGGAATCGCTCTCGGATGTATTCGGGTGACTGGTGGGAGGCAATATCCAAGAGGACGTATGGGTAACCCTTATCTACCATCTCGGAATAGATCCCGCGGGCAACGATATCACGCGGCGCCAGGTCTTTCCACTCAGGAGCATAATGCTCCATGAATGGTACTCCCTGGGGAGTGAGCAGGATGCCCCCCTCCCCGCGCACTGCTTCACTGATCAGGAACTTGGTTGTGGCAGGTGAGTTGAGGGCGGTTGGGTGAAACTGCACATATTCAGCATTGATAATATTTGCCCCTGCCCGATATGCCATGGCAACCCCATCCCCGCGTGCTCCCACGGGATTTGTAGTATTCAGGTAGATCTGGCCTATCCCACCCGTTGCCAGGATTGTATGCCGCGCCAGGATCGGCACCACCCGGCGCGTTTCCTGGTCGAAAACATACGCTCCATGACAGGTAAGGGATTGGTAGACCGCCAGGGGATCAGCAGCGTGGTGTGGAAATGTGATCAGATCAACCACGGTATGTTTGCTCAACAAAGTGATGTTCGGCATCCCCCTCAGCTTACGGAGCAGCCCCTGCATGATGGCCTCACCCGTGCCATCTCCTACATGCAGGATCCGCCTGCGAGTGTGAGCCGCTTCTAAACCCATCATCAGGTTGCCCTGTGAATCACGGTCAAATTCCAGGCCTGCCTGATCAATCAGCACTTCCTGCAAAAGCTCAGGTCCGCGTTCTGCCAGCAGCTTTACTGCTGGTGGATACGAAAGGCCCGCCCCAGCCGTCAGGACATCTTCCTCGAGCAGCTCGACGCTATCATCCGCTCCACGGCCAACGATGCCCCCCTGGGCGTGGCTCGAATTGCTATCCAATGGCTCTTCGGCGCGCGTGATGACGGTAATTTGCCGCTGTGAATCACGCGACAGCTGTATGGCAGCTGTGGCACCCGCGATCCCACAGCCGATGATCAGGACGTCGGTTTGCATCTCCTCAATCTCCTCCCCTTATCCGATGGCAATCATGCGTTCCACAGCCCGGGCCGCCCTCACACGGACATCTTCCGGGATGTCGATCACATATTGGTTCATTTGTAAGCTCTTGAGTGTATCCTCAAGTGTGATCTGGTTCATATGCGGGCAGCGCACCGAGCACAGCCGCAGCATGTCTTTATCTGGATTGGCTGCAGCAATATTATCCCCCATGGCGCATTCGGTAAGCACCAGATACTGCGGGGCGGAGGTCTCGCGCACGTAACGGATCATGGCGTTGGTACCGCCTGAAAAATCGGAGGCTGCCACCACTTCAGGACTGCACTCTGGGTGGGATAGTATCACCACTTCCGGGAACTGCTGGCGCACTGCCTCGATATCCTTAACCGTGAACTTCTCATGCACCTCACAACGCCCGTGCCAGCCAACCATCATATCCCGGCTGCCCACATGCTGGTAGTCCAGCGTGGTTGAGGTCTTGCCATCCTGCAAGGTGGGGAAGATGATGTGCCGGCCAGTATCCTTGGCCACATTGCGAGCCAGGTATTCATCCGGCAGGAAAATAACAGTATCGGAATGGAGTGATTCCACCACCGCTTTGGCATTACTGGAGGTGCAGCATATATCCACCTCGGCTTTTACATCGGCGTATGTGTTGACATACGCGATCGCTGGCACACCCGGGTAGCGTGCCCGAAGCTGGCGTACATCCTCGGCGGTGATACTGGCAGCCAGGCTACAGCCAGCCTTTTCGGATGGTAGCAGAACCGTCTTGGTGGGGTTCAGCAGCTTGGCTGTTTCTGCCATAAAGCGTACGCCACAAAAGACGATGATATCCTTGTCCGTCTGGGCTGCCTTCCGGCTGAGGTCAAGCGAATCCCCCCGGTAATCTGGGATGGAGTAGTACAGCGCTGGCTCCATATAATTATGTCCCAGGATGACCGCATTTTTCTCTTTTTTTAGCTGGTTGATCTCTTCCGCCAGTTCGGCTTTATAACGCAGCTCGAAATCCGGCACCACTCGCTCGAGCTTGCTTTTCATTTCTACATACATACTTTCCACTGACATTGTTAACGCTCCAATTTCGAATCCGCGCAGATCGCGTGGATTCTGGACTTAATTTATCCTATTTTCATGCTGATGTCAAGAGCGGGGGCAGAGTGGGTGAGAGCCCCCGAAGATATGAAATCCACACCCGTTTCGGCAATCTGGCGGACATTTGTCAGACTGACGTTGCCGGAGGCTTCCAGAGGAATGCGTCCATTGGTCATCTGCACGGCATTGCGCATCGTTTCCAGGTCCATGTTGTCCAACATGATACGATCGACACTCAGGCGGAGGGCTTCATCCAGCTCGCTCAGGTTTTTTACCTCCACCTCGATTTTGTATTTCTCACCATACATCTCGCGGGCACGCTTTACCGCGGGTGTGATCCCACCTGCTCCGCTGATGTGATTATCCTTGATCAACAGCATATCGAACAATCCCGTACGATGGTTTTTCCCACCCCCCATGCGCACGGCGTATTTATCCAGCCGGCGTAACCCAGGAGCAGTCTTGCGTGTATCGAGGATCACTGCTCGTGTACCCTTGATGGCTTCCACGAATCGGCGTGTCAATGTCGCGATGCCCGAGAGCCTGCCCAGGAAGTTGAGAGCAGTGCGTTCACCTGCCAGCACACTCCTGCCATCCCCCTGCACGACCGCCAGAATCTGACCCTTCTCCACCAACCCCCCATCCTTGGAAGAGCTCCTGAATGTGAGGGCTGGGTCCACCAGGTCGAATATCACCTGTGCCACGGGCAGGCCTGCCACCACCCCATTGGCTTTGGCACGGATGTATCCGTTAAGCCGGCTGCCGCCGGCGATGGTCGCCTGGCTGGTGATATCCCCATCTGCCGGGTAACTCCCGAAAGCGGTCAAATCGGCTCGTGCAGAGAGGTCCTCCGCCAGGGCGAGCTGCAGCAATGTCAGCACAGCTGGGTGTTGCAGCTCACCAGGTAATAGGGAGGTTAACATATCGAGTCGGGATCTTAGTTGATCTGTGTGTTCGTACATGCGGTTTCCTCTCGATTAATTGTACCTTAGTTGGGTAAGTAGGCGCTTGTTGATCAGCTGATCAGTTTAATATATGCGGTATTCTGAAGGGCGCTTCTTTGACCCGCCCTTCAATCACCAGGGATTGAATCTCCCATCTTCGAACATCACAAATCCCACCGGCGCTGGTTGTAATAGCTTGTGGGTGAAGATATATTTTTTATACCGCGCTCAATATATAGGGAAAATCCACAAGATGAGAGTTGAGCCTGATCGAGGCTCTCTGTCTGTGCGACAGGCTCGGCTCTCTCATGCTCCCCTTGCGGGGCTAACATGTCGGTGCTGCAAGTTTCACTTTATGTTACGG
>CAZXPK010000051.1:0-22860 GCA_964642565.1 uncultured Anaerolineaceae bacterium
ATCCTGTTGGATGTCTTGATCACTAAACTTGAAGCCAAAACGACGAATTAATAAAAACAGGGCACCACATTGGTGCCCTGTACTATTTCCCGAATTATATTAACACTCAGAGTAACCGCAAGAGTAACACTTACGGCAACCTTCTTCATTAACTACTGTCGCTTGACCACATTCCGGACACAGGTCACCGATCCTGAATGCGGGTTGCACCGCAGATGAAAGTTTTTCAGGTATATCCGAAGGACGAATGGGTCGATTATCATATCCACCATTCTCGCCATTGGCAGCCGCTTCTTGATATGCCTCTGAATCTTCCAGATATTCCGCCAATGCTTGGGCTACCCCATCCGGCAACGATCGCACTCGATTAGGTCCAAACCCAAGTGAGCGCCCGCCACCAATTCCAGATAGCTGCTTAACGATCTCCTTGAGCCGCTCGCGCGGGAGGACCGGGGAAGCCAAACGCAGCAGGTATGAAATCAGGCGCCCAATGGCCTCAGAGACAGCCGCGGTCTCAGAACCAGCCTTGGCAGTGCTGACAAACACCTCAAAGGGATGGTCTCCGCCATTCTCATTGATGGTCACGAAGGCCTTACCTACCGGGGTGCTGATACTGTATGTGTAGCCTCTCAAGCGTCGAGGACGTGGTTTCTTGGAGGCAGACCACACCTGTTCCTCTTCAGCTGTGCCGACAGGAGTCGTGACTGTCTGATCTTGTTCATATTGAAGAGCTAGTTCTTTTTCTCGTGAGGTGGCTTTCGTCTCCAGGACGACCTTCTGCCGGGATCCAGTTACATAAACCGTGATCCCTTTACAACCCAACTTCCATGCCAACATGTATGCTGTGGCAACATCCTCTTCAGTGGCATTGGGTGGAAAATTGACCGTCTTGCTCAGGCTATTATCCACAAATGCCTGCATGGCGGCCTGAGTGCGCACATGTTCCTCTGCGGTGATATCCTGCGAAACGACAAACACATGTTGGATCTCCTCAGGGACTGCTTCATTCCCCTGACAGGTACCGCTCTCCATGACCTGTTCAATGATTGACCGACGTGTCTGCTCATCGATGCCTGCTTCAACCAGTGCATTTTCAAATTGTGGGCTGGTGTACATCAGGGGCAGGTCATGCCCGTTATCATTTACATGGCGGACATAAGCCAGGGCAAATACCGGCTCACAACCATAGCCTTCACATCCAGCGACGGTGGCAATCGTCCCTGTGGGGGCGATGGTGGTTTGGGCAGCATTGCGAATACCATGGGTCTTGATCCCTTGAATGACTTTCTCCCAAACCACCTCGGGACGCTTGAAATCACTGCAAAACGCTGTGAGTGGCTTGGGTGGAATCCAGCTTATCTGTTCAGGGTCATAAATTGATCCCTTAATCGCAGGGAAGGCGCCTCGTTTTTCGGCTAGCTTGACGCTGGTAAGCATGGCATGATAACGGATAAATTCAGTCACCTGTGCAGCAAATTCCTGGCCTTCATCTGAGCCATAGCGGATGCCGCAGTGATACATTAAATCACCCAGACCCATCATACCTAACCCAATTCGCCGCGCCTGGTCAGCAGCTATCTTCAATTGCGGCACAGCTGGGACGTATGCATTGGCTTGAATGACATCATCCAAAAAGATGGTGGAGGTCTCCACTGCTTCCCGTAGTTTCTCCCAATCCACTTGATGATCTTCGCCAAACATCTCGGCCAGGTTCACTGAACCTAGGCAGCAATTCTCATAGGGACCCAGCCATTGCTCTCCACACGGATTGGTCGCTTCAAGCTGATACAAATGGGGAACGGGATTGGACCGATTTGCAGTATCCAAAAATAACATACCGGGTTCCCCATTATGGTGTGCCTGCCTGACGATTTTATTGAATAAATCGCGTGCCCTCACTTGCTGAAAAGTGAGAATCGGAATGCCAGCTTTCTCTGCCATCTCCAGAGTCCCATGGAATTCATGGTATCCAGGGCTGGATACATCCGGAAAGCGCAGATCCCACATTTCATCATTTTCCACGGCTCGCATAAAAGCATCCGTGATGCCTACCGAGATATTAAAGTTGGTGATGGCATTTTCATCCGTCTTGCAATTGATGAAGTCTTCGATATCCGGATGATCGACCCTTAATACAGCCATATTTGCACCACGGCGTGTACCACCCTGGGCGATCTCACCAAATGCTTTATCATACACTCGCAAAAATCCAACTGGACCAGTCGCCTGCCCGGCAGATGATTTAACCAGGGTATTTTTGGGTCTTAAGCGTGAGAAGGAGAACCCATTGCCACCTCCAGTTTGCTGGATCAAGGCAGCGTCGCGCAAGGTTTGAAATATCCCGGCTTCATGCCTTCCCATGTCATCAGAAATAGGCAATACAAAACAGGCTGCAAGTTGACCCAACGGAGTCCCCGCACCAGTAAATGTGGGGGAGTTGGGAAAGAATTGCTTGCTGGTGAGCAACTTATAAAATTGACCTGCACGTTCGATCTCATTCTCATTCCAGCTCGTCTCTACTTTAGCCACATGATAAGCTACCCGCCAGAACATCCCTTCGATGCTTTCAGCGGGCTTGCCTTCACGGTTCCGCCTGACATAACGCCGGATGAGTACCTGGCGAGCATTATCCGTGAGATGTATTTCCGATAATCCGGATGGCATCTCGGGTGTTGGTACGAGACCAAACCGGTCAATTCGTTCGTGTGAAGCCTGTTCCATAATGGTTCTCCAATCCACCCAATAATGTTCAGCTTTCCAATAAACGATCTATCTCTTTACGGATGGAGCGTAAATCATCTAAGCCAAGATAAACAATGGCATAACGAATATAGGCAATCTGGTCCATTTCCTTCAGACCTGCGATGACCATATCACCAACTACTCTGGAGGAAACTTCCGCACGCCCCATAGCTTGTAGCGTGGCTTCAATCTCCCCTACCAGCCGATCGACATCGGCTGCAGGGACGGGACGTTTGGCACATGCGATACGTATACCCCGGCTTAATTTCTCGTGGTCGAATTCTTCGCGTGTTCCATCCTGTTTTACAATCAAGGGTGTTGCCAGGATGGGCCGCTCATAAGTACTGAAGCGTTGACCACAATTCTCACATTTTCTGCGTCGTCTAACACCACCACGCATATCATGAGAAGTGTCAATCACTCTGGATTCATTATGTCGACAATACGGACAGCGCATAAGTGTACCTATTTTCCTAGAACATTTGTTATCGCTATAGACGGGGGTTCCACTTGATTAAACCCGCACAGGTGGGAGTGGAAGTGCTCAAATTTTAGCACAGGGTTTTTACCTGCGCAAGAGAAATATGAGCGATTATTCTTAAAATATTCAATATAATTTAAATCTTTAAGATTGGTATTTAATGGATTGCTATTAAATGAACAATGCATCGATACTGGCAAAAAAAATCCCCCATTTTTGGGCTTTACCGAGGTAAAACCAATGCTCCCGCTACCCACCGGAGGTGGACTCAGATGCCTCCCACCAACCCAGTTGATGCTGCTCATTGGGATAGTGGGCCGGTGGGGATTGCCGGGAGGAGGAGGCCGGCAATCCCCTACCAAGCTTACAACCTCACCCAAACGACCACGTTCAACCCCAAAACCGGATGAATGCAGGGTGAAGTGACAACACTTATTCGATCTGCTCTTATGATGTAGGAGAGAGATCTCCTTATCCAAACGGTAAGAATAACTTGACAGGTACCTGTCGGAGTTACAGACAGATACTCTCAGATCTTCCGGGAGTTTCCGGCGTAGCGCCCCCCTGGCGATATCACCGGGAGCTGCGCGTGGCATGCTGATCCCTTACCCGAACCTGTGCGTAGACTAAGTTAATTGCGAATGCGGTTTCGCAAGAAGGTCGGGATATCCAAGTCCTCGGTATTGAATGTGCGTGGTGCAAAGTCGGTCTTGGCAACCTCTATGGACTGCAGCTCACGCGCCGTTTCATCGGTGCGCATTGTCGGCTTTTCCTGGCGTAAAGGGTTCTTCTGAACTTCCACGGCTCGCTTCACTGTGAGACCTGAACGTTCAAAACCTGTCGCAATCACAGTCACGCGCACTTCATCGCCCATGTTCTGGTCGATTACAGCACCAAATATTAAATTAACGTCTGGATGGGCAGTCTCTTTAATAATGGCTGCAGCTTGATTGACTTCGAACAGGGTCAGGTCGGGACCACCCGTGACGTTGAACAGGATGCCCCGGGCACCGTCAATGGTAATATCGAGCAGCTGGCTTGAGATTGCCTGCTCCGCTGCCATGCGTGCCCGTTCCTCACCCTTCCCTGTACCGACTGCCATCAACGCTGCCCCGCCCTCAGACATAATCGTCCGAACATCAGCAAAGTCCAGATTGATCAATCCAGGAACGGTGATCAGCTCTGAAATGCCCTGAACACCCTGGCGAAGCACATCATCTGCAATCCTGAATGCATCCTGCAGGTTGGCATGCTTGTCGACGATCTGCAGCAAGCGGTCGTTGGGGATAACGATCAATGTATCTGCCTGCTCCTTCAATTTTTCAATGCCTGCTTCTGCCACCTGGATGCGCTTTGTGCCTTCGAATGCAAATGGACGGGTGACTACACCTATGGTCAGAGCACCCAGCTCGCGTCCGATCTGCGCAATGATGGAGGCAGCTCCGGTGCCGGTGCCGCCGCCCATACCACCAGTGACGAAGACCATATCAGCCCCACGCAGCACGTTGTAAAGGGCTTCCTGTGATTCTTCAGCAGCCTTGCGCCCTTGCTCAGGATTTCCACCTGAACCCAAACCCCGGGTGAGCTTTTCACCAATCCGCACCCGCGTTGGGGCACTGGAAAGCATCAGCGCCTGGGCATCGGTGTTTATGGCGATGAATTCAACACCCTGAAGACCTTCTTTGATCATCCTTTCAACGGCGTTGCACCCGCCGCCTCCCACACCCACCACTTTAATGTGGGCGAAGGATTCCAACTGACTTGAATAGCTCATATTTTGGTTCATGATTACGATCCTCCTCTTACATATTTATGAAGTGATTTAATATTTCGCTGGTTCGCTTTTTGAGACGATCCCAGTTTATTGCTTATGGAAAATTATGATAAATTTTTCACTTATGGCAGCAACCTCCTCAGAAAATTCTTGACCGATTCCCACTCAATTCCCCCCGTCGCTGTTCCGATCCGAATTCCCGGGCGGGTTGGCTGAAGGTAAATATCAGTCATTAGTAAGGCCCATTTAAGCAATCCAACACTGGTGGAATAGGCTGGGTTTTCAAGTTTGTCAGACATACCGATCAGATTTTCAGGCATGGCAATGCGCACCGCTAGATTAAGGGTTTGGCTGGCTAAAGTTCGAATACCTGGAAGAGCGCTGGACCCACCGGTAAGGACCATCCCCGCTGGTAGTAAGCCGTCATACCCCGAACGCTTGATTTCCTGCAGAACCAGACTAAATATCTCTTCAACTCGGGCTTCAATGACATGAGCAAGCTCCTGCCGGTTGATCTCCACGGGCTGTTCCTCACCAAATGGTTTGACAGAAAATGATTCGTTTGGATTGACTTCATCACGAATGGCATGCCCGTGCTTAATCTTGATCTCCTCTGCCTGGGTGATCGGCAAACGCAGCCCATGCGCAATGTCGGATGTGATATGATCGCCGCCGACTGCCAAAACATTGGTATGCCAGACATCACCCCCAATATAGATTGCCATATCAGTCGTGCCACCGCCCATGTCGCAGATCACCACACCCATTTCACGCTCAGTCTCGGTAAGCACTACCTCAGCTGAAGCAAGCGGGTTAAGCACGAACTGTGACACATCAACTCCTGCTGCACCAACACACTGGCGAAGGTTTTCCACTGAGGCCGCCGAAGCGGTGATTATGTGCGTCTCGACTTCCAGGCGGTAGCCGTGCATCCCTAAAGGCTTTCGAATTCCTTCCTGCCCGTCAATGTTGAACCCACGCTGAATAATATGGATGATTTCACGGTTATGAGGAATATTTACTGCTTTGGCTGCATCGATCGCCCGGGCGATATCACCTTCATCAATCATACGACCAGCTACGCCTACCACTCCCCGGCTGTTTACGGAAGATACATGGCTCCCTGCCAGGCTGACTAAGGCAGAATCAATCTCAAGACCACAAGTACGCTCTGCTTTTTCCACAGAACGCACCACTGCTTGTGATGCAGCGACCATATCCACCACCACACCTTTACGCACGCCTTGGGAAGGTTCGACCCCCACTCCAAGGATACGTAATTGGCCTGGTGTCTCTTCACGACCCACGAGGGTGCAAATCTTGGTCGTGCCTAGATCAATTGCGACAATGATTGGTTCGTCCATAATCACTTCTTTGCGGTGCGATCACCGCTCCATACGATAATATGGTGCGTGGACATATTCCACGCTGATTAACGCTGGTTGAATGCCCTCACTTTGCAAGCGATCCACCAGTGCCTGATACACCGTTAATTTCATTTCCATGTCCTGGTCTTCTGCCCCAAAAAATACCTCCCAGCCATTCGGGTCATTCCATCCTAGCCCATGCTCACTGTCATACACCAGCAATGTATCTGCAGGCATCTTCGCTCCAAGTGACAGGATGGCTGATACCAACTCAGGTGATAGCCTTAATGTGGGGTTGTTAGGTGTGGTTATAGATGTGCCATCTTCTGGCAGGTTCTGCATATCACTCGGTGAAGCTGCCGTTGTAGTGCTGGGTGGTGTACCATGACCCTCCACACTCACCAGTGAAGTTGTTGGGTTTCCCCTTGGTGGGAAGGAGATACCTTCTGCATCCACCCAAGTTTCTATACTATCCTGCACCCAAGCAATGACTGGCTCACGTTCTGTCACTACAACTTTCACACTTGCCGGCAAGTTGACCCTGACGGCAATTTTGGATAACTCAGGGAATGCCTGGTGAAGCGTCCTATCTAACAAATTAGGATCGATGGCGAATATTGATTTTCCAAACGTTCCCATCACCGCATTCAGATCACCCACCGTCAGGCGCTGCAATCCTTCTGCTTCCACAGTATTGACCTGAAAAACAGGGGCTTTCCAGATCAGGAACAAGCTGGCGGTCATCATTAATACAATCAAGAGTGAGACCGCTCTCCAGCCTAGATGAAGGAAGGGAAGCGATGGCAGTCGAAGCTCAGCTCCGGTGACATTCAAGGGGAGATCGATCCGCCGCCTGGGGGTTCTTTGCTTGTGCAATCGTGAGGAAGCAACCCGACCGAAAGCCATCCCACCCATCCCCCCACGCACCATAACGGGTGGAGCAGCTTCCGAGTGGGCATCATATATCCTGCGGTTCTTCCTAGGCAGTGAATCATGCTCAGCATTGGTAATACGCTGAGTTTCCGCACGCGGGGTAGACTCATAGTGGGTATCACCGCGTCTTGATTCTGCTTTCAGACGGGGGGCATGTGGAGTCATTACATTGCTGAATAATGATGCTTTCCGGGATGATGGGTTAGCAGTGGATTGGCTAGAGTCAAGCCCTAATTTAGAGCTAAGCTTTCCCTGGATAGAAGGAAATGAAACAGATTGAATCTTGATCTGATTGGCGACTAGACGCTCGCGGATGGAAGGCCCACGCCTGCTCGGAGCACGTTGCCTTACGGCTCTGCGCTTGTTTGCACCTGTCTCAGTATGCGTAGAGACTTCTGAACCGCCCTCGCGCTGTAATTTCCTCTTGCGAGCTCTCCCAAGATCTGATCTTGATCTTTGTCGATTTAAATCACTTTCAAGCTTTGTCATATGTCATCCCATATACCGATGCAGGGTTTTTTGGCTATCCGCCTTACGTTCCAAAGCCAGCTCAATCAAACGATCCACCAGCTTGGGGTAGGGTAAACCACAGGCATCCCAAAGCTTTGGATACATGCTTATACTGGTAAAACCGGGTATCGTATTGAGCTCATTCAAATAAAGCTCTCCATTATCCTTATCAAGGAGAAAATCAACCCGCGCCATCCCCTGGCAATCAATAGCTTTAAATGCCCTCACTGCTAGTTGCTTAATCAGCTCGGTAGTAGCTTCGGGGATTGGTGCTGGGATGAGTAATTCTGATGCATTATCCACATACTTGGCATTGTAGGAGTAATACTCCCGGCTGGGAATGATCTCACCGGGAATGGAAGCCTCTGGTGCATCATTGCCAAGCACACTAACTTCGATCTCACGTCCGTTCACCCCTCGTTGGATCAAAATACGCCGATCATACCGGGCAGCATCCATGAGACCTTCCAATAGGTCTGCTTGGCTTTGGCATTTACTCACCCCCACCGAGGATCCCAAATTGGCAGGTTTGGTAAAGAACGGGTAATCTGCCATCTTCTCGGCCATGGAAATGATTGAATCCATATGCTCCGCCAATTCACTGCGTAACACCACCATCGTCTCAACGACAGGTATCTGATTGGCTAGCATGACTTCGTAAAATACGCCCTTGTCCATACCCACTGAAGATCCCAGTACTCCCGCGCCTACATATGCAATACCAGCCATCTCAAGCAGACCCTGCAGGGTTCCATCTTCACCGTAAGTCCCATGCAACGCCGGGAAAATAACATCTAATTTCGTGAGTTGCTCAAGCAAGTACCCATGCCCGGTCTCTTGAATGGTATTAATTCCAGACCGGGTAGGATCAGGCAGTAATGCCGCAGCGTGAAGTAAATCAGTATGATCTTTCTGCAAGGCATCCAGTACATTCTCACCCGTCAGCCACGCACCGTCATGCGTGATGCCAATCTGCGTCACTTCATAACGGAGCGGGTCGAGAACACTCAATATTGAGCGCGCAGACATCAGTGAGATCTCATATTCACCCGAACGCCCGCCGAAAATTACACCAACCCGCAGCTTCCGTCCATTTTTCATCTAAATACCTTCACTGACCCGTCCAATCACCCAATAATTCAATCTCTAATTCCAGGCTAACGCCAAATTTTTTCATAACCTGCTGCTGCACCAGCTTGATCAATGCAGCAAAATCACTCGCTGTAGCTGAATCCTGATTGATAAAAAAATTGGCATGCTTCTGGCTGATTTCGACTTTACCAATTTTCTTACCTTTCAAACCCACACCTTCAATCAACCTACCCGCATAATCACCAGGAGGATTCTTGAATATCGAACCCAGGGATGCCCCGGTGGGTTGTGAGCTGCGACGCATCGTCGTATATTCATCCATTTTCGCCTGCACAGCCTCAGGTGTACTTTGGCTCAGCTTTAGCTGTGCTGATAGGACCACCACACGACCGGGTTGGCGTTTGATGCTGCTGCTCCGGTACGCATATTCAAAACGGTCTACCGGCCAATCCTCCTGCAAAATTTCGTGTTGATTATCACCACTTGTCTGCATAAGATGCAAGATTTTTGCCATCAACAGGGTGCTGGACATGTCACTGCCATGCGCACCAGCATTACCATACACAGCGCCTCCCACTGTTCCAGGGATACCTGCCGCCCATTCCAAACCT
This sequence comes from uncultured Anaerolineaceae bacterium, assembly GCA_964642565.1. GTDB lineage: Bacteria > Chloroflexota > Anaerolineae > Anaerolineales > UBA4823 > FEB-25. The sequence continues at coordinate 9,511 of CAZXPK010000051.1, forward strand.
GATAATCCATGGGTAGCTGCCTGGCGTGCTAATGCACCGAAATTGACTCCTGATTCAGCCCAAACCGTCGGGTGCAGTGTCTGAGGGTTGAAGAGGATTTTCTTGGCACGATTAAGAACCACCACCTGTCTCACACCCGCATCAGAAACCAATACATTCGAACCGCTTCCAAGGATTGTGAAGGGAATGGCTAATTCCCATAAGGATTTCGTGACCTCGACCAGCTCATTGGAAGTTTCAACCGTGATCATTACATCCGCTTTTCCACCGATGCGCGCTGCGGTATAACGCTTCAGGGATACATCCACCTGTAAGTGTTCACCGAATGTATTACGCAAAGTTTGGATATGAGCCAGCGAAATGGTCACAAGGGTCCTTTCAAACCAGTCACATTTCTTTGACAAAATCGATCAAATAAAGGATCAGCCTGGGTGAGTGAAGTGGGTCTTTGCACATCACCTCAAGTTCCTTTTTTGAAAACTCACACTTCTTATTGGTTAAAGGTTTCAAGAAAAGTGACGCATAAGGTTCCAATTCTGTATCGATGCTTTGGGTCCCTTTTACTGTCGAGTAATAAACAGGTCTTCTCGTGGTAACTGTATTAGTCACTTTTCTTACTCCTTTCTTTGAGTAAAGCCAATACTTTTGTGCTTATCTGGTCCGCATCTCCTGCGGATAGAACCATCAGTACATCGCCTGGTACCAGTCGATCTATCAGGAAGGTTGCTACCTGAGAAAAGTCTGGAATATATTTAGCCTCCGGAAAAGTTATAGCGGCCACTACCTGCCGTGACGATAATCCATTTTCGGGTTGCTTTTCACGCGCTGCATAAATATCCGTCACCACCACATGATCCGCCTGCTCAAAAGCCGTCACAAAATCGTTGAATAACAATCGCGTGCGTGAATAAGTATGGGGCTGCCATACCACCCATAATTTGCTCTTGGGATAACGCATATGTGCTGCGGAGAGTGTCGCTCGAATTTCTGTGGGGTGGTGAGCATAATCATCAATGACGGTAATGTCATTGATCTCACCGCGCACCTCGAACCTACGTCCGGTTCCTCGATATTCGGAAATTGCTACACCAGCTTGTTCAACGGAGAGCTGCATTTGGTGAGCCACCGCCAGAGTGGCAAGGGCATTTTGGACATTATGCCTGCCTGGAACACGCAGGTTGATCGCTGGATGCAACTCAAACTGATTACCCGTCAGCGTGCATTTGGCATCGAAGCTCATGCCACCATATCGGTTGGGTGTGAGTGAATCTGCCACATAGTCTGCTGGTAGATCAGAAGAGCCATTTGGGGAATCGTGAATGGCGTAGGAGAAAACTCGCTGCCCACGTTCCCTGGCGATACGGCCCAATCGTGTGCAGCCATGATCGTTCGTGCAGATCAACAACGTCCCATTGTTACCTACCTGTGAGGCAAATTCATCGAATGCCTTGAAGAAATCATCTTCCGTGGGGTAGCAATCCGGATGATCATGCTCGATGTTGGTGATCACCGCCAAATTCGGTTTTAGCCCAAGGAACATATGGTCATATTCATCCGCTTCAATGACAAATGCCTGTCCATTTCCGGCATGGGCATTGGTACCCAGATTATTTAATACACCGCCCGCAATAAATGTCGGGTCCTGCCTCAAGAATGTGAGCATCCAGGCGATCATGGCAGTCGTGGTTGTCTTTCCGTGCGTCCCTGCCACCGCAATGCCGAAGTGTTCGCTCATTATGCTGGATAAAAATTCGCTGCGCTTTAGCACTGGGATGCCCTGCTGTTGAGCTGCCAAAACTTCTACATTGTCATCGGGAATTGCAGAGGAGCGGACCACCACCTGCACACCCTCGATATTCTCGGCACGGTGACCGATAACTACACGCACACCCTCCGCCTCCAGTGCTTTCGCCAGAGGCGATAGAGTGCGGTCTGAACCAGTCACATGGTAACCGCTTTCCAACAGCACCCGGGCAATGGCTGACAATCCTGTTCCTCCAATCCCAATGAAATGCACTGACTTTCGATCTGTCATATAAAGACCATAATCACAAAAATAAATGCCAATGCGATGGCAAAATAAATAAACGGGACACCCAGCCAGGCGGGAGCCATCCAGGCGAGGAATTTTATTGCTGCCTGACCAGGGATGGAGTTTGGATCCGGTGGAATAATATATGAAATCGCCTGGTAATTGGCTTCAGATAAGAAATACCAAATTGAGCCGACAATCAGATAGCCGTTTAATGCACCCAGGAAAATACCCAACAATGAATCCTGCAGCCGTTCACGCGCAAATCGTTCACCACCCACCCGGGGAAGGTTGGGTGTTTGGTATCCAAAAAATGTCAGGATGAAAATGATTGCCACTCGCAACCAAAATTGTGCGGTTGACCCTGGTTCAGCAAAGGATTGGGTTAAACCTTTGACGTACGTCTCGAGTACGGTGATAATGAATAATGCCAGCACTGCGCTGGCAGTGACCATCATCTCCTTAGCCCAGCCGCGCATTGCGCCAATCATTGCAAATAAGATCACGAAACAGATGAAAATAAAATTCAGATATACCATCGCACGCTCCTAATCAGGTGGATTGGGAACATTTTGAGTACTCGTCTGGCTGGTTGGTTTTGCCAGGCCCGTAAGCAGGCTGGCAATCCTGGTTGCGGCTTCTGGCTTTGCCAAAGAATGCATTGCCCGAGACATATTCTCCCGTTTGGCGACATCTGCCATCAATTCATGCACTTTCGGGACGATTTGCTCAGCGATCTGTGAATCTTCGATAATCTCAGCCGCACCATGCTTCATCAGGTAACTGGCATTCACACGTTGATACCTCCAGGCATGGGGATAAGGAACTAGAATGGCAGGTAATCCGAAAATTGGTAGCTCACCTAGTGTGGATGCCCCTGCACGCGTCAAAGCCAGGTCTGCCAGATGCATGGCAGCGCCTATCTCGTCATACAGGTATGGGTATGGCCGGTAGCGATTAAGCTGTTCAGTAGATAAATCCGCTCTCGCTTTTTCCATCATTTGCCAATCTAATCTCCCAGTGATATGAATAACCTGCATTTCCTGCAACAATTCATGGAGAGCTCCAGCCAAGGCCTGGTTGATGGAACGTGCACCCTTACTTCCACCAAAAACTAATAGGACAGGTAGACCCTCCTGGAGTGCGAAAAAGCTGCGCGCTTCATCGATCGTCCACCGATCCAATCCAGGTCGGATCGGATAACCGGTGATCACTTTAGATGGGTGCTTCGGGAAGTAGTCACCCGATTCTTCCACCGTCAGGGCGATGCAATCGCTAAAACGGGCAATCGTCTTAAGTGCCAGCCCTGGCTCGATATCAGGTACATACAACAAGCTCCTGGTTCGACTGAACAGTCGGGTTGCCAGTGCCATTGGGACTGCCACGAATCCACCCGTAAAAAATAACACCTCCGGACGAAACTTGCGCAAAATACGCCTGGATGAGAAAAACCCTCTACCTACCTGCCATAGGTTCCCTGGTAGGGTGCGTAAGCCTACCCCATGCACGCCCGCGGCTGGGATGGCTTCAAAGCGAATCCCTTCCCTCTTCACCAGGTCACCTTCCATGCCCCCACTGCCTCCCACCCACAGCACTTGGAGCTCATCTGTAGAGGTCTGTCTGGCTTCTGACTGGATATCCAGCTTTGGCTCAGGATTCGCGCTCATCAGCTGCTTGAGGACTGACAGTGCGGGGTACACGCCGCCGCCTGTCCCCCCCGCGCAAATTAACAACCGCATTCTTACCCTTCTCCTCACGTATTTTGGATTTTTCAGACATCCGTGAAATATTCAGGATAATTCCTACGGATGATAGTACGACCATCAAATTGGATCCACCTGCACTGATGAATGGGAGCGCATTACCAGCAAAGGGTAGTAATCCAACCATCACTAACATGTTAATTAATGCCTCCGAAGTTAACCAAAAGGTCAATCCACCCGCCAAGAGCATCCCCAATCCATCCGGAGCTCTTCGGGAAATCGACCATCCACGCCACATTAGCACCAGATACAAGATGACGAGCATCCCTGCTCCCAATACACCGGTCTCTTCCCCGACCACTGCAAACACACTATCGGTATGTGGAAAGGGAAGACCATTGAGCTTGGTTTGCGATTTTCCAATCCCCACCCCAAGCCAGCCCCCTTTCATGAAAGCTTCTAACGAGCGGCGCACATGCTCAGAGTATTGCAGAGGGTCCTTGAGCCCCGCCAGGTAGCTGTTCATTCTGTCGGGACCGGTGGGAAATAATCCCGAGCGCATAACGATCACACCCACCAGGAATCCGATTGCCATCATAAAAAGAAAATGTCTCAGCGAGCCTCCCGCCAGGAAAAACATCAATGTCCCTAATAAACCTATGGTTATTACCGCGCTCAAATCTGGCTGTAAGGCGATTAACCCGCCAATGATACCCATAATCACACTCAGGGGGAGCAAAGCCAGATAGATATTTTTAAGCATGTCACGCCGGTTATGCAGCCATACCGAAAGATAAATAACAATCCCAAATTTCGCCAATTCTGAGGGCTGAACTGATCCACGGAATAGACTGCGCACCGAGCCCAAACGAGTATCCTGGATGATCAGCACTGCCACCAGGGCAAGTATCGTCCCAGCCATCAAGATTAAGGCAAATTTCTTCCACCAGTGATAATCCAACAAAGCAAGAACAATCATCACCAAACTGCCAAGCCCCAACCAGCGTAGCTGGCGCATGAAAATATAGGCAGGTGATCCGTACACCTGGTACGAATAATCCGCGCTGGCGGAATACACCATCAACATCCCAAACAGCATCAGAGAGATGACCACCAATAATAATGGCACGTCAAACCCCAAACGTGTCGGGCGATGTGCTTTTGCCAGCACCCCCGGGATTACCGACCCACGATCACCCTTCACATGCACGAAAGATTGAGTACCCATCGTTTAAAAGCCTCCCCGCGTTCCTCAAAATCGCGGAATTCATCAAAGCTGGTGCCGCCTGGTGAGAGCAGGACGATATCACCTGGTTCTACTACCTGGGCTGCCACCCTAACCGCCTGTTCCAAGCCAGTACATGAATCAATTGAATAGGGGTGTGTGTTGGGTTTGTTATTGCCAACCACAGCAGCTATCTTTCCGGCTGCTTCCCCAAACAAAATCAAATGATCTACTCTTGCGTGTATCAAATCAGCCAGCTCATTCCAGGGTAAATTCTTATCCCGTCCACCTGCCAGAAGCACGATGTGACGGTGAATATCTGCCGGCGAGTCAAATGAGTGGATGGCCGCCATTACCCGTTCTGGAGCGGTAGCAATCGAATCGTTGTACCAGTCGGCGCCCTTCCAGGAATGCACCCATTCCAACCGGTGAGGTACCCCGCTAAACGAGATGATTGCTTCCCGCATCGCTTTAGCTGGCAATCCTGCTGCCTGGCAGATTACGCAGGCTGCCAGCACGTTTTCCACATTGTGCCAACCGCGCAATGGGATTTCCGACTGTCGCAGGATGCGGATTGCAGCAGAGCCATCCCATAAACAGACCCATTCACCCTCGATAAATACTCCCTGCATTGCCTCAGGTGTCAGTACTTTCCCAAACGAATATAGCTTGCCACGTACTCGCTCTAGCAACTCCCAGGCACCTGGGTCATCACCTCCCAAAATGGAAATATCGCCTGCGGTTTGATAATCCAAAATCCGCTTCTTGGCTGCTATATAAGCTTCCATCGTCACGTGCCGATCCAGGTGGTTGGGTGTGATATTCAGCACACAGGCAATATTGACTGATTTCGTCATGAGCTCCAATTGAAAGCTGGAAAGCTCCATCACTGCCAGGTCACCCGCTTCCATCTCATCCACCACGGCCAGTAAGGGTGCTCCAATATTGCCGCCCACCCAAACCTTTCGATACTCAGACTGTCCATCCGTTCTCGCGTTGATTGCAGTTTCAGCGATTTTCCCGACCAGGCTGGTTGTGGTCGTCTTCCCGGCTGAACCAGTGATACCGATCGTACGACATGGGCACTCTTCAAGGAATATCTGAGAATCGTTGGATAATGGGATGCCACGACGCTGCGCTTCTTGAATTAATGGCACGTCCAATGGCACGCCCCCCGAAACAAACACGCAGTCGGTTCCATCCAACAAGGAGAGGGGGTGATTCCCGAATAACCATTCAATCCGTGAGGTGATATGTCCGTCAAGGTCTTTCAGTGATTGTCTGGCGGTTTCCAGTTGTTCAGCAGGTTTTTGGTCATTGATCACCACGCATGCTCCGCGTGATGCCAAAAATCGCCCCAAGGCAATTCCCTGCCTGGCTGCTCCAATCACGATCACTCGCTTATCCTTCCATTCAGTCATTCCAGCTTCTCACAATCTCCAACTGTTCATCCAAGTGCAATCGCAGCACCGATAATCGCTGCCAATAAACCGATCAGCCAAAAACGTTGCACCACCTGCGTCTCGCTCCATCCTAATAACTCAAAATGGTGGTGAAGGGGAGCCATTTTGAATAACCGTTTACCCTTTGTCAGCCTGAAGTAACCAACTTGCAAAATAACACTCACCATCTCCGACAAGGGGATAACCGCAATCACCGGCAAGAGTATCCATTGACCAGTCATCAATGCCACCACTGCCAGGGTCGCCCCCAAAGGGAGGGCACCGATATCACCCATGATGAGCATCGCCGGGTGAACATTGAACCAGAGGAAACCGAATAATGCACCCACCAAAGTGAAGCAGAAGCGTGCCAGATAGAGCTGTCCTTGCAGCAGGGCAATCATGCCAAAGGCGGCAAAACAGGTGGCTGAAATCAGCCCTGCCAGTCCATCCAGGCCGTCGGTAAAATTAACTGCATTAGAGAAACCAACAATGAGCAAAGTGGCGATGGGTACATACCAAATGCCCAGTGTATATTCTCGGTTCATCCATGGCAGGTACAATTCAGGAGCTTGCAAGACGTACTGCAACCCGATCGATATAACGATGCCAAATATGATCTGGATTACGAACTTGGTCCGGGCGCGCATCCCACGCTCATCACTTCGTTTGCCTCTCAGCTTCTTCCAATCATCCACGGAACCCAACAAGCCAAAAACAACCAACGTGCCCATAGGTAGAAAGATTGATCGACCGGTAATGGTTAATCCGAGGAAACCGGCCGCATTGAATAACACCGTGATGAGCAGAACAGGCAGGATAAACAACACTCCACCTAATGTGGGTGTGCCCAACTTGGATATATGGCGTTGAGGTCCATCCAAACGAATTGATTCGCCAATTTTCAGGTAGCGTAAAACGCGTAGTAGTGGTTCACCCCAGATGACTGTTAACATAAAGGCGAAACCAGCCAGGGCTAAGGCATAAGAGCTTTCTCTCATGATTGATACTCCAAGGCGGACACGATGCGATCCATCCTCATCAGATTTGAGCCCTTAACTAAGACTACATCTTCTGGCTTGAGATTCGGTTGCAGGTATTGAATAACCTGCTCCACCTGTTCCAAAGCCGTAATCTTACTTGCCGGTAAGCCTGCTTCTTTAGCAGCCTCCGCAATCATCCGCCCACGATCGCCAACCGTTACCAGCTCATCCACCACTTCAGCCGCGCGAATGCCTACCATTTCATGACCACGTTGTTCGTACTGACCCAGCTCGAGCATATCGCCCAAAACAGCTACTTTGCGTCCTTCCAGGTCGTTCAAGAGATTAAGCGCTGCCAACATAGACTCGGGCGAGGCATTGTAAGTATCATCCAGGATCAATGCACCATTCTGGGTGCGGACGGCAATCAAGCGCAGCTCATTGCTTGCTGAGCGTAATCCGGTGACAATCTCCTGCCAGGTTAACCCATCCACCAATCCAACCGCGGCTGCCCGAAGCACGGTTTGAACTGAATGCCTGCCAATCAATGGCACACGTAGCTGTAAGACTTCAGCAGGGCGGTTCTTCTCCTGGCGGTAATGCAGAAAAAACCGGATCCCTTCTAATCCCAGGCTTTCAACGTTATCTGCCCACAAGTCCTCGACGTTCTCCATGCCATAGAAAAAGACATGCGCGTGGGTCTGTTCAGCCATTTTTCTTACCAGCGGGTCATCATAATTCAGGATGGCATAACCATCTTCCGGCAGCGCTTGGATCAGCTCCGATTTACCACGGGCGATTTCTTCCTGGGACCCTGCACGAGAGGCGTGTACCGTCCCTATATTAGTCACCACACCGATACGGGGTGAAGCTATAGCACACAGGAATTCAATTTCACCAGGAACATAGAACCCCATCTCCAGCACGGCTCTCTCATGTTGTTCGGTTAAGCTGAGCATGGTCAGTGGGAGCCCAATTTCATTGTTCAGGTTACCCTTATTCTTCAAAGTACTGTATCGCTGGCTTAAAACCTCTGCCACCACCTCTTTGGTGGTTGACTTGCCCACACTACCGGTAATCCCAATAACCTCAACATGTAGCTTATTTCGCCAGAATTTCGCCACCTGCTGTAAGGCTTTAAGCGGATCATTCACCTGGATGCAGAAAGCCCCCTCAAGCTTTCCTAACCTGGCGTTAAGCTCATCAGGCTGGAGGGCAGAACGCAGGTCCAACGTATCGAACTGGCTGCTAAGATCGCGCTGCACGAAGGCATAACGTGCTCCAGCTGCAAAGGCTTCGCCAACAAAATCATGTCCATCGTGATGTTCTCCTGGCAGAGCGACGAACAACGAGCCGGGTATCACCTGGCGCGAGTCAATTGCCCCATCGGTAATCACCGTTGTCTTCGTTTCGGGGCGGATCCCCGTCAATGCTTCGAGAACATCTGCCAGTGAGATCACAAACGGTACCCTTAATGGTTCGCCAAACCCTGTAAAACTCCATCCGGTGGGATGTCCATTAAAACCACCAGGCGTTCGACCATATCATGAAAAACTGGGGTAGCAACGACTGAACCCCATGGAGAGCTGGTTGGTTTCTCAAGCCAGACGTAGACTAAAAAGCGGGGGTTACCCACAGGACCCCAGCCAACAAATGAGGCATTGGTCGCATCGCTTGAATATCCGGTTGGGGTTGCAATTTCTGCAGTACCCGTCTTACCTGCCACCCTGTAGCCTTCCACCAGGGCATCGGAAGATTCACCTTCCAAAGAGTTGACCAGCAGATCGGTTAAATGACGAGCGGTTTCAGCAGAGATGGGTTTACCAACGACTTGGGGGGTAGGGGTGTACTGAAATCCATCCCGAACCATGGATCGCATTATATGTGGCATCATCATCTCTCCGTTGCCATTGGCAACGGATGAAATCGCCATGACCATCTGGATGGGGGTGACCGCGATGCCTTGCCCAAATGAGTTTGTTCCAAGCTCGGCTTCGTACCAATCGGTATCCCCGGGCAGCTTTAACCTTCCTGAGGCTTCACCTGCCAAATCGATCCCGGTGGTTCGTCCGAAGCCAAAACTCTGCATATATTGGTAAAACGGCCCTGCTCCTAATTGAGTTGCCACCCAAGTGAGGCAAACGTTGAGCGAATGTGCCATACAGCCCTGCATGTCCTGTGGACCCCAAGCACCCCAATCCCAGTTGTGGATCGTGATACCGCCGATCTGGATCGAGCCCGTATCCACGAACTCTGTATCAGGAGTGACTGCGCCGTTATCCAATGCAGCCGCCATGGTCAAAACTTTAAAAACCGATCCAGGCTCGTAGTCCTGACTAACAGCCCGGTTGTATGGGGTGTTATCTGTGAAAACGCTGGCATAATTCCAGTACTCGTTGGGGTTCAATCGTGGCGTGCTGGCAATCGCCAGCATCTCACCCGTATTGGGGTCCATTACCAGGATCACGCCACCATCTGCACCACTATCCTCCAGACCTTTATTGAGCACATCTTCAGCAGCCGCCTGGATCTCCCGGTCAATGGTCAGGACGATATCTGCCCCGGCTTTAAGCTGGGGGATTTCGGTCACCTGGTAAGGATTTAATGTCATCCAAACGGATTGTGGAGCACCAGCCAACAGGTCGTTGAATTCTGCCTCCACTCCGAACATCCCGGTACCTTCACGGTTGACAAAACCGAGCACATTTGCCCCGAGTTCGTTCTCAGGGTAATACCTCTGTAAGCGTGGCCGGTAAACCAGACCATCCAGACTGGGCCGACCTGCTTCCCCGTAATCCACATTCGGCAGATTGGCGTAGTTACGCGCCCAATCCTGTAACTGGGTCAGTTCCTCAGGTGTGACGAAATCTGCCAGCTGTACATACGCGGTCCCGGAAATTTGAGCCCCGTGGACCACGGCAAAAATATCATCGGAATATCCCGCATAGTCATATTCGGGGTGGCTCACCAAGACTTTACTTAAAGCAAAAGCGATCGAATCGGGATTATCAACATTGCCTACTTGTGCACCCACCTCGTATACCAGGGTGCTGCCTGCTAACAGGCGACCCCAGCGATCATAAATATCACCGCGTGGTGGGTAGAAAATGTGTAATGTGCGAGAATATTGCTCTCCCTGTAAAGCAAATTCGCTTCTTTCGGGGCTGAACTGCAGGCGAACCAGCTGGATGATGACCATCACCCCAGCGAGGATGAATAAGACTCCTAATAAATTAAATCGCCAACCGGTCAGAGTCTGACCGGCTTTTTCATTCACTGAATGTGTATTTTCAGAGAGTTCATGAACAGGTGGTTTCCGGCGGATGCGACCTGCCGGAACTACATGCTCTGCCATATATCTTCTCATGGCTGTGCCTCACTGAATAATCTGGCTGTTTTACGCACCTGATCTACGACCCAATCAAATAACGATTCTTTAAATTCCGGATCGATGGTGGAGGCATTAACCACAACTGGCACGGGTGGAGGGGCTAATGACATGGTCTGTCTTTCAACATAACCTGGTACCTCCATGTAATTAATATGGTCAGAATCAATGGGTGTCAAATTGAGGTCTTTCACTCGCTCCTGCATAATGGAATATGAAGTAAGGTACGCTAATTGGCTGGTGAGATTGGCAATTTTTTGTTCCAATTCCTCGATTGGAACGTAATTCTCTCCTGCATCCCCGGTCAGATAATGGTATCCATAAACGCGCACCTGCATTTCCTGGATCTGTCTTCCAATTGCTGCTGCCCTGGCGGTGACGTTCAAGTAAATCCCGGCAATGATGGCTGCGCAAACCAGAAACAATAAAATCACCCCGATCATGTACATCTGTCTTCGCCAGGGTGCCTGTGAGTATGCATGGGTAAATTGATGTATGTTTTCCATATCCTCTACCTATCTAAAAACCCGTCGACTTTTGATAATTTGAAATGTTTCATTGTTAATTTCACATACTTACTCGGTATTCACCAACCATCATCAAAAGTAAACGGGTTTCTACTGCAGGCTTGCAAGTCTTATGCCATATTTCTAAATTGTTCCTTCTATCCTTTCCGCCACCCTCAACCGGGCACTGCGGGACCGAGGATTATTGCGAATTTCATCCTCCTGCGGGCGTATGGGTTTGTGTGTTACTTCCCGCAAGGATGCCTTATGACCGCATATGCAAACCGGTTGGTTGGGTGGGCAGATGCAATCTCTGCTTTCCCTACGCATGAACTGCTTTACTATGCGGTCTTCCAACGAGTGGAAGGCAATAATCGCTAACCGACCTCCGGGCCCGAGCGCATCTACCGTCTGGGGTAAGACTTCTTCAAGTGCCTCCAGCTCACCATTCACTGCGATGCGTAATGCTTGAAAGGTTCGAGTGGCAGGATGGATGCCGCTCTTCCCACCGCTGGTTGCTTCTGCTACCACCTTTGCCAGTTGCAACGTTGTGCTGATGGGTCTTGCATTTACGATTGCTCGAGCCACTTGCCTCGACCGATGTTCCTCTCCATAGCGGAATAGCAAGTCAGCCAGCTCAACCTCATCCAGGTGATTCACCAGGTCTGCTGCACTGGTATTTCCATTCGGATCAAAGCGCATGTCCAGAGGCGCCTCTGCTTGGAAGGAAAAACCTCTCGCCTGCGTATCCAGCTGCATGGAGGACAATCCCAGGTCTAACAGTATGCCATCCACTTGATGCCACTTCAAAATTGCCAATTGTTTGAGCAGAGTGATGTAGGAGGCTTGCACGAAATGAGCTCGTTCACCAAACTCTGCCAGCTTCTCACAAGCCAGATTGAGTGCTTGTGGGTCTACATCCAACCCAAGCAGATGGCCATCCGGGCTGCTTGCCTGGAGGATTCCCCAGGCATGTCCTCCCAGCCCAACTGTGCCATCCACATACAACCCTCCCCGGTGTGGCTGCATCGCGTGTATAATTTCATTGTAAAGAACTGGTAGGTGTGTCATCACCTGAAAAAATCGGATGTGCTATTTTGCTGGTCTACTATGGCAAATGGAATTCATCCGCTGCTGGTGGATAAATCCAGGACTTTAAATCGCTCGGTGTTCGCTTCGGCTTCATCCAGTGCATGCTGCTGGAGTGCCCATTCATCGGTTGACCAGATCTCAAAGTAACTGCCCTGCCCCACCAGGACTGTGTCATGGTCACAGGTTAAACCGACTTTTTGGCATAGGAAATCAGGGATTAAAATGCGACCTGCCTTATCCATCTCCAGCCGGGACGCAGATCCGATGACCAACCTTCGCAGCTTACGTGCAAGCGGATCGGTCAAGCTCATCTGATCGAGACGATGTGAGATAGCCTCAAATGCTTTTGTGGTCAATACCATCAGGTTCCGGTCAAAACCGCGCAGGATATACGCACCTTCGTCCATTAATTCGCGGTAACGCGCCGGTACAGTCAGGCGGTCTTTGTTGTCTATGCTGTGTCGGTACTCACCCAAAAACATATGTTCTAGTTATCCCTTTTCTATGCGAAACGCCGGTATATCCGGCGCTCCCACTTTAACCCACTTTATTACACAATTACCCACAGTATAGTATAGAATATTAAATAAATCAAGGATTTTTAACCCCAATTTAATAACCATTCATAAATAATAGGAAATTCTAATGTTCAATCGACCTTTCAATGACTATCGCCGTCTCTTCGTCGGCCTGGATGTCCTTTGCCCATTATTAGATGGCAGCTGTCGTAGTTATATCAACCTGGATAATGCCGCTTCGACACCCTCATTGAAAGCCGTCCAGCATGCAGTGGACGACTTTTTGGTTTATTACAGCAGCATTCATCGAGGGACTGGGTTCAAGAGTCAGCTTTCCACCCATGCTTATGAACAAGCCCGTCAAATTATGATGGAATTTGTAGGTGCCAATCCCGCAGATCATACCTGCATCTTTGGCAAGAACACGACGGAAGCCATCAACAAGCTCGCCCGGCGCTTTC
>CAZXPK010000052.1:0-14191 GCA_964642565.1 uncultured Anaerolineaceae bacterium
ACCAGTCAAAGTTGGAATTCTTATTAGGTCGTGTTCTATTATGACCCTTATTCAATACCCTCTTTGATAATATTCTATAGATTAGCATTTCATTAGACTTCATCCAACTACTTGACTTTGCCACTTTTTTTAATGTATAGTCTTACTCAGTGATTAGTGTACTTATCCATAGAGATTATACTGAAAATTTATCAGCATAATCAAAACCAATAGCACAGCCTCCGGGAGTTCGGTGGCCGTGCTTTTCTTCGCCTGTACAGGAGAGGTTTATGATTGAAGTGGAAGGGTTGACGAAAGATTACGGCCCGAGACGAGCGATCAATGATCTGACATTCAGGGCAGAACCAGGAGAAATCCTGGGGTTCCTAGGTCCAAATGGGGCAGGTAAGACCACAACCATGCGCATTCTTTCAGGTTACATGCCACCAACCATGGGTACTGCCAAGGTGGCTGGATTTGACGTTGTGGAAGAATCGCTTGAGGTGAGGAAACGCGTAGGTTATTTACCAGAAACAGTGCCTTTATATCCAGATATGACGGTATTTGATTATCTGAAATATATGGCAGATTTACGTCATATTAAAAACGCTGAAGAACGTGTTGAAGATGTCCTTGAAATTGTGCATATGGATGAACGCGCCAATGGGTATATCAGTAATTTATCCAAAGGTATGCGACAACGAATTGGCCTTGCTCAAGCGTTGTTGCATGAACCGGAGGTGCTGATCCTGGATGAGCCAACCATTGGGCTAGATCCTGCTCAAATCAGGGAAGTCCGCAAGCTGATTCGCGAGATTGGTCGCGAGCGGACGGTACTACTTTCGACTCATATCCTATCTGAAGCACAGCAAATATGTGATCGAGTGTTGATTATTAACAAGGGTGAGATTGTTGTTGAAGATACCCCTGAAAGATTACAAGCCGGCTTAACCGGGGTCCAGCGTGTGTCTGTGCGCGTCCAGGGGGACGGAGATGGATTGGAAAAGCTAATCAGTGGGATTTCTGGAGTTGGCAGAGTGTCCGCCACTCAAGAAGGATCTGTTGAGGTTGAGAGCTCACCCGGGAAGGACATCCGTCCGGTCATTGCCCGGAATATCATTAAAGCGGGTTTTGATTTGCTTGAGCTGAAGAGCATCGATCTCAGCTTGGAAGATATTTTCATTCAGCTGACACGCGAGGAGCCTGAACCTCCAAGTACAGATGATTCTTCTGAGGATGTACCGTAAAACCAACATAGATTAAGTGTAAATAGAGTAAACATTCAATATTAAGGAAGGAATTCATGCGAAACGTGTGGATAATAGCCCGCCGAGAATATAAGCTATTTTTCATCAGTCCCATCGCTTATGTCGTGGCATTCTTTTTTATGATTCTCCTGGGTTGGTTTTTCTATAGTGCACTACGCGATGCGATCATTCAATCAACATACCAGGCCTATGCACCAACTGTACAGATTGTCATCAGCCCGCTAGTAACATTGTTATTATTTGTGATGCCTGCCATAACTATGCGATCAATTGCAGAAGAGATGCGGATGGGCACCATGGAGCTATTATTAACTGCCCCAGTTAAGGATTGGGAGCTGGTTGTTGGAAAATGGCTAGGCGCATTCTTGTTCATGCTTACCTTGCTGGCAATAACATGGATTTTCCCAATCGTATTGAATTTCCTTGTCAAGCCCGGGATTGACCAGGGAATACTAATTTCCGGATATCTCGGATTAGTATTAATGGTTGCCAGCCTGGTGGCGATTGGTGTCTTCATATCGTCGTTGTTCAATAGCCAGGTTGTTGTATTCTTGATAAGCCTGGCAATCGTATTGGTGTTCTGGCTGGTCCGTCCAGCCTCAACCACGACAGCTGGCCTGGGTAGCCAAATATTAAGCTATCTAAACTTTATAGACCATTACCTGAATTTTTACCAGGGAACCATAGACCTAAGCGATATCGTCTATTATCTAAGCCTGACCTCGTTGGGATTATTCCTTGGGACGGTTTCAGTCGAAATCAGGAGGTGGCGATAATGGAACCCAAGTGGCGTGTAATTATACGATGGGTTTCCATCGGAGTTTCACTAGCAGCTTTGATAGTCGCAGCTGGTTTGTATATTGTTCAACACCAGTGGAATCTGTATTTACAAATAAGCCTTGGATTATTTGTCATCGGATTAGCTGTATTCGTAGTGTTAGATCCAGATTCAATTCGGAAATTGGTGACGGGACGGCAAGCACGCTATGGCAGTAATGCTTTAATATTAACTATAGCTTTCCTGGGAATCCTGGTGGTGGTAAATTATTTGGCATATAAAAACACCAAGCGCTGGGATCTGACAGCGGATCAATCGAATACATTAGCGGAGGAAACCGTGGATGTATTAAAAAGCCTACCAGACAGCGTGGTAGCCAAAGCTTTCTTTTCTTCTGATGCGACAATTGCCTCGTCGAAGGAGAACGCAAAAAGCTTATTGGACAAGTATGTATTTGATGGCGGTGGAAAATTCCAATATGAATTTATCGATCCAAATAAGGATCCAGTCGCTGCGCAAGATGCTGGTATTAGCAAAGATGGCTCGATTGTCCTTTATATGGGCAATACAGAACAATCCGTATCGACCATATCAGAAACTGATCTCACTGGGGCAATGGTAAGGTTAATGAACCCGGGTGCACACGTTGTATATTTCCTGACCGGTCATGGGGAATTTCCCATCGATGGGGGTAGTGACCAATCCTATACACAGTTGTCTACTGCATTAAGCTCAAGGAATTACAAAGTATCTACCCTGAATTTATTAGCGACAAACCAGATTCCACAAGATGCCAGTGTCATTGTAATTGCTGGACCTAAGAAACCCCTCTCAGATGCAGAGGTTGCCTTATTGGATACTTTTATTAAAAATGGTGGTTCTGTTGTGGTTATGGAGGATCCTGTCGTTGATACTCAATTTGGAGATTCCCCCGATCCATTAGCGAATGACCTAGCACAAAACTATGGAATTGTTTTGGGGAATAATGTTGTCGTGGATGCATATGGTTATCAGGCCTTTCAGAACCCATATTTTGCGGTTGGTTACCAGTATGCTTCGCATGTGATTACCCAAAAAATGAGCACAATGGGGACAGGTTTCCAAAGTGCCAGGAGTGTCTCGGTAAATGATTCAGCCGGAACCGATTATAGCAAGACCCAACTGATCCTTACTGTCGATCAATCCTGGGGGGAGACAGATATGGCATCGATTCAAGACAATAGCGTGAAATTTGACCAAGGAGCTGATTTGGCCGGTCCCGTCCCCCTGGCAGTGGTAGCCGAAGGAACGAATATTGGAGGTCGTCTGGTTGTATTTGGAGATTCAGATTTTGCCACGAATGCGTATTATGGATTTTATGGGAATAGTGACATGATCGTAAATTCCATCGATTGGGCTGCCAAGGAAGAGAATTTGATCAGTCTAACACCCAAGACCACAGTTGATCGATACCTGGTTCAACCTCAAGCATACACAATGGGATTGATCTTACTAGGTTCCATGGTCGTTTTACCTGGTATCGTTCTTGTCGCAGGTATTGGTTCCTGGGTAGCTCGCAGGAGACAGGGATAGATCTTTATGGTGCGCCGTCCGACATGGATCCTGCTGGTGGTATTCGCCTTTTTGGTTGGGTTTGCATGGTTTTTCCAACGATACCAGGCAAATAAAGTCGATAATGCCGCGACTGCCACACCAACAACATCTCCAGCAAATCTGTACGATCTTACTAATACCCAGGTCGATGAAATTAATATCACAGATAACACAGGAGATAAGCTTGATCTTTATCGCAGTTCAGGATCATCAAATTGGGCTATTTCGAATGTACCGGTGGATCAGGCTGACTCGTTTCAGATTGAATCGATAAGCACACAATTGTTTTCATTACAAGTACAGGAGACTCTGACCCAAACGCCGCCACTTGATTCCATTGGATTGGTTACCCCTGCTTACACGATTTCTATGACAACATCAGATGGGACGCAAATAATCACATATGTTGGCACTCAAACTGCAATAGGGAGTGGGTATTATGTTCGGGTGGGTTCTGGTCCAGTGGATATTGTGAACAAAGTGTTGATGGATGATATTCTAAACCTGTTAAAAAATCCACCATTATTGCCGACGGCAACCCCTGAAGTGACAACCACCGAGACAGCGTTACCGACTGAACCGGGAGGGCAAGGAACGCCAACACCATAAAAGTGTTATGGCTCAAATCATCGACAATTGGTACTTGATTTTCGATGAAAAAAAGTGTATTCTGGATAATAAGAAAATGGTTCCTGTACCGGTTAGAAATCCGGTTAGGGAGTAGAAATGATTGATGAAGAATTAATTAATGCGATAGCAAATCGAGAAGAAGAGCATCCAGCTTTAGCCAGGCTCATTGAGCTGGGAAGAAAAAAATCCTTTGTCACCATTGACGATATCCTCAGCTTCTTTCCGGAAGCTGAGCAGGATGTTGATCAGTTAGAGGAAGCCTTTGCTGCGTTAATAAGTGCTGGTATACCTTATATGGACGATGTAACGGTGGGCGCTCCTACAGAGGATGAGCTAACCGCGGTTGAAGAAGAGGAATCGGAAGTGGAAACCCATCGCGCAGCGGTGGTGGATGACAATTATCTAGCTAATATTGATACTGACGATACGATCGGGCTATACTTGAAAGAGGTTGGACGAGTCCCTCTCCTGACCGCAGTGGAGGAAGTCCAACTGGCAAAGCGCATCGAACAAGGTCGATTGGCACGAGAAGAACTAGCAAGAGGAAATGTGAGCTTACGCCGGCGAGGCGAGCTTCAGATGCATATTGAAGACGGTTGGTTAGCTCGAGAGCATCTAATTACGGCAAACTCACGACTGGTGATCAGTGTAGCCAAAAAATATATGGGACGTGGAGTGCCATTCTTGGATCTAATTCAGGAAGGGAATATTGGTCTAATCCGAGCAGCGAAGAAATTCGATTACCGACGCGGTCACAAGTTTAGCACCTATGCTACCTGGTGGATCCGACAAGCAGTCACGCGAGCCATCGCAGACCAGGGTAGAACGATCCGGGTCCCGGTTCACATGGGAGACCAAATCAATAAGCTGCTGCGAGTGCAACATCAGCTAACGCAACGTTTGGGACGTGACCCCAGCGTGGATGAACTGGCTGAAGCCCTTGAGGTTACCCCACAAAAAGTAGAAAACATGATTCAGGTTGCCAGGCGACCGCTCTCACTGGAAACTCCAACCGATGACGAAGAAGATTCAGTTCTAGGAGATTTCATACAGGATGAAGAAGTACCAGCTCCAGATGAGACTGCAACTTATAATTTGCTACGGGAACACCTGGATATTGTATTGAATGGTTTACCCCCACGTGAGGTGCGAATCTTACAATTGCGGTATGGATTGTTGGATGGTCAGGCTTATACTTTGGAAGAAGTGGGGCGCAAGATGGGTGTTACACGTGAACGTGTACGACAAATCGAAGCACAAGCGCTCAGTCGCTTAAGGCATCCGGCAATCCGTCGCAGGTTACGTGAATATCTTGGATAATATCCGAAAATTTCAACCAGCGGGTAAAAACCCGCTGGTTTTTCTATATATAATATGGTAATGCCTACAGCAATTGATTACTTGATCTCAGCTCAACATATGAGTGGTGGATGGGGGTACAGCACCGGGCAAAAACCCGTCGTAGAGCCGACCGCAGCGGTGTTACTCGCAATCCGGAACGAACCCCTCGCCGATAATTCCTTTCAAAGGGGAATATCCTGGTTATTGAGCTGTCAACATCAGGATGGGGGATGGGGGATTAATGAGGATGATCCGGAAAGTGGTTGGCAAACAGCATGGGCTCTGACTGCTTTAAGGTATTCCACCCAGAACCAGGATTCTATATCGAGATCAGTAGAGTGGATGGTTACTGTTGGCACATTAGAGATCACCCAGGAGGAATTCCAGGGAGAAGAGATCCCGAAGAGGGATAATATTGGAGCCTTCATATGGCCATGGCTGCCTGGACAGGCGGGTTGGATTGAACCGGCTGCGATGGCGGTACTAGCCCTAGAAGGGCTAGCCAAATCACGTCTGGCTGACTTCAGAATTAGTGCAGCCCTGAATTATTTTCGACAATACAGAACTGTGGATGGAGGATGGAATGTTGGTAATGCCGGACCTTTAGATACAATTGTAATTCCCCGTGCTTATCCGACCGCACTAGTGTTGATGGCTCTAGATCGGATTGCACAATCAGAGATACAAACCATTGATCTATCTGCACTACGTCAGGATTTACAACGAGACTCGAGTATATTGATACAATCAAGCGGGTTACTTGCGTTACGGACAATAGGAGAGGATGACGAAGTTTTAATTTCAAATATTACTGAACACCAACTCCCAAATGGTAGCTGGGAGGATAATCCTTTCTTTACCGCTTGGGCGATAATGGCGTTTCGTGGCTATTTGTAAATGGCAGAACAGAAAATAAGCCGACGTACATTCATCCGATTAGCACTCCTGGGAGGGATTGGTGCAGGTGTAGCATATATCCAACACCAAACAGCTGGGGTGGGGATGCTAAATTTCATACGATGGAGTCTACGGGGGCAGCTGCAATGGCTGAGACCCCCAGCGATCGTGGGATTGGGAAAGTGTCCCTCATATGATGAGGATCTTGTTTCATACCTCCGAGACCTATGGAACATTTCCCAAATGCCTGACCTAAGCGGGAAAAACATTCTGGTTAAACCCAACCTATTAGATGAAGTTGATAACCATATTGCTACCACCAACCCCAGATTGGTAGGCGCAGTTTTGGATCTACTTGGAGATTTGGATGTGAGTCAAGTGGTGGTCGGGGATGGATCTGCTTTTCGCCGTGATACCTATTCGATAGTAAAAAGCTGCGGTTTATCACAGGTATTAGACTCGCGTGACGTTCCATTCATTGATCTGAATTATGATGAGCTCATACCTATCAAAGTTCGGGATGGATGGATACGAAATACAGACACTTTATGGCTTCCACGACATGTTACTGAAGCGGATTTCATCATATCAATACCGAAATTAAAAGCTCATCATTGGGCTGGAGTGACCTTGAGTTTAAAAAACCTGTTAGGGGTAATGCCAAGTTCTAAATATGGTTGGCCTAAGAATATCATCCATATAAATGGAATTAATGCCACAATTCTCGGTCTTTATCAGTCACTTCCGCCGGTGATTTCCATCGTCGATGGAATCATTGGCATGGAAGGAAATGGACCATTGTTTGGAAATCCGGTCCAACACGGATTGCTTGCGATGGGTCGTGACCCCCTGGCAGTGGACATCATATGTACTCAGCTCATGGGTTTCTCCATCGATACAATCCCACACCTGAGTGGAGCTGCAATGGCCGGGATTGGGCAAGCCAAGAAAATTGAAACGCGTGGGATACCTCCGGACCAGCTTCAAAAACATTACGAAGCCCCCCCAACATTATAAAAAAGCAGGGTGTATCAAACCACGAATTCTTTAGACGAAAATTATCTTTCTACGAGTGGTAGGAATAGATAATTTCTTATGCTGACAAAGGCATCTATAAAAGGTCCTTGCTCACCATTGCGGTCTCGGATGGCAACCCGCCAGAAGTACATCTCATCCTTAGCGTAGATTTTGGTAGGTGTGAAACGGGTATTAATAGTATCAACTGAATCGAATAAAGGGGAAAAAGTTGAATACAAAGAAACTTCGAAGTGATAAGTCGCAGCACCATCTACCTGGGTCCAAATAAATGTTGGTGTTTGTGGGAAGGCTCCGCTTTTTGGGCTAACCAGAGTAGTTACAGGGTATTGTTTTGTAAAAGTAGCCACAGAGCTATATGATCCTATATTACCGCTTCCATCAATCATGGCGACATGCCACCAATAGATGCTATCAGGATACCCACTTGTAGGTGTCCAACAATGGTTATCAGTATCGACTGAATCATAGGTAGTACTGAAGTTTTCATCACGACTTACTTGTACGTGGTATTTCCAAGCGGTCAATATAGGCTCATATGGAGCTTCGTCGTTATATTTTATCAATGGGTTCCAGCAGAATGTTGGAGAATAGTGGATAATTGTATTATCGTCAGGTGTGAGACCTGAAGGTGTTGGAAAGCTGAGGGTAAATTGCTCAACTTTTGACCAGTCATTTACAATATTGCCATAACGAGTGACTTGTACGCGCCAATAGTAATTGCCTTCCGCAAGGATGACTGAAGGGGTATAGGAAGTCAATGGAGTGACCTGATTGATAACAATCGAGTTAAAGCCTGGATCAGTTGAAACCTGCAACCGATAAGTATTAGCTCCCTCTACCATATCCCAGCTAAAAGTGGGGGTTGCCCAAGCACTCGAAATTTGTAGGTTTTGAGCGGTGAAACCCGACCGCCGGAAGCTCCATCCAGCAGTCCACGCGCCAAATCCCTCTTCGTAACCAGGGGACCAATATCTGGGTTGCACGCGCCAATAGTAGATGTAGTCCCCAACGATATCGCTTAATAATGTGACGTTATTCTCGCCAAGGTTACTTTTCGTCGAATTGAATTGATATTCAGCAACAAGATTTGTGTAATTTGGGTCTAAATGGACTTCAAGTTTATTCCCCGCAAAGGGGGTCGAGGGGGTACTTCCAGTTGGCCAATCCCAAAAGAAAGGAAGGATGGATGGAATGGTGGTCGGGTCTCCGGACACCATATTGGGTGGGGAAATCAAGTTCATGTGGTCTGATACAGCCGTGAAACGACTCAGAAGTGTAGTACCAGGAACCTCTGGATCAGAGGGTAAAGAATCCTCCGCCACTTTCGTCGAATTATTGACGCTGATGAGCATTATAGAGGCGCTACTGGTTACCTGACTCATGCCAATTGCTACATTTGGTAATTGGAGCTCGACATAACCGGTGGAGGCAAAGACCAGGCCTCCTATATCGGAGAGTCTTTGTCCAGAGCCCCAGACAGTTCCATTCCAGGCATAGACCCAGGTGTTTTGGGCATTGATCACACCCTCAATCTTCTCCACATATATGGCATATTCAGGTTGGTGAGCACTGATCGTGCTTACAAGGTAAGACCTCTCGGGGAGTGTATTTGCTCCTGATCCATCCAAGTGGTCTAAGTCTATATAAAATACATATGTCATATCCGTTGAAGATATATTGGCATTAAAACCTAAGAACCAATATTCATCCGATTGTGTAGCGTATAAATTAGTAAGGTCATAGGTTAGTGATGTATCACCTGGTGGATCTGTGCCAATCAACAATTGGTTAGCTGGATCCCCTAATGTACGAGAATAACGCCACTCACTTTGGGATGCTATTTGGAAGCGCCACACTTCGCTCCAATCTCCCCAAGCACCATCGATATAACCCCGTACTCGCCAATAAAATGTACCATAATCAGTGCGCCCGAGACTACGTTGTGCAATACTTTCACTGGGGGCATATGCAGGGATATTCATGGTTTCAGTAATTTCATGGGTAATAAAATTTGCATCTCGACTGACCTCAACTTGATATTGGGTTTGGATTGTGTCCTGGAACGGCATCCATTCCAATAGAGGAGTAGCCTCGACTGATTCCTGTCCGTGTACAGGTCTGAGAAGCTCAGGTGTATCTCCATGGGTAGGCGGAAGCACCCATGGATTGGGGTCATCGGGATCAAATTGGGGATCAAAGCGCGCTTTCCAAATTTGACTCCAGCCTGAGTATGCATCAGCCAGGCAATTACCGTCGATATAATCGAGAACACAAACCCGCCAGTAGTAATCCTGCCCTGCATGTGGAATAAAATCATTACCATCGGTAGGGGTAGCACTAGTGTTTTCTGTGTCATATTCCCATAAATCATTAGTGAAGAAAGGTGTTGTGTCTACCTGGATGCGGTAAGCGGTTGCAAAGACACCACCATCAGGAGCGGGTGTCATGACTCTATGCCAAATAAAGATGGGGTAAGCGACAGTTCGGTCTTCAACCGGGTTCAGTGTATATTCCCCGGAGTGAATGGGGTCATTAGGGAGATAATAATAAGGCGGATAGACCAGGATGGGTGCTATTGAATTGTAGTAACTTTGAAATTCAGCTACATCGCTGGGTAAACCCAATTCCCCACCACCATCGATAGGTGTTACACGCCAGTAATAATATTTTGTTCCGATATAGTTGACTTGAGGAGCATACGTAGTATTTGCTGTTGTGTATGTCTCAAACATCGGGTCAAAGCCTGGATTATCAGCAATTTCGATCTTATAACTAGAAGCACCAGGTACGGGTGTCCAGCTATATAAAGGATATAACCCAGTCTGATATAGATTAGTGGGTGTCAGTAATTGAGGTTGGAGATACCACCTTTTTTGAAAGTGCCATGTTTCGCTCCAATCACCTACGGTAGAGCCTGATTCGACCCGCACATGCCAACAATAACGAACATTATTAGGGAAAGTGTCGGTAGGTGTATAAGTTGTCTGGAATGTATCTACACTTGTTCCAACACTGAAGTCGCAAGTTACATTGGAAGTATATTCAAGACGATAATGTTCAGCACCATCCACTGCCCACCAATGAAAAGTGGGAGTGAAAATAGGAAATGATTCGTCCGCTGGTTCAATTAAAGGTGGCACCAGGTTCATTTCATTTGTCCCGTATGCCAAGGTGAATTTTCGAATTTCGCTGGAGGTGCCAAGATGGTCAGCGGCGTCCATAGGAACTACCCGCCACCAATATTCGGTGTTCGCTAATCTATTATTCGGTTGAATAGTGGTCGAAAGAGTATCGACACTAAAAATTGGGGAGCTAAATCCTTCTTGATACTCAGCGATCTGAAACCGGTATTTTGCCGCACCAATAATCGGAGTCCAAGAAAAAACTGGAGCGGTAAAGAACGCCAGCACAGCATCATTGACTGGCGATAGCAGTGTGGGCTGGTTCTCATCGGTCCCCCAAGATTTGGTGAAAAGCATAATTTGGCTCCATTCACCGACTGGGGTTGGCTCTTCAACACGTACTCGCCAGTACCATTCACCGTCTGCAAATAGATAATTTGTGGATGCAGGCGTGAAAGATGTGTTTTGTGTAGTGGTGTTCAAGACTATCGGGGTATTAAAACCAATCTCGCTATCCACCTGCAAACGATATTTTGTTGCTCCACTCACAACTGACCAAGAGAAGGAAGGAATTCCCAAGGGTGGGTCAGTGTCAGGAGTTGTATATGTATAATTTTCTGGATATATTGGTTGGGGAATATCTAAGGCATGGGCTTTAGTGGTATTAATGGAGGTGATAAAACTAACAAACAAAATTACACAAATAATGAATGAGGACAGATCCCAGGGTTTCCTGGGTGATATATAGATTTTTGACATTTTTCCCTCAATGGGTATTACTATTAAAAGAAGATAATATAATAATATCTTATAACCCAATTAAAGCAAAGTAAAAATGGTATGAACTTACAATTATGTAAATCAGAATATCTTGCATGATATACTCCAACCATTCACGGAGGGGCATTGAATCAATCACATTCGTTAGCTCCTGTTCTGGTAGTTATCTTACTGGTATTAGTCTTGATCGGCTTAGTATGGGGAAATTATAATTTTGCTGAGTACAATATTGCTGGGGAAGGTTTTTCTATTCAGTGGATTAGCATACGCTCACTTGTAACGACGGGTAATAGCCCTTATAGTGATTCTGTTACTGCGCAAATTCAGGAAGTTGTTAATGAAGAGAATAGCTTTGTGGATAGAAATTCACCCAGATACACATCACCTTTATATTCTGGGATGGTAATATTACCATTCACTTTAACAGGAAATGGAATTCTTGCCCATGCATTATGGTCAACTGTTCAGCTTGCAATAATTTTCATGATATTGTTTTTAGGCTTAAAATTAACTGCATGGAAACCTACCTGGTATGTGTTTTTCTTATATTTGTTGTTCACTATTTTTAGTTATCAGGTTGTAATACCTTGGTTGGATGGAGGATTGTCAATCTGGGCATCATTATTTCTGGTTTTAGCATTTCTTGGGATCTATAACAATCGGAATGAAGTTAGCGGTGTATTTTTGGCGTTAGCAACCATTCAGCCTCAAATGGTCGTTCTATCCGTTATTTTTATCTTGGTTTGGGCAGCATTTCAGAAAAGAAAATCATTGATCTTATGGTTTTTTCTTACATTGATATTTTTATCCATCGTAGGATTATTTCTAGTTCCAGATTGGATAATTCAGTACATTAGGTTATTATATAAATTCCAGCAAAATTTTCCTCCCGGTACTCCTGGAGTTTTTTTCAGCAACACATGGCCTGGTTTGGGAAAACAACTTGGTTGGTTGGTCAGCGGAGCATCGGTAGTAATCCTGATAATTGAGTGGTGGCTGTGTTTGAGGAAGGATTTTCGGGGGTTTCTATGGACTGCATGCTTGACCATGGTAATCAGCCAGTGGATAGGAATTCCTACAATACCCGGGAATTTCAGCGGATTGATCCTGCCATTTATACTCGTATCAGCGATGCTCACTGAGCGCTGGGTTCGGGGAGGACAATTGGTTTCTATAATTACGGCAGCGTTATTATTTGTATGGCAATGGGCATTATATTATTTGAATCTGACCAGTTCTCAGCCGAATATGCAATTAAATCTGATTTTTCCACTTCCATTGGTCTTATTAATTGGCTTATATTGGGTACGTTGGTGGGCTGTTAGACCAAGACGATTATTAATAGAGGAGCTCCGGCTAAGTGAGACCCATTAAGTTACGGTTGACTATAGAACATCTATGGGGTTTAACTGCATTGATGGGTATCTTCATCTTTATAAATACTCATCCAATTCGCCCACATGATTTTTGGTGGCATATCACCATCGGACGTGAAATTATTACTACGGGGAAAATACCGACGACTGATATATATTCATACACCGAAGCTGGGCAACCTTATCCCTCATATCAAATGTTTTGGTTAATGGAGACTGCGTTATATATAATTTACAGGTTGGGTGGTCCAGCACTGGTGATTTTTATTTATAGTCTTGTGATCAGTTCAGCTTATGGGGTAATCTTTTTTATATGTAAACGAGTTGCGAAAAGCTGGCGGATAGCTACGTTTGGTGTGTTATTTGCGGCAGCTCTTGGCTTAAATGATTGGAATGTACGCCCACAAGGGATCACATTTTTATTAGCGAGTTTATATTTACTGGCAATTTATGAATATGACAAAAACTACCACTGGCATTGGCTGGTGGTTTTTCCTTTGGGTATGCTGATATGGGTAAACAGCCATGGAACATTTTTAATCGGGCTGATTATGATCGGAATCTGGTGGGGGCAGAAGATTTGGGAAGTAATTGAACAACGAATTAAAGTCAATCGTAAAATCGAGAATAAACTGATTATAGTGCCAGGTCTAGTGCTTGGATTAACTGCTTTAGTATGTTTGATTAATCCGCGGGGATTTGGAATTGTTAATTATCTTAAATCACTTACCAGTAACTCAGTGGTTCAAAATTTAGTCACTGAGTGGGCGCCTCCGACCATCAACACCTTAATGGGAGCGTTTTTCTTGTGTGGACTAATGGGTAGTGCCATCATTTTAGCCCTTTCTCCAAAACGGCCTAACTTCTTTCAAATTGCTACATTTCTTGTGTTTGGTCTGTTGGGGTTAAAAACATCTAGAGGGATTGTATGGTTTGGGCTGGCAATGGCACCGATCATTGCAGGTCACATTGCCGCTATTGTAAATCAATTACAAAAAGCTGAACGGCTACCAGCGAATCAAGAGGGATCGCGATTGGTAAATATCATATTTACTATCGTGATAATCACACTGGGAATTATATCTCTGCCCTGGTTTAAGAGTGCCTTACCTTTACCAACGACCAAATCCGGATTAATCTCAGCTGAAACACCTATTCAAGCGACGCAAATATTACTGGATCGTAAACCACCAGGTCACCTATTTAATGCCATATCATTTGGGAGTTATCTGATCTGGGCTGCTTACCCGCAATATCAGGTATTTGTGGATTCGCGTATTGAGCTGTATTCTGAGAAAGTCTGGTCCGACTACGTAAATGTCAGCAACGCGAACGGTGATTGGGAAGAACGATTAAGGGAGTATGGAGTGAATACACTGATGCTGAGCC
>CAZXPK010000052.1:14291-20236 GCA_964642565.1 uncultured Anaerolineaceae bacterium
AGGAATGCTTATTTGGACTGCAAAAGGTAGATATTTAAGCTGTAAATATGTCAACGGTCCGCTTAAAAAAGTAGCAATCCATATTAATGCAATTAATGGCTTCCAGAGTGGTCTTATTCGAGGCAGTGCTTGCCAGAATAATATTGCAGGGATAAGCAAGATACTCCAATCATACGTCATCGCATGGGGGGTGACCCAAATCGTCAAACAGACCGCACCAGCAAATAATAAATCCGATTTATCACGATTTGTGCGCCAGAAATAGATGTAAGCCATAATGCCAGCGATAGACAAGAGAAGTGATAAACCTTCTGACAGCCACACCTGACCAGGGAATAATAGGATCCAAAATCCGCGTAAGGAGTGGAGGTGCCAGAGTGGAAATTGATCCTGGTAGATCATTCCGGGCAGGAAGTTACGGACAAGATCGATGTATGACCGGCTGGCATCTGGTAACAACCAAAAACATAATCCAGCCAAAGTAGCTCCTCCTAAAAGCAAGCCAAACAAGGACTTCCAACTTTTGCGCCATTCTAGTAACCAAAGCAATCCTAATCCCAAAACCATCTGCGGTTTAAATAACAACAAACTACTCACTAACCCAGCAGCTAAATATTTTTCTTTTCGCCAAAGCCAATAAGCGAGACAAAAAAATAATAAACTCAATAAGCTATTTTGCCCAAAACTAATAGCAGCAAAAATTGGAAACCAG
The DNA here is from genome assembly GCA_964642565.1 of uncultured Anaerolineaceae bacterium. Lineage (GTDB taxonomy): Bacteria > Chloroflexota > Anaerolineae > Anaerolineales > UBA4823 > FEB-25. The sequence continues at coordinate 15,004 of CAZXPK010000052.1, forward strand.
GTAAGTGACCACAGGAAACCTTTCAATGGTCGTTCAGTGGATAGCAGCCGGATACTTCCCCAAAGGAATAAGAAGCTGAGCAAGCTCCAGACAATAAAACTCTGGGTATATGGTAGAAATGATAGTGGAACGAATAGCCAGGCCAAAAACGGTGGGGTTATGTAAGCATGAAAGCTGGTCAATCCAGGTCCAGCGATGGTTTGTTCAAGCTGGCTTTGATATGTAAAGTTATATAGGTTAGCACTTTGGCCTTGCCTAAGAGTAACACCCGCGGAATAGAATTGTAGATAATCCGTACCGACCACCTGACCAGCCAAATCCATGTTGCCGGATCCGAACAAGCTACTGATCAGCCAGGCAAACCATAATACTCCCCCGGCGAACCAGGCATATGTCAATCGCCTTGGCGATAAAATCCGATTGACCCGCAACCACCAATTCATTGACTAACCCCCCAGAAAGAATCTTTATGTTGTGTGAATACCCTTAGAAAGATTATTGCTACTAAACCGAGTGTGAGCCCTGCCATCAATGCGATGTGTGTCAATGAAGCCATAAGTGTTAGGAAAAAACTACCCAGATATATCACGATGGCAGTATAAAGTAGAGATCGCGAATTTTCATAACGTGCCCACAAAATAAATCCTGGAATCAAGATGACTAAATCGTGGAGTAAAGCATAGGGAGTCGCTACAATTGGAATCAGACAGGCTAATACTATTATAGGTGTACGGGCGAGTATGGGTAAGTCTCGAGATTTATATGCCGACCAAGCCACCCCTATGATAAAAATTCCTGAAAAAAATATATTAATGGTATGAATGACGGACAATGATTCAATTGGGAAGATAGTTGCTAATAAACCATATAATGTGAGTAATAAATAACCTGGGAAACCTTGTACATAGGGTAAAAAAATAAAGTCTCGACTAACACTCAGGTATGTCAGGTAGGGGGTAATTCCTTTTACAATAAATATAATTCCTGCCCATAAAATAGCTAGGATAGCGAAGGCAGCCAAAGCTTTATATTTGCGCCAAACTATCCAGATTATCAGGAACCCGAGTACCATTTGAGGCTTGTAGATCATTAAACCAGCCATGCTCCCGGCCAAGAACCAACGTTCAGATAAGGTGAAAGTTAAGACACAAGTTACCAACAGGAGGGTGAGTGCATGATTTTGTCCTGCCTGAAAGCCTTCGATAAAAGGAAAGAAGGAGAGGACAATGATTAATAGCTGCCAATAGCCAAGTTTCGATTTTAAGGATTCTGGGAGTAATATGACTAAATAATGGACGGCTACTACTGTAAATAATATTGTCAACACGTTCCATAAAATAAATGCCCAGGGAAGTGGTAAAAAAGTGAAAAGGCTATAGACCGCAGCTACATAGGGAGGACTTATATATGGATTAACACCGGGTAACGAGGTTGGCTGGATTAATGCTTGTTGGATAGCTGCCTGGCTAGTGAAATTATACAGGTTTGCTAAATCCGTCCGAAAAGCTATTCCAGCTCCATATAAGGTAATAAAATCGCTGCCAATTATTTGTCTTACCGCACCAAGCCATCCATTTCTAAAGATTACGTTAAATGCCAGGATTATCCACATGGTGATAAACATCAGGCGAGGATAGTCCTGTAGGCGCTTAGAATTAATTATAGGCATTTTTATTTGATGTTTACATGACGATATTAATATATATATTTTTCTTCTGAGGGTCTGAATTCATGGAGCTGATGCTTTTGACCAGATCTGTGCGTACGGGTCATCATATTCAAGATTCCACATCTTGTCTGTGGTTAACACGGTCGCTAGATCAGGTTGCAACTTTTTATCCAATAATATTCTATCCACCCCATACCTTGTAAGGATTTCATTGTAATTTGTACCACGGTTGATGTGAATGTAATCCAGCCATTGTTCATATGGAAATAATTCCACTCGAGTGTCGACAAACACACCTTGTTCAGGAATTGCCCAGATCAGGTAGCTGCCATATCCCATCTCGTTGAAAAGTCGTCCACCCGGATGAGATTTTAAGTACTCAGCTGCTGCAACAGGTGTTTCAATGCTTAGCAATGGTCCAGCTGGGGAATTTCGCAGAACCTGTTCCCAATAAGTATCCGGCAGTGGCAGACGCTCTACAAACCAGGGTTGTACAACAATTGAGGGGATAAATAACAAAATAACCAACGCTAAGTTAAGCCAGTTTTTTTGAGGAATGAAGCATGGCGTCTTTAGGGGAAGGTCTTTGATTTCTCGAGCCAGGATTGGGCTGACGATTATTCCATACCAGATAACATAACGCTGACCTGACCAAGCTAACCATAGAAATCCTGCAAAAAGTATAATCTCAGTGGGGGTAAGCCGATATCTGGAATACGCCAGTATGATTATAAAGAGCAGGATACCCAAGTAGAAGGATATATTAGCTATCCCATGGGGGGTAGGTGACTGCCATTCCTCAATCAGCTGTTGGCTGGGAGGGTTAGTGAGCAGGTTGAACGTGTAACCGACTATGGCTGTAAACCGAGGGTTAACAAGGACTGCCAAACCAGACAGAATCCCTGTGCTACCAATCCATCCAATTTGGTGCCAGTTTAACGCTTTTTCTTGTTTGATTAACTTGGTAAAAGTTTCACCCAGGAAGAAAGCCCCAATGAGTATCAGACCTAATATGAAGCTTCCATGGACATTCACCCAATAAATCATACTTAGGGGGCAAAGTAAAAGCCAATGCCACCCAATATTTCCTTCTGTATATCGTTTTAAAACAATATATGTGGTAATAAATGGGAGCCAGGCCCATATCTGGGTTCGCACAATTAAATTATTAATGGTTATTGGGCAAAGAATGGCAATTGCAATGGCTGCGATGCGCCAGGATCTACTTCGTCGGTGAGCTTCAGCGGCGACTAGCCATAAAGTGACTCCAATTAGTATGGTGCGTACTGTAATTATCAGATCAATATTACCCAAGCGATAAAGAATATAAAATAGCAGTTCAGCAAGCCAGGCAGCATAAAAAAAAGGCTGGTCTGACGGTAAAGTCCATGCGAACATATTTGTAGTGAGGATGTTGTGGTTGGTATATATATACTCGCCAATCTTTAAATGCCACCAAAAATCATTTGGAGGAAGAGGAATCAATGAAGTGAAGAAAAGGAATCCTGCAAGGATCACTAAAATCCACAATATATCGAGGCTGATACCGCTATGTTTAATCTTCATTAACAGAAGTGTATCATTGTTTTAAGGCGCATAATTTTTCGACTAAATTGATTGAATACCTAACATTTTCTTTTGAGGTGTATATTGCCAACGAATTATTAAGAACCAAATGAGCAATGCTGGCGCTAACCAAATAAACCAGAAGTCACTTAATCTCATATGTAAAATTAAATCTAGAACGTTTATACCTAAAAAAACCATTGACAAAATTAATGTTGACCAACGTTTCCAACCACGCAACATCCAAATTGCTACCTGAATGATCACTGGAATTAAAATCGCCTGGTCGTACGTCCACGTATAAGGCGAGATAATCTGAGAGACAAGTAATAATATTGGTAACTCATCCACCCAGTTCCATGATTTGTTATGGTTATACCAATAATACAAAAACCATAACACACCAAACACAGAAGGTAGAAATTGAAGCCAAAATTTATCTGTCCCAAACCAGAAAAATCTTAAATATGCTCCGATGGTTGGGTTCGCCCAATCGGAGATGCGATAAGTTTGGAGCATGATAAGGTACTGTTGTACGATGTGAGGGTTATAAATCATGGCGATCAAAGTTAATAACAGGATAGTAATCGCTGCGCTAATGAGAATCAACCAGCGACGTTGCTTGATTACCCAAAAAAGCAGTGCAATCCAAAATATAAACGCTACTTGAGGTTTTATGGAAGTTAGTGCTATAAATGCTCCTGCCAGCCAATCATTTTGACGAGAGGTTGCAAAATATAGAAATCCTGTAAGTCCAAATAATAGCATGGGTGCGATTTGCCCAACCTCAAGTACTGAGGTCGTTGGGGCAAATATGAATACAACCAGCAAGGCCAGCCAGCGTTGCTTTGGGTTCCCAGAATAGATACGCCAGAGTAATTGTGAGGATATGACTAACAACAAGGTGGAAAAAATTAGCCAAACTAACCTACCAGAAGGATAATCAAACATACCAAAAGGCATTACCAGGGATATTGTCCATGGGGGGTTTAGCATTATTGAAATCGTATATGTTCCTGAAGCCTGACCACTTGAAGCGATTTGCAATTGTTCAACTTTTTGAGGATCAAAAGGATTTTCACCTTGTAAATTTAGTTTCCCACCTGCCCAAAATTGTACAAAATCATCACTAGGGAGGTATTCGGGTTTAGTAAGTATGGGAGCGAGCCGCGTCAATACAAAAACACTGATGATAAGAATAGCCCATAAAATTACCCGATAGAAAATTTTGGTGGGTGTAGTAAAATTTTGCACAAAATTATCCAAGATTAATTATACGGCACTTAATGAGAGTATAAATTGCTTCGGACCCATCAACCCATGAGATCTTCTTGCCTGCTTGTATTGTCCGAGGAGTGTAAGAGCCGGGTACCTCCATAAATGCTAACCACGGATTAAAAAGTTTGCTGTAATTTCGGGTTCAAAATCATAGTGGACACAACGTAATCAGACAACATTCATCGTTTCACGAATAAACATTTTATACGCTGTTTCCATATCTGTAAGATGGCAGCCAAAGAGCAGATTAGTAAGAAAAGACAAAAAACGGTTGGCCAAGCGGGAAGTTCTTTTAAGCTTTACTTTTGAATTAAGGAACCTAGAACCATACACAATTTTAGTTTCATGATTGAGCAGGGGAGTGAGCAAGCGTCGGTAATCATTCGGATCCAACTCCAGATCAGCATCTTGGATTGTAATCATTTCACCGGATGATATAGCGAATCCTAAACGAACAGCGGCACCTTTACCCAGGTTTGTAGGTGAATGATAGGAAATTATTCCCGGATATTTTAATTGGAGTTGTTGAATGATATCGTATGTTTTATCGTTGGAGCCGTCATTTGATATTATGATTTCTTTTTCAATTTCTCCTAAATCGACCGCGATGACACGATTGACAATTTCCTCCAGGGAATTTTCTTCGTTGAAAACCGGAATAATTATGCTTAATTTCATCTAGTTATCCCCAATTGCATAAAGTCCTTAAATGTTAATTAT